>JBJXGP010000373.1:0-15796 GCA_046160425.1 Planctomycetaceae bacterium
CGCTGACGGTGCTCACGCCGGTTCCGTTGAAAGACACCAAAGTCCTTCTGGAAGCGAAAATCAGGAACGACAGCGACGAGCCATCGGTTGCGCTCACGGGAACTTTACAGGTCGACGAGCAGTCGAGCACGATGACATTCCCCGAAATTCCGCCGCGGGAATCGGTGACGGTTCCGATTCCCGTTTCGTTCGAGAGTGCGGGATATCATCGCATCGAATTGAGTTTGCCCGACGATCAACTGCCGGCCGACAATCGCCGCGCGTTGGAAATCGACGTTCGCGAAACGCTCGACATTCTGCTGGTCGACGGCGAACCGGGTTCGCGCCCGTTCGAGAGCGAGACCGACTTTCTGTCGGCGGTCTTCTCTTCCGGTTCGGCACCGTGGCGCGTGACGCGCATGGCCGATTCCGAATGGAGCCGGCAACCGATGTCGGCCCCCGACGTGCTCGTGCTCGCCAATGTGTCGAGCGTTCCCGAAGAGCGGCGCGTCGAACTCGAAGAGATGGTCGAGAACGGCATGGGACTGATGATCTTCGTGGGAGATCAAATCGACAGCGGATCGTATAATCTGTCACTCTACGAGAATGGCACTGGGTTGCTTCCGGCGGAGTTGGGGCAAGTCCGCGATCAGGAGATCGACGGCATGGTTTTGGAATCCGTCTCCGATTCCCCGCTGCAGGAATTGGGACGAATCTCCGCCGAGATGTTTTCCGAAATCCGGCCGCATCGCATTCAGGAATTGGGGATCACCACCGCAGCAGGAAATGCGGTCAGCGTGCTGGCCCGCTGGAACGTTCAGGAGCAGACGCCCGCCGTCGTCGAGAAAACGATCGGCGATGGGCACGTCGTCTTGTTCGGGCTGACTGCCGATCGCGCGTGGAGTGACTGGCCGGTCCATCCGAGTTTCGTGCTCACCACGCGGCTGATCGTGCAGTCGATCGCCGCCCGCAACAACAGTCAACTGAACCTGATCGCCGGCCAATTGATCCACTGGAATTTTTCGCCGTTGGATGTGGTGACCTCCGCCTCGATGACTCCTCCATCGCTGGCCGAACAGGAAACCGCGCAACCGGTCGCGGCGTTGCCGCTCTCGGTCGATCGTGCGAATCCGCAAAAACCGTTTGTGGAATACACGGAAACCCGCTCGGCCGGACGATATCAACTCTCCTGGAAATCGACGCAAGGCAATGAATCGTCGGTGATGCTCGCCGTGAATCCCGACGTGCGCGAGAGCCAACTCGATCGCCCGACCGATGCGCAGCGGGAACAATTTCTGGGACGAATCGGGCCGCAAATCATCAACGACAACGAATCGTCGCTCGCCGCCGAAGATCGCGGTGCGGAACTGTGGAAGTCGGCGATGATTTGCGTGCTGGGGTTTGTGGTGGCTGAAAGTCTGCTGGCGGCATGGGTGGGGCGAGTCCGATGAGCGAACGCATTTTAAGCTGGCTGTTCGGCATCGACTCCTCCTCCTGGATGGAGCGAGGAAATTGGCGCCTCGAATGGCTCGCCCAGCCGTCGGGTGAAGCCGCCTTGTTGATCGGACTCGGCTTCGCGGTTGCGATCGCGGGATTGGTGTTTCTCTATCGCTGGGAAGCAGGGCATGTCCTCTCCTCCCGCCGTCGCGCGATGATCGGGCTGCGATTGCTGGCGTTGGTCACGGTGTTGGCGATTCTGTTCGAGCCGGTCGTCGTGCTCAGCACGCGGGAAGAAGTCCCCTCGCATCAAATCGTGTTGCTCGATAATTCGCAATCGATGGGCCTCCGCGATACGTGGAAGGAGACCAACGAGGCCGCAATGATCGCCGCCAAACTCGAACTGCCAGGGGGAGCCGACGGCGTCCGTCAGCGGTCGCGTCTGGAACTCGCCACACAGTTGCTGCGTCACGATCTGATCGAGCGACTGGAATCGCAAGGGGACCGCATCGTGCATCTCCACACCTTTGCGGAGCAATTCAACAACGATACCGAAAAAAGTATCGCCGCCACGCCGGAGGACTCCACCGAAATCATCGCCCAGGGGGAAACGACCGCGCTGGGGACCGCGCTCCGGCAGGCGATACTCGCCTATCGGGGCTTGCCGATCAGCGGCATTGTCGTGATCAGCGACGGGCAATCGAACGTGGGTGAAGCGGTTTCATCGGCGGCACAAATGGCGGTCGATGAGAGAATTCCGATTGCGACCGTCACGATGGGAACGACCGAAGGGCCGCGGAATGCGCGCGTCAGCGAAGTTCAGACCAATCCCGTCGCCTTCATCAAGGATGCCAATCGACTCACGGTCTCGCTCGAATCTCGCGGTATGGATGGGGCCCCCGCGACGCTGCTGGTCGAAAAACGCCGCGACGGCGGCGCGTGGGAAGAGATCGCCCAGCAGGAAGTGGTTCTCAATCTCGACGGGCAACTGCAAACGTTTCCGTTTGAATTCAGCGAAGAGAACCCCTGCCGGCTCGAATTTCGCGCGCAGCTCAACAATGTCGGTGCGGAAATGACGCAGGACGACAACGTGGCGACGGCCGAAGTACGAATCATCCGTCAGAAGCTCAAGGCGCTGTTCATCGCGGGGGCGACGTTTCCCGAAGTTCAGTTCTTGAGAAATTCGCTGATCCGCGATCGCAGTATCGATCTCTCGACGTGGCTGATGGCCGCCGATGCCGCGTATGAACATCCGGGGGACGTCCCGATCGAACGCTTGCCGCAAACGCGCGACGAACTCAACGAGTACGACTGCGTGATTCTATACGATCCCGACCCTGCGCGCTGGCCTGAAAATTTTCCGGAGTTGCTGACGGGATTCGTCGCACGTGCCGGCGGAGGTCTGATCTACATCGCCGGTGAAATGCACACATCGGGACTGTTCGATCGGCAGTCCGATCCCGCGCTTTCTTGGATGTCGTTGTTGCCGGTGATCCGTGAACCGGGATTGTTTCGTTCGCAGGTGCTGATGAAACTGAGTGCCGAAGCCCCCTGGCGGATGCAGTTAACCTCCAACGGCGTGCGCGATGCGCTGTTTCAGTTTTCCGAAGAAGCTCAGAAGAATCAGCAGATCATCGAGAGCCTCCCCGGGATGTATTGGCATTTTCCCGTCACGCGGGCGAAACCGGGCGCCACGGTTCTCGCCGTGCATGGCGATCCGCGGATGCGTAACGAGTTCGGGCCCGAAGTTCTGCTCGCGACGCAATTCGTCGGGCCGGGCCGGACGATCTTCGTCGGTTTCGACAGCACGTACCGCTGGAGATATCTCGACGATCAATACTTCGACGGCTTCTGGGCGCGCATGGTCGATCGTGCGGGGCGCAGCAAGCAGTTGGGGGGCGTTTATCCGTTTCGCCTGACGACCGATCAGACCCAATATCAACCGGGTCAGCAGGTCCGCATCGTCGCCCGCTTCAACGATCCGACGATGATCGAACCGGGGATGACGCAACTTCAAGGCGAACTCGATTACGGAGACGAAGCCCCCATCCCGATCGTCCTGCAGCCGGGAAGCCAGGAAGGGGAATTCGAAACGACGTTCACCGTCGCTCAAGCCGGACCGCATTTCGTGCGCGTCTGGTTGGGGGACGAAACCCAAAGCGCACAGGTGCAGGCGGCGACGTTGACGATCGACGTCGCGTTACCCAATCTCGAATTTGCCAACCCGACATTGAATCAGGCGATTCTCGAATCGCTGGCGACGCAAACCGGCGGTAAGATGTATCCGCTCTTGCGGAGCGATGAAGTCGAGAACGCCTTTTCGATCCGCAAAGTGACGCGAGTTCTCGAAGAACGACAGGAGATCTGGAACGCTCCGCTGTTATACGGATTGTTCTTGTTCGCGATTCTCGCCGAATGGTTATTGAGAAAACGGCATCGATTGATATGAGCACCACCGAATTACCTTCCGATATTCGAGTCATCCAGGAGCGGCTGCTGGACCGGCTGACGGCGTTCAGCCGCCGGGTCCGCCGGCTGCTGTTGCTCGAAGGGACCACGTGGCTGGTTTCGCTCATCGTCGGCGCGGTTCTCTTGACGCTGGCGTTCGACTGGTGGCTCGAGTTTCAGGTCGCCACGCGGATCGCGATCACCATGGCGTTCGCCGGCGGACTGCTCACATTCGTCCGACTGCGGGTCCTCCGCTTATGGACGTCGCCGCTCGATCCCCTCGAACTCATGTCGTCGCTCGATGAGTCGCGGCAGGACAAGAACGTCCAGATCGAGAACCGTGCGGAATGGCAGCGCATCGCCCCCCGTGTGGCGACCGTGCTGCAATTGCCGGGACAGATGTCCGAGCAGTCGGCGGTCTCCGAGTCGTTGATCCATCGCGCGGTCGAGCAGTCTCATGCGGTGCTCGATCCGATCGATTTTTCCGTATTCCTTAACCGTCGGCATCAACGTCAATGCCTGGCGATATTGTTTGGCGCCCTGATGCTCCCGGTCTTGCTGACGGCGATCTCGCCGTTGACGGTGAAAATCTGGGCCGACCGCTGGCTGCTGGCAGGCGATACCCCGTGGCCGCGCAGCACGTCGCTGGAACTCGTCGGCTATGTGAACGGCCGGTTGATGGTCCCGCGCGGCGAAAGCGTGTTGCTGCAATTGAACGTCACCGATCGAGACGAAGCGACCGAACACGTGCGAATGCACATCGACCAAACTGAAAACTCGCTCGATGAAGATGTCACGTTCACGCAATATGCACCGGGTGATTTTCGATATGAACTCACGCCGCTCATGGCGCCGATCACCGTGACGATCCGCGGAGGGGATGCACGTCTGGGGCCGGTGTTGATTGAGCCGGTCGACCGTCCGCGATTGACGGAGATGAAACTGACGGGGAAATATCCGCAGCGCGAGACCCCCGTCGAGTACCGCTTTTCGGGAACCGAAGGGACGGTGCAGCTCCTGCCGAGCGCGGAAGCGGAACTGGAAATGATCGCCGGTGAACCGCTGGCGAAAATCGAACTTGAAATGATTTCGGGGCAAGTCGGACCGGCGGCGAGCGACGATCAACGCAAGTTTATCGCGAGGTGGACGCATCGCGAGGCGGTGCAGATGCGCGTGACGCTCGTCAGCGCCGTCACCGGGTTGTCGTCGTTTCCTCGTCCCGTGGCGATCGGACTGCAACCCGACCGTCCGCCCCACCTGACGTTCAAGCAGACCGGCGTGAAACTTCGCGTGACCCCCAATTCGGTCATCCCGTGGGTGTTGTCGGCCCGCGACGACTTCGGCATTCAATCGGTGAACCTCGACCAAAAGCTGACACGATTGCTCGTGAATTCAGCGTCGACGGAAGCAACCTCACCCCCGGAAGCGAAATCGCCTGCCGGTGAAAAATCGGGGACGGATGCACCGGCGACAAGTGAGTCTCTGACCGAACAATCGACTCGTTCGCTGTATGGACCTGTCATGCCGACAAAAGAAACGGGGCTGGAATTGAACGGCCAGGTGGAATTGGCGCCGTTCAAACTCACCCCCGGCTGTACCGTCGAACTCGCCGTGGAAGCGAAGGACGATTGCATCACAGGGGCACAAACAACCCGCTCGCGCAGTCTGGTCTTTCGCATCGTCACGCCGGAAGAATTGTTCCGCGAGATTCTGCTGCGGCAACAGCAATTGCGCGCCCGCCTGCGCAAGACCGCCGACGAAGCGGAAAAAATTCGCGATGAAATCCCATTGGGACAATATCCCGAGCAGGCGGGCGAATTCCTGCGGAGACACCGCGTCGTGCAGCGCGAAGTTTCGATGATTCAGCAGTCGCTTGGCGAGACCGTCGCCGAGATGGAATGGAACAAGCTCGGCGGACCCGAAGCGCATCAGCTCATTCGCCAGTCGGTGCTCGATCCGCTTTCGGATCTGCATGATCGCACGCTCACGCAGCAGCGCGACGCTTGGGAAAAACTCGCCGACGATTCCACGAGCGCGATCGAATCGCTGGCGAAACGGCAGGATCAAATCGTCGCGGACATGGATCGAATCCTGAAGAACATGGCTCAATGGGACAGCTTCATCGACGTCATCAATCAACTCAACGCGGTCATTCAACTCGAAACGGAAATCCGCAAACATACCGAAACCATGCGCGAGAAGCAGATCGAGTCGGTTTTCGACGAGGAAGAGGATAAGAAGAAATAGACGCAGTCTTGTATTCGACGAGAAATCGAAACTGTTGCAGACAACCGGATCTGAACTGATATAATAAAGCGGCTTGGATTCAGGCATGGCAAAACGACGGGGAATTGGAAAAGGAAAATTCTCATGCGAAGTCACAGGGACTCAATGGCATCCAGGTATGAGATAACGATCGTGCTCGCGTGTCTCATGGGCATCAGCGTGCTTGTGTCTTCCCCTTCGCGGGCGGATGATACGAAGCCGGCGGTTGAGGGGAAGAAGCCGGCGGAAGGCTCCCCCAGCCAGACCGGTCGCAAGACGATCACTCCGCAGGAAAAGTTGCAGTTCGATCAGGACAAGGCTCAAGCCCACATGCGCGAGCTGGAAGATCGGATGTTTCAACTCGCCAATTTGATCCGCAATACGCAGCCCGACAACGCCGCCCGTTTATTGATGGGGGTCCGCCGCGCCCGCGATGAGTTGATCGTCGAACGGATGAAGCAGGTCTCCGAACTGATCAGCGAACTCGACCTGACCGATGCTACGGCGGAGCAGAAGGAAATCATCGCCCGGCTGGAGGAGCTGAAGAAGCTCCTGTTGTCGACCGATCTCAATCTCGAAATGAAGCTCGAACAGCTCAGGAAAATCCGCGAAGCCCGCGCGGCTCTCGGTCAGTTGATCGATAAAGAGCAAAAGCAGAATCAGCAGACCGACGCCGCCGCGAAGAATAACGCATCCGATAAGCAGCAAAACAAAGCGCTTGCGGCGAACGAAAAGCGAAATCAGCGCACCGGAGAGGATTTGCAGCAGTTGATCAAGCAGATCGGCTCGAATTGCGAAGAGGCCGCGAATTCAGTCGGTGCCGCCGGCAAGAAGATGGGGTCGGCGGGCCAGAAACTCGGCCAATCGCAACCGAAAGAAGCGGGAGAGGATCAGAAAAAAGCCCTCGAAGATCTCGCCAAAGCCGATGAGCAACTCGCCGAAGAAGAACGCAAATTGCAGGAAGAACTCGCCGCGACTGCTCGTCAGCGCGTGATGGAGCAAATCCGCCAGATGATCGTGCAGCAAATCAAAATTCGCGAGACGACGGAAAAACTCGTCCCCCGCGTGCGCGAACAGAACGAGAATGCGTTGTTAGCCGTCCGTCGATTGGTGGTCGCCGAGGATCGGATCGTCGATCTCTGTCAGCAGGCGATCGGCGTGACCGAAATGGTACAGTTCAGCATTGTGCTGCCGATGGCCCTCGATTCGGTCAAGTCGCAGATGCTGGCGGTCAGCGAACAACTGGCCAAATCGCACGCCGACGAACGGCTCGTCGAGGATCAGCGGCAGATCGAAACCGAATTGCAGATGCTGCTCGAAGCGCTCGAGGCCGCCGCCAAATCGTCGCAGTCGAAAAAAGAGGGGCAGGGAAAGTGCAAAGGCTGCCAGGGGGATCAGTTCAAGTTGTTATCCGAAGTCAAAATGCTGTATCTCATGGAGGCGGCATTGCACCGCGAAACCCGGCAATTGCAGGCCGATCAACTCGCCGGCCAGCCGGTCGATCCCGCGCGGCAATTGACGTTGAGCAAAAAACAGGAGCAGATTCGCATCATGACCGAACGGCTGCATACGATGACGTGTCCGCATTGCCTGGCAGGAGGTGAATGATGAGTAAAGTCAATAATCTCGTTCCCAAGCTCCGCTTGGGAACGCCAGTCCTCGAAGCTCCGCTTCGCCGAATGATCATCAACGGTCAATTCCACTGGCGGGCAAGCCGCCAGTGCCACCCGGCGTGTGTTCGGATGATTGCCTGCGTCATAGGGTTGCTGGCGATGATCTCTCCAGAATGCGTCTGGTCTCAAGTCGACTCCGCAACCGAGTCGGATGCCGTCGAGGCGCAGCGACCGGACGGCGTGAAGTCCGCACCGGAGAAGCAACCATCGTCAGTCAGCGTTGAGAAAACGAAGCCGCGCGGGACGGGGTCGCTTGTCAAGAAGCTGCTGAAAGAGCGGGGGACCGCAGTTGATTTGAATCCGCTGCAAAAAATTCTCGATGGCCCACCCGCCGGGGCAGACGCACCCTGGATGAAGGATCCCTTCAAGCATCTCGAAGGAGAGATGGAAGTCGTCGTCACGGATCTCGCCGGGGGTGAAATCCAAAAGCCGGCGGAAGAAGATCAGCCGCGCATTCTGTCGGAACGGGAACTGCTCGTGAAGATGCTCGAACGCGCGTGCAGCGGTTCGGGTTCGGGGTCGGGAACGGCGGGCGGAAACCCCACGCGTCCCGCCAACAGTTCGACGCTGGCTCAAGGTCCGGGTGGGACCGGCGATTTACGCGATCCCAAAAGCAGTCGCCGAAAATGGGCCGATCTGACTCCCAAAGAACGCCAGAAAATCTTACAGTCGCAAACGGGAGAGTTTCCCGCCGGCTTCGAGCAGATATTGGAAGACTATTATCGTCAACTCGCGACCGACTCGACGGACACCCAATCGACGGAATCCAACCGTGAAACAGAGACCGAGACGGAACTCAAGCCCGAATAACGCGGTCGCCGCGCCATCGTATGCCACAACCTTTTGTCTGTGGATGGTGATGTGGCTGTGCGCATCGAATGTGCGCGCCGACGAGGTTGAATCGTTTGACGGGACGATCGAACGGGGGGAAGTGCTCCAGTTCCACGATCAGAATTTTACATTGCGAAAGTCGCCTCAAAAGGTGTTGACGAACGATGGGTTCGATTCGAGCGGAACCACAACTCGAGTATTACCGCTTGTCGATGCGTATAAGATCGACTTTTTTTCGACGGTGGGGATAAATCCCGGCGACGTCGAAGTCTTTTCCTCGCGAACTCAACCGCCGACGAAGATCAACGAGGCGTTGGAAGAAGAGAGTGAGGGCGAAGCCGATGCGATTCCCGCCCCGCGCGCGGGTAACAATCTGATCGGCGCTTTGGCCCGCGCATTCATCGGCGGAGGTGCGGCTCCCGCCCCGCCGCGCGATCCGCTCGCCGTGTCATCCGTCCGGACCGCAACAAAAGGGAGCATCAAATTGCGGGCCGGGATGCACAAAGTCAGCTTCATCACGTGGACCGGCGACCGCGAACAACGTCTGCGGCTGAGATGGTCGAAAGCGGGCGAGAAATCGGCGGAAGTCCCGGCGGATCGCTGGTTTCACTCCGAGATCAAAAGCGACGGTCCTCCATCGGGGGGGATCGATGAAGATGGTTACAGGTTGCCAGAGCATCCGGAGAATCCTCAACCACAGATCCAATACGCAGCGTATCAGTTGCCCGATGCGGAGCGAACCTGGACGTCAGGATCCGAATTCGCGCGATCGCTCCGCACCCAACAAGGTCTCGTCGAACAAATCAACCAAAAGGCGGGCGGAGTCGAAAAAAATGTCGGCTTGCTCTTCATCGGCTATCTCAAGGTCGATGACGATGGCGAATACCAGTTTCAGTCGGACGGCAAAAACGGGCGGCTGGTTTTCGGCGAAACTCCGCGGCATCTCTGGGATTTGCCGACCACCTCCGCCGCATACGACTGGTCGATCGTGCTCAAAAACCGCGCGCTCATTCAAGGCCGATTGACGGCGTGGAACGCCGAGGGCGTCGAATGCGAAGTCGCCGCGGGGGATGAAAAGCGGACGCTGCAGATCCCCGTTTCCGTGATTATGGGAATTCACAAAGCCGATCGTGCGAATGCCGCGACAGAGATTGCGGATGTGCTGGCAACGGCATCGAAGTCGTCGACGGCAACCGACGAAGAATCTCCTCCCGATGCGATCATCTGCGCTCGAAATCAAGACGATAAAATTCAAAAGTTGACGGGCGAAATTCTTGGTATCGAAGCCGATGCTCTGGTTGTAAAATTTCAGGGGCAGGACCGGAAAATCAAACTGGATCGGCTGATCGCCGTCGGCTATCCGGCCGTTGCTTCGGACGTTCAAGGCAAGCCGGCACCTGCTGCGCCGGCCGATCACCTGTTGACCGTTGCCGATGGGAGCGTATTGCCGGGAACGTGGGTGTCTCTCGTCGATGGGGAGATGAAATTCACCACGATCTGGGGGCAGGATGTCGTATTGTCCCAGCGCGAAGTTTCGCGAATCGTCGTGCGGAATGGAAAAGTCCTGCCGCTGGTCGCCCTCGAACCGTCATCGGTCGAACAGACGCCGTATTTCAATCGCTCGTGGAACTGGCAAACGATCGACGAGTCGAATGCCGTCGAAGTGGGTCAAGGGGCGAACGGTCAACACATCGCTTGCCGAGAGGGATTGCTCGTCCATTCCCGCACGGTGCTGCGATATGCGATCGAGGGGGAGTTTTCGTCCTTTCGTTCGCAGGTTGGTTTTCTCAACTCACTGGGGAAATTAGGGAACGTCGATGTGCGGGTGAAGGGGGACGATCGCATCCTCTTCGAATCGCTGCGATTCTCAGCAGAACAACCCGCCGCCGAGATCACCGTCGATGTCACCGGCGTTCGCGAACTGGTGCTGGAAGTCGATTTCGGCGACGGACAAGATGTCGGCGACCGCGTCGTCTGGATCGCTCCCCGACTGGTGCGGGCGAACGTCACGGCTGAAAAATAATGGAACTGCCATAAATGACACCATTGCATCGATCATTCATACGTCCGGGCGTGCCGACGGCCTACTTCAAGCTGTCGATCGCATTGATCGTGTCGGCGATGTTTTCTGCGGTAACGGTCGCACAAGATGCGAATGAACCGAAGAAGGACAAAGCGGCAGCAACCTCAAAACAGAAATCGACGAAGAGCAAAAGCCCAGGCGAGAAACTCGCGGCGGGATTGACGGTGCGCGACGTGCAGATTTGGGTAGCGACTCCGCAGGCTGAGTTGTGGAACGCGCAGTCGTATGTTTATAACGGATTTCCCGATTTCATCGCGTCGAAGCGGAAACCGCCGCGCGTCAAGGAGACTGAAGGTGAGTCGTCCCTCGATCGAAATCGGCATCCCCCGTCGCCGATCGGCTTCATCACGTTTGAAGGCCCGCTCCCCGAAACGCTGGATGTGGTGCTGAAGGGAAACGACGTCAACAACTTCTATTGCACGTGGCCCAAAGCCAGAATCCGGACGCGCCGCATCGAGTGGATGAACGTGACCGAGCCATCCGCGACGAATGAAAATAGCGACATCGCGGAGAAATATCCGGCATGGCTGGCCGCAGTTCAGAACGATCCGTCACGGCAACTGCTTCCCAAAGCACGCGGACGCGGCTTGCTGTACGATCTGGAATTGAAGAAACCCTTGGCCGTGAAAATCAGCAAGAACGGCGAGCAATATTTCATCGGTAATCTCACCGATCATCCGCTTTCGGATGTCGCCTTCATTCAATCGCAGAAAGACAAAACCTGGCGAGTCGGCCATTTCGATCGGCTGGAGACGGTTCCCGCCGATCAGCGCCCCAAGGCTTCGGACGATTCTGCTGAGCAGAAATCATTCGGGCAGCCCCTCTCGTGGAAAGAAAAAACGTACCGCGAAGTCACTGATATCTTCGAAGAGTGGAAGCCGCAATTCGCTGCATGGGGCCTGGGTGAAAGCGAGGGGCAGGTGATCGCCGATGTGCTCTCGCATTGGACCGCCTCGCAAACGTTCGGCGTCTGCATTTATCGGATGGATCCCGAAGCGTTGGAAGCGATGCTGCCGCTGGAGGTGCTGCCCGGTCCCGAAAAACTGGTGCGAGTCGGGATCGTGATCGTGATCCACGCCGATCCGGAGATCGCCGCCGACGTCGATCAGTTGATACTCCAGTTGGGAGATCCGAAATGGGCGCAGCGCGAAATGGCGACCAAGGCGCTGCGGCGGATCGGCGTTCAAGCCCGCGACAAGCTCAAAAAGGCCAAATCGCACGACGATGCCGAGATCGTCTTTCGCTCCGAGCAACTGCTCCGCGAATTCGAAGCGGGGACGAAACCCGACGAGGGTGACGGGGTGAACGAGCTGAACCTAATCATACGCTGAATGGACCTGCGCGAAGCATCGGGATACCATATATCAGCCGCATCGAAATCGGGCGCGACGATTATCGGCGGGAATATGCGAGCAATTTGTCCGTCGATTGTGCTATGATGCCGAAATGAAAACCGTCTCTGCCATGCGGATAACAAAATATTAGTCGCGAGAAAAATACGCTACGGAAAGTTCAGGCATGTCCGAACCCGATTTTTATAAAGCACTGGAAGTTTCTCGCAATGCCACCGCCGAGGAAATCAAGAAGTCATACCGGAAATTAGCCCGCAAGTATCATCCCGATATGTGTCCCAACGACAAGCAGGCCGCGGAAAAATTCAAGGAGATCCAGGAGGCATATTCGACGCTGGGGGATGCCGACAAGCGGAAGATGTACGATCAATTCGGGTCGGGATATCCCGGCGGAGGGAGTTCAAGCCGAGGCAGCCGCGGTCCCAAACACACCTACACGTGGGCCGGTCCGAGCGGTAAAGGCCCCATCGACCTTGAGGAAATCTTCGGCCAGGGGGTAGCGGGCGAACCGGGCGAAGGTTTCGACTTCAGCAGCATATTCGGCGGAGGTGGCGGCGGAGGGAGCCGGCGATCGTCGCACCGTTCTTCGTCGCGAAGTGCGCCGCGCCCCGAGCGCGGGTCTGACATTCGCATGGATATCGAAATTCCGCTGATGGTGGCCGCCCAGGGGGGAACTCACGACGTTCACGTCCGCCGCCGTAGCGGATCAGAGCGGCTGTCGGTCAAGATTCCCAAAGGTGTGACCGACGGGCAGGTGATTCGCCTGTCCGGCCAAGGTGAACCGGGTGGACCGGAGGCGCCGGCGGGGGATCTGTTCCTCATCGTGCGGATAACTCCTCACCCGTACTTCCGGGTGGAGGGGGCCAACGTCATGCTCGACCTTCCCGTTTCTCCTGCCGAAGCCGTGTTGGGGGGCAAGGTCGACGTCCCCACGTTGACCGAAGGGCTGTTCACGCTCACGATCCCCCCCGGAACATCGAGCGGGACGAAACTGCGACTGCGCGGCAAAGGCCTGATCGATCCCGAAACGAGCCGTCAGGGAGACCAGTATTGCCTCGTCAAGATCGCGATTCCCAAATCGGCGAGCGAGAAGGCCCTGGCGCTTTATCAGCAGATCGCGAATCTCAAGGAAGAGAATCCTCGAACGGGACTATGGTGAGCCTATGCGCGTGTTGCCTCGGGGAATCCTGAACTTCGCACCGACGGGGCGAAGCAACGCCTGCCTCGGATGCTGTTTCGCGGTGCTAATTGGTTTATCGTCCCCCGCGATTTTTGCGGCCGATGAAAACGTCAAGAAACAGGCCGATGCAGCATCGTCGGCTGCATCAAGCCCCTCCGACACGGCTGGACACAAAGCGCAAAAACGCGATGTGGATGCAGTCGTGGTTCTGCTGTTTTTGACCGTCGTGGTGATCGTGTTGTCGTTCGCCGGCCTGTTGATCTGGGGCAGGCGCGTGCGACGGCTGGCCCGCGCTCCGTTAAAAAATGTCCCGCTTCCCGATTCATTGTGGTACCTCCGCCAACGTGCCGCGACACCGAACGGCGCCGGTTCGGGAACGCAGTCGACCGATCATCCGCCGCACGCTGCCGACGAAGATGATCGCGATGGATGATTCGGATACCCCGGTTCGCGGTGAATACGAGTGACACGTTTGCAATACACATTTTCCAAATCCCAGCGATTGCGATCGGCGGCGGAGTTCAAGCGAGTCTACGATCAGCGCCACAGCTTCGGCGATCGACGGCTGCTCGTGTTCGTCGCCGCGAACGGTCTCGCATGGACGCGCATCGGATTGAGCGTTTCTCGTAAGCACGGCTGCGCAGTCACCCGTGCGCGCCTCAAGCGGTTGCTGCGCGAAGCATTTCGGTTGTCGCAGCATCAGTTGCCGAGTGGATGGGATCTGATTCTGATTCCGCGAGCGGGGGGATCTGGCGGAGTGAATGAATTTCGCGAATCGCTGACGGCGTTATCCATAAAAGCCGCTCGGCAATTGACGGTCGGTTGATCTGGACGAAGAATCGTTAAAGGACGATTTGAAATTCGAGAATGCTCATCGACGAAATCACACTGGCGGACAAGCCGCCAGTGCCACCCGAAATGAAAAGAAAGCAGGGAGCAAGAGGGCGTGTGTGACGAGGCGTGCGAGCGAATTCGGGATGAAGCATCAACCCCCAGTCAAGAAATCACCAACGGACATCGACTGACCGTCTGGCGCGCGATTGCGCGGTTGCCGGCGCTATGCGTCATCGGGCTGGTGAAAGGATATCAGTGGCTGTTGAGTCCGCTGTTTGGCGGGCAATGCCGATTCTATCCCAGTTGCAGCAACTATTTCATTGAGGCGGTCCGCAAGCACGGCGTCATTTCCGGAAGCCTGCGCGGCATCGCCCGCATTCTGCGGTGCCACCCGTTCCATCGCGGTGGATATGATCCCCCGTGACATGACCCCCCCGGCAAGCTCGCACAAACATTCTTTATCGCGGACTGTGTGGCCATTGCTCCGGTTCGATCACGGTCTTTTGCGGGGTTGCAAAGTCGAATTCGAAATGGGAACCTTCTTCCACGGCGTCTTCTTCGGGTGGGGAGTGAACTTCGAAATCGGCCGGCCTTTTGAGATAATCCGCAACCGCTTCTTCATAGCTCACCCCGCGGGGGTGATGGTTGTTCTCTGGAAGTTCCGAGAATTCGGTCTCGTCTGGCGGATTCTGCTTTCGGGCCTTGATCGTAATCGTATCGGCAGCCGGCCGGCTGGAATACGGATAATTGTGATTCATGATCGCAGTGGACGGCTTTCGATATGGGCGCTGCACCGAACTGATGGGATCGGGGATCGGAGCCGTCGCTGCCGTTCGAGACGGGTGTTGATGCGAACGCGAGGCCAGAACCCGCTGCCGATTGGGATTCATCGTAGAAGCAATGCCGGACTGCTTGGGTTCAATGCGGGGGATCGCTCCACGGAGCTTCTGAAAGAATCCCGGCTGAGGATCGGATGCATGTGAACCGCTATGATCGCCGGGGTGTGCGCTCGAACTCTGCAATCCGTTGGGAACGGCAGAAGGAGGACCGTCGCTGGGGATTTCGCTTGGCGGAAGCGGTTCGTTCTGGAGATTGGGTTCAGGCGTCGCGCCGTCGGACGGAAGCGCAGGCTCAGAGTTTCCTTCGGCATTGGGGGCGATCTCGGCCGGAAACGGTTCGGGTTGCGGATCCGTGAAGGTTTCGCCGGGCAATTGTGGGCCCATCGGACGGGAAGGAGACTCAGGCGGCAGCGGTTCTTTTTCGAGGCGCTGCGGTGCTTCGTAAGTCGGAGAGGACTCGTAAGGGATCGTATCGGTTGAGCCATGCCCATGCGTCGCGGAAGTATCCTGGGGACAACACGACACCATGCCCGGTAAATAGCATCTGTTCATAGAACAGCCGGCAAGCGTACCGAGGCTAAGCAGACTCGCCGTGACGATGAACTTTCGAGCGTGCGGGAAATGCATTCCGATGACCCTTTGTCGTCCAATTATTGAGACGGGCACGAATAACCCTTCAACTCCGTATTTCAGGTGTTACATCAAGAATCGGATAAACCCGCACGTTGCGAAGAACGGATTCGCTAAAATCCGCATAGCGTGTCCGAACCGCCTGTCCAACGTGCAAGTCATGAGGCTCGTTAAAATAAAAACGGATCGGCCGTTTGTAACGATTCTGCCGAGAAGATGAAGTTTTCCGGCGGATTCGCGGCCAT
>JBJXGP010000374.1:0-18718 GCA_046160425.1 Planctomycetaceae bacterium
TCCGAAGACCGATGCTCTATCCATTGAGCTACGGGTGCAGAATTTTCGACGTTGAGACGCTGTGTCCGTGCTTCGGATGTCGGACTGGGCGCATTCTAGCATCTCCACGAGACGCCGCAAGGCAAAGCGTTACAAGGTTAAAGGGGATCGTCCTCGCTGACTTGACTTCAGATCGTTTTTCAATAGCCGGGGTTCGCGCCAAATTTCAGGCCGAAGCGCGACTTGCGGTAGATAATGCGAGTGAGTTCATATTTGCTATGCGAGAATACCCGGCACGACATTGCCCCTTACGTCGGTCAGGCGATAGTCGCGACCTTGTAGCCTGAACGTCAACGCCGTGTGATCGAAACCGAGCAGATGCAAGAGCGTGGCATGCAAGTCATGAACATGCACCGGATCGCTGGCGATGTTGAAACCGAATTCATCGGTCTGGCCCTGGACGTGTCCCGGCTTGATTCCCCCACCGGCGAGCCAGACGCTGAAACAGCGGTTGTGATGATCGCGTCCATCGTTGCCTCCTTGAACCATGGGAGTGCGGCCGAATTCGCCACCCCAGATGACGATCGTGTCGTTGAGCAGTCCACGCTCTTTGAGATCGGTGATGAGAGCCGCGCTGGCCCGGTCGGTGTCGAGGGCGTTCTGTTTGACGCCGTTGGTCAGATTGCCGTGTTGATCCCAGACTTCATGGAACAACTGCACGAAGCGCACGCCCCGTTCGACAAGGCGTCGCGCGAGGAGACAGTTGCGGGCAAAACTCGCCTCCTTGAGATCCTTCACGCCGTATTTGTCGATGGTGTCCTTGGTTTCCTGTCCCAGGTCCATCAATTCCGGAGCGCTGGTCTGCAGGCGGTACGCCATTTCGTAGCTTTGAATGCGAGCCGTGATCTCCGGATCGCCGACCGCTTGTGCAGCGAGTTCGTTCAGACGGCTCAGCGTATCGAGAGACGTTCGCTGCGTTTCGCGATCGATTCCCGGCGGATTCGACAAAAAAAGCATTGGATCGCCGGCGCTTCGGAAGGGGACTCCGCCATAAATCGTCGGGAGAAAACCGCAACCGTAGTTACTTGCTCCGCCGCTGGTTCCCCGCGCACTGGTGAGTACGACGTAACCGGGCAAGTCCTCCGATTCGCTTCCGAGTCCGTACAGCGACCAGGATCCAAAACTCGGCCGGCCGAACTGCTGCGACCCGGAATTCATCATGATCTGTGCCGGCGCGTGATTGACCGCTTCCGTATTCAGCGTGCGAATCAGACAGATGTCATCGGCGATGCTGGCGGTATGCGGCAATACCTCGCTGAGTTCCATACCGCATTTTCCATGTGGTGCAAATTGAAATTTCGGCCCCAGGAGTGCGGAGTTCGGATTGATAAACGCCGCCCGGTATCCTTTGAGCAACTCGGCGGGCGGAAGCTGACCGTTCCGTTTCGTCAATTCGGGTTTGGGGTCGAAGAGTTCGAGATGACTCGGAGCACCCGCCTGAAAGATGTAGATGACCCGCTTCGCCTTCCCCTGGAAATGGGAATTTCGCGGGGCGAGCGGACGGTCCGCAGCCTTCACCGTTGCAGTGCCAACGCCATCCGCCGACAACAGTGAACTCGCGGCGATGCCGGCCAAACCGACTCCGCAGTCGCGCAGAAACCAACGGCGACTCAAATATTTTGCTCGTGCTTCGTGCAATTGAGATGAGAGATTCATAGGTCAACTCAGTTTTTGGTAATCGTTTCGTCGAGGTTTAAGAGGACTCGCCCCACCAGCGTCCAAGCCGCTGCATCCTGGGGAGTCGCGTTATCGGGAAGTTCCGGCAACTTACCGGAATCCCCTGTCGTGATTTCGCGCGGATTCAACCAACCGTCGGCAATGCGTCGGCGATGCGTTTCGAGCAATGTCTGGATTGCGCTGAGTTCATCAGGTGTCGCGTGTCTCGCCGTGCATAAATAGATGGCGTAGTCGGCCCGTTGAGTTTCGTCGGCTCCCCCTTCGCGGAGGATACGTAATGCCAAGGCCCGTGCGGATTCCACGAAGATCGGTTCGTTGAGTCCTGTGAGCGCAGCGAGAGGAGTATTCGATCTCACTCGTCGCGCACAGGCAAAATCTGCGTTCGGGGCATCGAAGTTCGACATCACCGGGTCGGGCATCGAGCGCTTGCGGAAGCCGTACACGGTTCGGCGATATCGTTCGGCCCCTTCCGCTGGTTTCCAATAGGCGGGATACGTGAAATTGTAATCGAGTACGTTCTGCGGAACCGGCGGAATTACCCCCGGACCGCCGACCTTGTGCGTGATCAGTCCCGACACGCAGAGAGCGATATCGCGCACGACTTCCGCCTCGGCTCGAAATCGCGGTCCACGGGCGAGCAATACGTTTCGCGGATCCCGTTCAAGCAATTCTGGCGTGACGCGCGATGCTTGCCGATAGGTCGAACTTAAAACGATCGTCCGGATCACGTGTTTCTGGCTCCAGCCATGTTCCATGAAATCAACCGCCAGCCAGTCCAGCAGTTCTCGATATTCGGGGACCGGGGCGCGAGTGCCGAAGTCCTCGGCGGTCTCGACGAGGCCCTGACCAAACATCGCTTGCCAGATACGATTCACGGCGACCCTTGCCGTCAGTGGCGAATTAGTATCGGCAAGCCAGCGGGCGAAACCGAGACGGTTCACGGGAGCATCCGCCGGGAACGGATGAAACGCGGCGGGGACATGCGGTGCGACTTCGCGCAGCGGCTGATCCCAATTACCCCGATCCAGAATACTTGTCCGTCGCGGATCAGTGGGATCTCGTTCCATGAAATGCAGGATCGACGTCGCAGCCACAGGATACGTCTGCCACAAGGCGTCAATCTCGTCGTTAACCGTTTTCGCTTCGACGATTCCGGTACGCCACGCGGAGAAAAGAGCCGATTTTTGCAAGGAATTCCGTTCGGCAACTGGAAGCGACAAGGCCAGCATCGCCGCGTGATCGACGGGAGGGACGCTCGGAGTCGCCTGTCGGGTGATGCTCAAGCGGCAGCAACCCAGCATGTCGGTCATCCGCCAAGCGATCTTGAGTTGCGTTCCTTCGGGCAGATCCAGCGGATGCTCGAACTGAACGACGGCGACCGACGGCTGATTGCGGCGACCGATGCCCCGGTCGGCGGTCCAGGTCGTATCATCCGAACCGTCGACGAGCAACGCGACCGGCCCGGTTGTCTTCTTTCCATCGTCGCTCTTTTTCTCAGGTTGAGAAAAATCAGCGGTCGGATTGACCAGCTTCACTTTTTCCCATTCGGCGGAATCCGGCTTCTTGACGAACGCTTCAAGCTCGTGAATACCCCATGTCCCCAGTCGGCTGCGACCCGGACCGTGGTGCGGCAAATCGTGATGATTCAAGGCTTCGAGCCGCAAACCGGTCACGCCATTTAATCGGGGTGCGGTGATCGCGAAGACATCGACGCTCGTGTGTCCCAACATCAAGATCGATTTGTCGACTTCCTGCGTCGGATGATTGAGGCCGCTGATGGTCCCCAATTCGATCGCTTCGAGCGGCTCCCATTCGATGCGTTGTTCGAGCAGCTTTTGCTCCCACGCGGCGTATTCCTGTTCCCATTGGGGACGTGCGGCACGAAATCGACCTTCGATTTCCGTCAGCCGGCGCTGAAGATCGACGATCTGCTGCTGTTGTTCAGGAGTGTAGATCCACGACAGAGCTTCATAGGAGTTATTCAGAAAGGCGAACATCCCGTAATACTCTTCGTGTGTCAGCGGATCGAATTTGTGCGAATGGCACTGCGCACACTGCGTCGAGATGCCGAGTATTGCCTTGCCGATGCAATCCATCCGATCGAACATTTCCACCATGCGGAACTGTTCGGCGATGATCGCCCCCTCTTCGTTGATCATGCTGTTCCGCAGAAATCCCGTGGCGATGACCTGCGATTGCGTTGCCCCCGGCAAGAGGTCTCCGGCAATCTGCTCGATTAGAAACTGATCGTAGGGCATGTCGCGATTGAGCGAATCGATCACCCAGTCTCGCCACATCCACTGCTCGCGAGGCATATCCTTTTCGTAGCCATTGGTATCCGAATATCGTGCAGCGTCCAACCAGTGCCGAGCCCACTTTTCACCGAATCGCTCGCTTAGCAACAATTCGTCGACGACGGCTTCGTAACCCTTTTGTTCAAATTCGACCAGTTCCTGAGGGGAGGGAGGAAGGCCGATCAGATCGAGATACAACCGCCGGCAGAGCGTCGCCGCATCGGCTTCGGGTGCGGGAGAAAGTTCGCGTTGCCTCAAATGGGTGACGACGATCGCATCGATCGGATGTTTCTTCCCGACGTCGGGCAACTCGATTTTGCGAGGCGGACTGAATGCCCAATGCGACTCATAGACGGCGCCCTCCGCAATCCATCGTTTCAAGGTGTCAATCTGCAGCGGCGACAACGGCTTGTTGTGGCTCGGCGGAGGCATGACGACATCCGCATCCGGTGAAGAAACGCGGCGATACAGTTCACTTTCTTCGGGTTTGCCGGGGACAATCGATGCCTTGCCCGACTCACCGCCACGAAGCGCATCCTCGCGACGATCGAGTCGTAATCCACTCTTGCGATCCGTATCATCCATGCCGTGGCAGATCGTGCAGTGTTCGGCGAGAATCGGCTGGATATCCCGCTGAAAGTCAACGGGCGTTTCGGCCCGACCGCTCGCGGCGGCACCGAGAATCACGACTAATACTGAAATGCGAAGTAACCAATTCATCATTGGAATATTCTCAACGACGGAGTTTTATGGGTACTGGAAACATGCTTTCCGCTGATTCATGTTCTCAACACTTGGAGTAGGATACAATCCACGCTCATCAATCAGTTTAACATCGTAGCGAAGCGCTGTCCAACAGTTGTTGCGGACTCATTGGAAATCCAACCCATGAAACCAATCATCTTCACAGTTGTCATTTTGATATTCGCTCCACTGGTCGATCTGCATTCCGCCGAGGACTCACTACTCGTATCACGACCGAACATCATTCTCATTTTCGCCGATGATCTTGGAGTGAACGATCTCGGTTGTTACGGCCGGAAGGACCATCATACTCCCCATCTCGATCGATTGGCATCACAGGGGATGAGGTTCACTTGTGCTTATACGGCTCAACCGATCTGTTCGCCATCGCGTGCGGCGATCATGACGGGTAAATGTCCGGCGCGATTGAATCTGACGAATTACCTTCCCGGCCGGCCCGATGCTCCATCGCAGAAACTGCTGCAACCGCGCATCGAAGGACAGTTGCCGCTCGAAGAGGTGACTCTCGCCGAACTGTTAAAGGGCGCGGGCTATGCGACCGGGTTATTCGGAAAATGGCACCTGGGGGGAACGGGCTTTGGACCCGAACAGCAAGGTTTCAACATCGTCGTCTCGCCCCCCGCCAACACCGAACCGACACTTGAAACGGGAGGAAAAGGGGAATTTGCGATCACCGCCGCGGCGGTGAAATTCATCGAAGAACATCGTGACCAGCCATTCTTTTGTTACGTGCCGCACAATAACCCTCACATCCCGCTGGCGGCCGCAGCGGAGTTAGTCGAGAAAAATAGGGATGCGTTTCACCCCGGTTACGCCGCGATGATCGAGACTCTAGATGACGCCGTGGGGCGATTGATGGCAAAAGTGGAATCGCTCGGCCTGACCGAACGCACGATCGTCATTTTCACGAGCGATAACGGCGGACTGCACGTGCTTGAATCGCCGGGAACTCCAGCAACGCACAACACGCCATACCGCGCGGGGAAGGGCTACCTTTACGAAGGGGGATTGCGCGAGCCGCTCATCATTCGCTGGCCCGGTATCGTTGCTGCCCACAGCACATGCGAAACGCCGATCTTACTGACCGATCTCGTACCGACTCTGCTCGAAGCGGCGGGGATCGACCCCGCAAAATCAGTCGGACCCCTTGATGGCGTGAGCATCATGAAACTGTTGCATAGCGAATCGATGCCGGACCGCACGTTGTACTGGCATTTTCCGAACTATACGAACCAGGGCAGCCGGCCCGCGGGGGCTATCCGTGACGGTAATTGGAAACTCATCGAACATTTCGAAGATGGCAGCATCGAATTGTTCGATCTGAACAAGGACATCAGCGAAACGAAAAATCTGGTGGCGTCCGAACCTCAACGTGCAGCCGAACTCCTCGCCAAATTGCAGATTTGGAGGACGACCATCGGCGCACGGATGCCGAGACCGAATCCCGATTTCGACAACGCATTGCATCATCGGTTGTACGTAGAACAGGATTCGTCGAAACTTCTTGCCGAATCGACGGCTGCCGCGACTGAACCACACTGGAAAAGTTGGCGGGAAGCGATGAATGCGGCGATCAAAGGGCGTAAACCCATTGTCACTCCGGCGACGGGCGATATTCGCTTGCACGCCAAAGATGCGCGCGTGCATGGCGAAAATTTGCGATTTGAACCGGAGTCACATAAGAACGTCCTCGGCTATTGGACCAAAATGACCGACTGGGCCGATTGGGAATTCGATGTCAAAACTGCGGGAACGTATGAAATCGAAATCCAGCAAGGTTGCGGAGCGGGAAGCGGCGGTGCGGAAGTCGCCGTCGAAATCAGCGAGCAGTCGTTCTCATTCATCGTTCAGGAGACGGGTCATTTCCAGCACATGATCTTGCGGACGATTGGAGAAGTGCATTTGTCGGCGGGTCGACACACACTGGCAGTCAAGCCGCAGACGAAACCAGGGGTCGCAGTGATGGATATCCGCCGCGTTGTGCTTCGGCCGGTGAAGTGAGCTATTTGTCGCGGACATATCCACTGGCGGACAAGCCGCCAGTGCCACCCTTTTTGCTCATGAAGAAAGGAACCAACAGCGACAAATCGCTTATAAAATTTCTTGCGGACGTGCGGCAGTCGACCAGAGGGCTTCGGCGTATTTGACGCCGCATGTCTGACCACGATATCGAGCGATTGCTTCCTTGGCCTGCTGGGCACCGTCGAGTGACCGTGGATCGTAAGGCCGATTCGAAAGGATTGCCATGTAGCGCCCCAGCCATTCGATCGCTTCGTCCCAGACATCGCTGACGTCGACGAACGTATTGGGGACAAAACCGATCGTATGTCCCGGTCCGTTATCGAATGTGTAGATCGCGCCGGGCGATTTCACTTCTTCGGGATCGATCACGCGGCCGCCATGTCTTAGAGCAATCTTACTCAATTGCGAGGCGACTTCATGATCGGCATGTGTGTCGTGCGGCCAGAGAATCAACGCCACGTCGGGTTTGATGTCGGCGATCGCCTCGGCAACGGCCCGCTTTGTTTCGAGGTTGACGTCGAACTTCATCGAAGCGAAATCGAGGACTCGCATTTCGACTCCCCGCTCCAGGCAGGTTCCCTTGGTCCCGTCGACAATCTCCTGCTCGCGGCCCCGCGCGGCGGGCCAGTTCGTGAGGTCACCGACCATTGCCAGATTCACCACGCGATAATGCTTGCGGACAGCGTGCAGCATGATGCCGGGAACTCCGAAAATGCAATCATCCAGATGCGCACCCATCGCGAGGAGAGTTTTCATGGTCGAAATGTACCTTCAAATCAGGGATGCCGTCGAACCGCGAGAAACGATGTGTCATTCACTATCTTGGCGATTGTCGATCTTCTTCCGCAAGTCAAATGGTCGATGTAAAACTCTTTGTGTATTCAATACACGATCAGAGGCGATGCGTTGAGAACCGCTAACCGTGTGGGTACAGTTGCGATTTGATTCTTGAACCACTCATCACCCAGATTCACATGAAAGTCCTCCATGACTACAAGTCCCGTCCATGTGACCGTCGATTGGGATCGGCCCGGCAAGCAGCACGGCCACTTTTGCGTCCCGTATTCTTACAATCTCGCCGGTTGGGCCAACCTGATGATTCCGGTGACTATCATCCAGAACGGAAGCGGACCGACCGCGCTCGTCATGGCGGGAAATCATGGCGATGAATATCCGGGGCAGATTGCGATTCTGAAATTGTGCCGCGAGTTGCAGCCCGAACAGATCAGAGGGCGAATGATTCTGGTTCCGTCGCTCAACATGCCGGCCGCTAAGGCAGCCACGCGATTGTCGCCCGTCGATGGGAAAAACATGAATCGCGCT
Organism: Planctomycetaceae bacterium; assembly: GCA_046160425.1. GTDB lineage: Bacteria > Planctomycetota > Planctomycetia > Planctomycetales > Planctomycetaceae > JAQCEJ01. The sequence goes on from JBJXGP010000374.1 coordinate 8,121, forward strand.
TTCCCCGGCCACGCCGACGGCACGTTGACGGAAGTCATTGCCCATTTCGTTACGACGGAACTCTTTCCCCGCGCAGATACCGTCATTGATATTCACACCGGCGGACGCAGCCTTGACTTTGTTCCATGCTCAACGATGCATCTGGTTGACGACCGCGAACAGCGGAAACGAATGACCGCCGGCGTCGCGGCATGGAATTCGGATTACGCCTTCCTGTACGCCGACATCGCCGGCACGGGACTGCTGCCGGTCGAGGCTGAACGACAGGGGAAAACGGTCATCACGACGGAGATGGGGGGTGGCGAACCGGTCTCGCGAAAGGTGCATCGCATCACGCAGGACGGTTTGCGCAACGTCATCGCACAGCAAGGGGTGCTCCAGGAAAAACCAAAGACTCGCGCGGATTTAGGACTTCCTCCGACACGCTGGTTGCAGTCACTCGACCGCGAAGATTATCGCTTCGCACCCGAATCGGGCGTCTACGAAAGTCTGCTCGAACTCGGTTCGCCGGTCCGTAACGGAGATATTGTCGGCTTGATCCATTTTCTGGAGCGCCCCGATCGCGAACCGATCTCCATTCACGCAAAGTCGTCGGGACTGCTGTTCGCCTGTCGTGCCCCTTCACTCGTCGCGCAGGGTGATTGCGTCGCCTGTATCGCTCACGACGTTCCTGAATCGGCATTGATGTAGCGTCGCAATACTGCAATTCTAACCCAAATGTCGGCATGCGGTTCGCGAGCAATATCCTGCCGATATGGCTCCATTGAGAATATCAACTTGACCGTCTGCCCTTGCCGTACGCATAATGATGTTGCGGGGCAACTTTGTTGAGGGAACGAGAGTAGCGATAGCGGCTCTCAAGTTTAAGGATGGCGACCATGGCTCGACTTCTCGGATTAACCGGGCTGATGATATGTGTGCTTTCCCTCGCGGACACTCCGTCCTGGGGACATCCGCGCCGCACACACTCCCACTGGGGACGGCACTACGGCGGGCATTCGCACGTCTATGTCCACCATGAATCTCTCTGGAACTCGCCACGCGGTTGCCGCACTCCGTGGTTCGGACGGAGCAGCCTCAGCGGGTTCGGAAGCTTCGGCTACTCTCCATACGGGTTCGGATACGGTTTTGGATTTTCGCCCGGCGTCTGGATCAACACGTATCCGACATGGGGCTGGTCCTCCGGTTATTATGGGTACTCGGGATACTCGCCGTTCTACCTCGGCTCGACGATGACGGGATCGCTGGAGACTCCTTACCTCGCCGATTTACCTGATCGGGGACAATTCGACAATGTAGAAGATGAAAATATTTCCGAGAGAATTCCATTAAAGTCGGTCGTGAGAGAATCTCGCGCGAAGTTGATCGCTAAACCCGAATCTCGCGAATGGTTGCCGCAAACGAAGACGGTCAAGCGGGAAGGCCCGGCCGTCGACTCCGCCGATCTGTTGCGAAGCCTGCGGTATCAAACCGAAGGGGATGTGCTGTTTCGCAAGCAGGATTACATGAACGCCTACTTGATGTATTCCCGCTCGGCGGTCACGGCGGAATCGCGAGCCGAGCCGCGCATGCGGATGGGGATTGCGCTCGCGGGAGCCGGTCAGTGGAGTCGCGCCGTGAAGGAAATCCGTCGCGGCCTCGATCTCGATCCTGAACTTCCCAAGACCGGAGAGAGCTTGAGAAGTTTATTCGGGAGTGAGAACGAACAGGCGAAAAGCAGCCTGATCTCCGGTGCTCGACAATGGGCGGAAGAAAACCTGGGAGACACCGATCGGCTGTTTCTCATCGGCGTGCTGCTGCATTTCGACGATCAATCGCAAAGCGCCGCTCCATTCCTGCAACAGGTCGCATTAGCCAATTCCGAAGATCACTATGCGGCACTTTTCCTGACGAAGGGGACAGAAACTACCGGGCTGCGAATCGTCAAACGAAGCGATAAGCCCGCGATTGTTGCGGACTCCGCAGCCGATGAAGAACTTCCTCCGCCGCCGGCCCCCGGCGAGGGCCTCGATGTCCCGGAAAAACCCAATTCAATCGACAAGGCCGATAAACCCGCACCTCTGGTGATCAAGCGGTCGCAAGGTCCGTTGTTCCCTCTGAAGGACAGCGAATAAACGGCGGCATCTGCTGGACGTTCGAGAGTATCAATGACACTCTCATGTGGGCCGTTTTGCACCCGATTTGACGATTTTCACTCCCTAATGCCAGTAAACTTCGTGGCACTTGGCAGTTTTATCTTCCCACGGCTCACTCGCCATGATTGAATAGACCTGTGCTTGGCAAAACAGGCATCACCCAAGGTCCACACATACTCCGCCGTTTAACGTCGACGAATCCCACATGAGCACGTCCGCCTCCCATCCTCGCGTCATCATTACGTTGTGTACGTACAACGAGCGTGAAAATATTGAACGGCTGATTCCCGAAATTCATCAGAATATCCCAAATGCGGATGTGCTCGTGATCGACGACAACTCTCCCGACGGCACGGGGCAACTCGTCGACGACATGGCGAAAGCCGATCCGCGGATTCATGTCCTGCATCGGGCCGGCAAGCAAGGACTCGGGACCGCCACGCTCGCCGGTTTTCGCTACGGCATCGAACACGACTACGATTTTTTGATCAACATGGATGCCGACTTCAGCCATCATCCGCGGTATCTGTCGAATCTGCTCGCGGCGATGGATCGTGCCGACGTCGCGATCGGTTCGCGCTACGTCGCCGGCGGCGGCGTCGAAGGATGGGGCTGGAAGCGCCACTTCATGAGTCAGGGGATCAACGGTTACGCCCGGCTGTTCCTCGGACTCAAGACGAAAGACAACAGCGGCAGTTATCGCTGCTACCGGGTGAATAAGCTCCGAGAACTCAATCTCGATCGCATTCGCGCCCGCGGCTATGCCTTTCAGGAAGAGATCCTCTACCGCTGCCGCCGCGTCGGTTGCAAATTCGAGGAGACCCCCATCGTCTTCGAAGACCGTCGTTATGGCCAATCGAAGATCAACTGGAAAGAATCGGTCTCGGCGCTGTGGATCATTTTTCGGCTGGGGCTGGATAATCTGTTCCGCGTCCCGGTGTGATCGAGCAACGGACACTCATTCTCCGTCTTATTGGCCAGATATCTCCACGCCCCGGCTGGTGAATGAAATTCCCTGGGCGTCGGCCGTTCCGACCATGACCGATTCGATTAAGGGTTTTTCACCGGTCGCGTCGGCAGAACTCCAACTCACGAGGAAATTCGCACCCGCGCCACCCGCGGTGTCCTTTTCACCAATCAGGAATTCTTTGGTCGAGAGCGGACTGACCTGCATGGGGAATTCGAGCAACTCACGCACCAGCTTGCCGTCACTGTCGAAGTAATTGACTTCGTGAAGCGTGAACGACGCACTGGGCGAGACGTTACGGACGCTCAACGTCACCGACAGCAGAAACGGCCGTCCTTCACCTACGTAAATGTGCGAGTATGCAGGAACGTAGATTGCGTGCTTTTTTGAATCGGTAACGGGACCGGCAACATTTGCCGCGGGATCCGCAACCGGAGGCCGGTACGCAGCCTTTTCTTCAAACGAATCGAGCCGGCTGTCGAGCAACCAGGCAATTCCTGCAAGCAACAGCAGAGCAAGCATCCCAAGACCGGTCATCGTGAAGAAGAAACGATTGATCGGTTTGAATGAACTGTCAATCCTGGGTTCGGTCATGGGAATCATCCATGGAATACGGCGATGTGTCTCCGTGAGGCGACATCAATCGTGGCTGTGTTCGGCGTCGGGATATTTTCCATCATGCACATCCTGCACATATGCCTTGACCGCGTCGGTCGCTGAGGTCCACAGGTCGGCGTATTTTTTCAAGAACTTCGGATGAAAGCCCGGCGTCAAGCCGAACATGTCGCAACTGACGAGAACCTGTCCGTCGCAATCCGGTCCGGCGCCGATGCCGATCGTGGGGATCTTCAAAGCTTTAGTCACCTTCTTCGCCGCTTTACGCGGTATGAGTTCGAGCACGATCGAGAACGCGCCAGCCTGTTCGGCGGCAAGGGCATCTTCCAGCAGTCGCGATTCGTCGCGTTGAATCCGCCCCATGCCTCCGAGGCGTTTCACCGACTGCGGTTTCATGCCGACGTGTGCCATCACCGGTATTTCAGCGGCGGTCAATGCGGCGATCGTTCTGGCCTGATCGACTCCCCCTTCGAGTTTGACGGCGGAGGCTCCCGTCTCTTTCAGAATGCGGCCCGCGTTCGACACCGCCTGCTCGGGACTGACCTGAAACGTGAGGAACGGCATATCGACGATCACGAGAGCGTTTCGCGTCGCCCGGCAAACCATCTCCGCATGATAGATGATCTGATCCAGCGTCACCGAAAGCGTATTCGCACGCCCTTGCACGACCATTCCCAGCGAATCGCCGACGAGAATCGCATCGACCCCCGCCTGATCCATCAAACCGGCCCACGGAAAATCATACGCCGTCAGCACGGCGAGCTTCTGGCCGGTCTGCTTTGAGGCGAGAAACCGCGGGACGGTCATCGGCGCGGGGGCGCGAGGAGACTCGGACGCATCACGTGACTTCGACATGTATTGTGTACTCTCTCCATACGGGAGGATCGGGGTCAATGGAGTTCAAATCGTGGATGCAGTATCCCGGTTAAATGGCTTGTTCGCAAGGGAGTGGCCGACGTTCGATATACGAATGAAATCGGAGGCAGGTATCCACAGAGTACACCGAGTGACACTGAGAACAACAAGTGTTTCTGACGAGAACAAGACCATTTTTCGACTTGTGCGGCATTCTCCAGGATTCCCTGCGTCTCTCTGCGATCTCGGTGGATAGTTTTGTTGTTTTCTTCATTTCCTCGCACGCGATGTGAAACTCAGTAATCCAAGCTCGCTCCCCCTTCGGCTTCGATTGCCTGGCCGGTGATGAATGAGGAATCTTCCGTCGCGAGGAACAGTGCAATGCGGCCCATTTCTTCGATCGGTCCCATTCGTCCGAAGACCTGCAATTTCGAAACGCGATCGAGAGCCGACGCGGGATCATCCAACGTCGCCGCCCAGTCGCGCATCAGCGGGGTGTCGATGTTGCTGGGAAGAATGGCGTTGACGCGTATCCCTTCACGGCCGAGTTCTACGGCGAGAGCCTTCGTCAAGCTGACCTGCGCCCCCTTCGTCGCGCAATACGCGCTCGATTGATCCTGCCCCAGAACGGCAGTCATCGACGACATATTGATAATTGTTCCCTTCGTTTTGCGCAGATGCGGCAAGGCATATTTTGCACCGACAAACGTGCTCAGATAATTCACGCGGAGCAATTCTTCCATCGCTTCGATGCTCGTGTCGTCGATACTCGTCGCGGGGGGGTGGACGCCGGCGTTATTGATGATGCAATCGAGCCTGCCGAATTCCCGGACCGTTTGCTCGATGGCTTCAATCAGTTGATGCGGTTGACCGACATCGCAGGGGATGTAAACCGCACGTCCCGGACCTTGCCGGTTCAACTCATCAGCCAATCGATTCCCCGCTGCGGCACCGCGGGCCAGAATGGAAACGAGTCCCCCTTCCTGGCAGAATATCCGTGAACAGCCTTCGCCGATCCCTTTGCTTCCACCGGTCACGATTACGACTCGATTTTTGAATCTCATCTCTATCCTTTTGCCGATTTTTTGCCGGCGATTGAGGATTGTTCCGGTCACAGCCGACGCGTGCCGTTTAACGAACTTAGCGATTACAGGAACTGTATCGCAAGTGTTCTGCAAAAAACATCGATTGAAACCAACCGCTCATCTCTGTCGAGCCGCAATTTGACGAGACGCCCCGCTGACCTAAGCTGTTATTGGTTCCTTTCGTTCAGCGAAATCGCGATCTAATCCCGTCTTTTCAGATCTGATGAATCAGGCTCGACAAATTCATGACTCAACAAATTCCCCTACTTTCGCCGCAGGAAATGCTCGCGGAATTTCGCAGGTCTCATGAGCACAAAAAATCGAGCGCAGCGGCGGCTGTTCCTGGCAATTCCGGCCGATCCGAACGGCAGACGTCGAAATCGATTTCCGACCTCAAGCTCGATTTCTCAGACCTCGCCGCCGACGTGGACGGGCCTGACGGTGAGAGCGAACGAACGGCAGCGACGGAATCCACAACAGAATCAAAGCGATCGACGACGCCCCTCACCGCGTCGAATATTCCACCGACGAACCCCGATGTTGCACCGACAAATTGTCCCGCCGCCGGTCCTGCGGTCAAATCGAATCCGCAACTGACTGCATTATTCGACCGTGTCCATCAATTGCTGGGTGGTAACGGCGAATCGACCAATCAGCCATTTTTTCCCAAAGCACCCGAAAGTCTTCTTGAAACCGGATTGATGGAAGAGGAAATCGAGCGGTTGATTCTCAAACTTCTGCTCGCACGCGGGGCTGCTTCTGGACGATTGATCTGTTCGCACATCAGACTTCCCTTTCCGCTCGTCGACCCTATTCTCAAGGAACTCAAGCAAAACCAACTCGTCGCATTCAAGGGTGCGGCGACGATGGGGGATTACGAATTCAGCATCACCGAATTGGGACGCGAACGCGCTCGCCGTTTCAGCGAAGAGTGTACGTACTTCGGTTCGGCACCGGTCGGACTGAAAGATTATCTCAAGGCAATGGCTGCCCAGAGCATCGCCAAGCAGCAGGCGACGGAAGAAGATCTCCATCGCGCCTTTTCGGACCTGATCATCAGCGAATCGATGCTCGATCGACTCGGCCCGGCCATCAACTCCGGTCGCGGGATGTTCCTGTTCGGCGAGCCGGGAAACGGAAAAACCAGCATCGCCGAGCGAGTTACGAAAACATTCGGTAGCACGATCTGGATTCCGCGTGCCCTCGGCATCGACGGTGAAATCATGCGATTGTTCGATCCCGGTCTGCACGAAGTCGTAGAGATCGCCAACGATCAAGCCGGGCTGTTCGATCTGACGGGAGTCGATCAACGCTGGGTGCAGATCGTTCGGCCTACCGTGGTCGCCGGTGGTGAATTGACGATGGATGCCCTGGAAGTCACGCAAAACACGCAGACCAAGATTTGCGAAGCCCCGCTCCAGTTGAAAAGCAACTGCGGCACGCTGGTGATCGACGACTTCGGGCGGCAACGCATGCCGGTGACCGAACTGCTCAATCGCTGGATCGTCCCGCTGGAAAAGCGCTACGATTTTCTGAACATGCCAAGCGGCAAGAAGATTCAGGTTCCCTTCGATCAGTTGATCATTTTCTCAACCAATTTGCAGCCGAAGGATCTGGTCGACGGTGCGTTCTTACGCCGCATCCCATACAAAATCGAAGTCCCCGACCCCACCGAGGATGAATTTCGCCGGTTGTTCAAGGTGATTGCCCCGAAAATGGGGTTCGAATTCAATCTCGAAGCGGTCAACTATCTGATCGAACAACATTACACGCGAGTCAATCGGCCGTTTCGTGCCTGCCAGCCGCGCGATCTGATGTTGCAGGTGAAAAACTTCTGCACATATAAGCGAAGCCAGCAGAAGATGACGACCGCGGCATTCGATTTCGCCGTCGAGAACTATTTCTCGATTATGTAATCACAGTTGCACCGTTTGCCTGATGCGCGACGATTCGAGCATCCCCAACACGGCATTGACGGCAGCGAGGCCGTCGTCGCCGCTGCCTGCTTCAGACGGTTTTCCGTGAATGGCATCGACAAAGGCCTGCATCTGATCGCAGTACGCCTGCATCCGCCGGGTACCGAACGCGGCATTCGAATCATCGAAACCGACCGGGGGCTGCTCGTAAATCAATTCCCATTTTCCGTCACGGCAAAGCTGGAGCTTCCCGAACGGATCGAGGTCGATCAAGCCTTCATCCCCCATCAGTCGGAAGCGAAAGCCTTCCCCAGGGAAACCCGGCGACGCAGCGACGCTCGATGACCAGAATGTCGCCATGATTCCATTGTTAAACTCGATGAGCGACATCGTCGTATTCTCGTTGGGGTTCTGCTCGCGAAACGTCCCGCTGAGAGCTGTCACCGCCTTGATATCGGTTTGAAGCCACCACCGGCAAAGATCGACGGTATGCGGCGCGCTGTTGATCAGATGCGCCACGGCACGGGGATCGGTCCACCAGCCCCAATTGCCGCCGAACCCCGAATCGGTGCGCATCGTCGTGATGTCGAAGAGAGCAGACGTCTGCACACAACGAACTTCGCCGATCGTCCCCGATTGAATCAACTCGCGCGTCTTGCGATTGGTATCGCGGAAACGCTGATGATAACCGACCGCGAGAGTCAATCCTTTGCTGCGGAACAGATCGATCAATCGCCGACAATCGTCAACGGTTGTCGCCATCGGCTTTTCCACGAGCACATGCTTGTTGAATTCAGCGGCGAGTAACGCTTCCGACGCATGCATCCAATGCGGCGTAGAGATCACGATCGCATCGAGATCGGGGCGTTTGATCAACGATTCGATATCCGCTTCGCAATCGATACCGTAGTCGGAGGCGAGTTTCGCCGCTCGGCTTCCACCGGCAACAGCGACGATTTCGGTGGACTCCAGACGACGGGCCGCTTCGACGTGTGTCCTCCCCATAAATCCCGATCCCGTCACACCGATCCGAATTTTTCCCATCGGTCCATCTCCTCTGTGGCCTGGATAATCAGCGTTTTCCGAGGTTTCGATTTGGACATGGCCGCATATGGGGATCGGTTCTGTCAGTCTCTCGGTCGCCCATTGGGTCGGTTTCATCAACCTCGATCGGGATCGTTTCGCGTAACGGTATCCTGATGAAGGAAAAAGAAGAGATGATCATCCGCGGCGGCATCGAACGCCTCGCGCCGGTCATGATGACCGCATCAACCATCATCGTCGGCTATGTTCCGTTCGCCGGAGAGAAAACATAAAAACTGAGTCGTCACGCAGCCTTTGCCGGTCGCGCCTCATAGTCGAGACCCAGAGTGAGAGATGTAACGGCAACTAAAGCACAGACCAGTTAAAGAGTTACATCGAGAGAACGGGAGAGGCGCCGGTCGGAGTCGAACCGACGATGGCGGATTTGCAATCCGCTGCCTTAGCCACTTGGCTACGGCGCCTGAATGCTCACTTATTCGGCAAGTCTTAACCCTCAACGCCACCGAATCCTAATGATGCATAACCCTTCGGTCAAGTAAACTGTGTCCGACCCTCAAATATTATGAATACTTCCGGCAAGTGTTTATGCAACTCAGTCAAACAAAACAACGCACGCAACCCCATCCACCCATTCTGTGTATTTTTCGGGCTTCATGAACACTTCGGCGACTCCACAAGTGATCTGAAAATCGCGTGACTCTCATCGACTTCCAGACCATCCAATAAAACAGATCGACACTTCGTGGCATTCTGTGTTTTGTCGTGGTAGGATCCGCGGTTCGCTTCTGATGTGCTTGATACCATTCGACAGCTTTGCTTGAAAAAAGTTCGATGTTACGCTCGCAAACGCCAGCTCACTTTTGAACACAAACGTTTTCAATAATACACCTTACAACACCAACAATGACTCCACAGGATCAACCCGAACATGGTTCGCAAATCTAAGATCGACGTCGCGGAATCGGAAAACGAACTCATTTCCGTCGCCCAGAAAGCAGTTACTCAATGCAACTGGGTCGTCGGGGAATGTGCGGCGAAGTGGACTGAAAAATATGCCCGCGGACGTACCGACGCCGATTTCGGCCAGCTCATTGACGTCACGCCCGATCAAGTTTATCAGCGTCGCCGCGTCTGGGAGACATTCGGCGACGTCTACCTGAACTATCCCGGACTGAGCTGGTCACATTTCTACGTCGCTTTGAACTGGGACGACGCTCCCGAGTGCCTTGCCTGGGCGATAGAGAACGAATCGACCGTCGCCGGCATGAAAGCCTGGCGCCGCGTCTCGCGAGGCGAATCCGCCGAAGACGAACTCGAAACATCTCCCTTCGGCGAGGAATCGGAGTCGGCTTTCCTTACGCCGACGATCGGGGCCGTACAGGTTCCCGGTGAATTTGGCGACGGAGACGATGAAAGCCGCACCGGCAGCGTTTATGATTTGGCGGGACGCCCCGAAACATTAGCCGGGGTGCCACGCGAAGCCGAAGCGTACGCCCCCTTCCGCCAGGGTGCGATCAAGCCCCCGCAAAAGGAAGGACAGTCGGGGACGGCAACGCTTGAATCCCCTCTCAGCGCCGCCGAGCAAACCGTCCGCAGAATCACCGCCGCCGTCGAGCGTTGTTCCAAGGCGTTGACTCCCGACGTCGTGCGGATGTTTCCCCGGTTGCCCGAGAAAGTCCGTCAACGGTTCATCAAGTCGTTCGAAGATTTCGCCGGTCAGATTCAAGACGTCGGCGTATAGGCATCATTCACTGATTTGCATCGTGGGCAGAACTTGCAACGTGATGGGAACGGTCTGTTCTTGATCGTCGCGGATGATCGCAACCTGAACCGTCTCACCTGCTTTTCGGCCATCGAGAACCGCAAACAGGTCGGCGTTCTTCGCAATCGCCTTGCCGTCGATTGATAGGATCAGGTCACCCAAAAGGATCTTATTTTCATCACCCGATCGAGTCGGCAATAATCCCGCTTGAGCGGCAGC
>JBJXGP010000375.1:0-9316 GCA_046160425.1 Planctomycetaceae bacterium
GCGCGTTGGTGGCCAGCACGCCCTTGTCTAGCCACAGGTTGTCCTCCAGCCCCACGGCTACATGCTGGCGCGGCTTTCGCCGCTGGGGGCGACTTCGAAAGCTTGAGTCGTGATCGCGCCGAGTGCTAACCAAGCGCCATTCGCCTTCAGCCTGCCCCGAAAAGAGAAGACAGTAAAGAAGACAGCCTGAAGGCTGGACTCCTACGAAGAGTCACCATCATATGGGGGCAGGACGCGTGGGAGATAATCTCAGAAATTGAGGCGGCGGAGCGAATAATCGGACGACAAGACCGACGGGCGCTTCTGCAAAAAGCGTGGGGTGGGAATCGGCGTCTCGTTCGTTGACGACGCGGCTTCCTGCTGCGGAAGCGGTTGCATGACATGCGGCGGGGCCATTGCCGACTGCTGCGATGTATTCTGATCGGCGATCCAACGGAGCAGGTCGCGACGATCGATCTGACCCACGACTTTTTGCTCACGCACAACGACGAGCACGCGGCAGCGCTGTTCGCGGAACAACGGCAGAATCGCGTGAATGTCTTCGTCGGCGGTACACGACAAGACCTGGCAGCTCATGAATTCCGAGACGGGTTGTGCGCCGGCCGATTCCACCAGGAGCGCTTTCAGCACGACGTAATCGGGGATGACCCCCAATAGCCGTCCTTCCTCGTCGGTGATGTACAACTCACTCACGCATTCGCGCGTGAGCAGTTCCGCGGCTTCTTGGATGGTGGTGCTGAGGGAGACGGAGCAGGCCTGCGGGGTCATCAAATCGCGTACGAGCACTGTCATGATATCCTCGTTTCTACGTCATTTCATCGATCGGGGGAGACATCGATTTACGGCACTCCCCAAACCTAAGTTGCAAATTGACAACATGCTGCCAAAACGCGACGCTCCGATCGCGAAAATGAGAAAACTCGGGCATTCTTTGCGGAGTTGAACGATTGCGCGGCCGGCGAATCAAGGTGGTCACTCGGAATCGCTCTTGAAAAGCGCAGACGATTTTCCCGGCGAGGTCATTCCGATCGGGGAATCTTCTTGACCGGTATTGTTCTTGAGCCTTATCATAGGGAATAAGGTTTTGCGCGAGTTCGGTCGGTTTGCTGCGAAAGGATGATTGGTCCCCGAGCGCACTCGCGATTGAATTCAGCATGTAGGGGTTATGATGATCCGAACGCATGTGACCGAGCCGAGTTTGCCGATGCCAATCCCAAATTTTGAGACTTACCGTTCCTCAAGGCGTTAGAATCCGCATGATTATCGGGAAGTTGTGTAACGAACGGAAGTTGTGTCGATAATTCAGATCGAGGGTTCTTTCCGATTCGATATTCATCAAACGGCTTTTTGCATATCGAAGTTTCGAGCCGGACATACTCCCGGTTTCATTTGACGAGTTGCCCCGATTCGCATGATCGGTTTATGAGGATTTAAGATGCACATTCTCGGTCGCGTCCTCTGGTTTCTGGCCATCGCCGGCTTCATCGCCGTGATGATGCTGGCGTCGCGTCAATTCATCATCAAGAACAGCTACATGAAGAAGGTCTTGGATCAGAAGGAGCAGATCGCCAAAGATGCAGAGCAATTGGCCGCATTGGAAAACCAGGTGCAGGATCTGCGTTCGAATCTCGCCCGCGTCATGCTCGGTTGGGATCGCTACTGGGACGCCATCGACACGAACGTCAACCCGGCGGATGGCAGCCTGACCGCCGCGATCGGCACGAACCTCGGCCTGTTCGCTCCCGCCGACCAGAATCTGCCTCTCCCGGTGATTTATGCCTTCCAGCCGGCGGCGAATGGCGAATACGTTTACGTCGGTTCGTTCGCAGCAGCGACGATCCGCGAAAATAACAGTGCGCTCGTCCCGACGTTTCGCGTGCGCCCGACCGATGTGTCGACGTGGCAGCCCGGCAAGTGGCGATACCGTTCGATGATCCCCGCCGGTTACACCGAGCGGTTTGCCGATCTCTCGGAACGATTCACCGTTTCCGATGAACTCAAGACTGCCAAGCTGGAAAACGTCGAGGCGCAGACCAAACTCAAGGACGTCGCTCAAGGGCATCTCGAACTTCGGTTGGGTGAATTGCACGGCAATCCCGCTCTCGCCGGGACCGACGACAAGTTGCCCCCCGAGACGGCGAAAGGTTATATCGCCACCATCGCCGATGTCGAAGAAAAGCGGAATGAGGCTCAGGAAGAAGTCGATCGTTTACGTCGCCGGCTCAAAGCCGCGCACGACCGCATGCAACAACTGATTCAGGAGAATCAGGAATTGACGAATCAACTTCCCGGCAGCACGACTCTGCTTCCTCAAGGCAAGGCGCAGGCCGTCAAAGACAATTGACCGCAGCGTTCGGGACACGTTGATTGCCGGCCAAACCGGTGGGATGCATCCGTTATATGGTGGTGGTTGTCATTCGGGTAGCCGGGACAGCTTTGTATCCCGGTCGCGCAGCGACAAGAAGCATCTCCCATCATAACCCGAATCGTCAGCGAGGGAGCTTGGCGTCTCGCACAGACAGGAATGTCTGTGCCACCCTAAAGCTTGTAGGTCGATGACCTCGGTCCGGCCTCTCAGAGGCCAGCCACACATGCATTACCGGGGGGGTATAACCAATTAGCGATTACACCCAAACCGGTGCAGCGGTGCAGATTGCTATTCATCGGCGCGGCTGTTTCCGGTATCCTCTGCGCACGTCAATTTGCTAATGCCGCGGAAATTCCAAAATCACTCCGACGCGCATCGTCGGGGATATTTCCGCGTCTCTCCCTTTGCGTCGTTCCCAGTTGGATCTCCGGCTTCATGGGTATTCACAATCGAGATTACGTTCGCGAAGACTGGTCGCCGACCGCCGCCCGAAACTGGGGCGAGCGATCGGTGCTGCAATCGCTGCTGATCGTCAATGTGGTCGTCTTCGTCATGCAGAATGCTTCGCCGACGGTGACGGACTGGCTCGACCTGTCGCTGCACGATCTCCAGCGATTTCAGATCTGGCGTCTGTTAACGTACGGTTTCTGCCACGAGACAAGCGGACTGGGGCACCTCGTCTTCAATATGATCGGTTTGTGGCTTTTCGGACGCGTTGTCGAACCGATCTACGGCCATCGAGAATTCTTGTGGTTTTATCTCGCCTCGATTGTCGCGAGCGGTATCTGCCACATCATGTTTCAACTCGGTTCGGGAGAACCGTTCGGCGTCGTGGGAGCATCGGGAGGGGTCTACGCCGTCACGATCCTAGCGGCGATACATTATCCGCGCATGACGATCCTCTTCATGATGATCTTGCCGGTGGAACTGCGCTGGCTGGCGGTTTTTTACATCGTTTCGGATGTTCTCGGACTGGTGAATGGTGGAAGCGGTATCGCCAACGCCGCCCATCTGGGAGGCGCCGCATTTGCCGCGTTGTACTATTACAATCAATGGCGCATCTCGACCTGGTTTTCGTTCAGGGGATTTAAGTTTCGACTGCCGCGACGGAGTCCGAAGATCAAGCTGCATCAGCCCGAGCCCGAAGAAAATCTCGATTCAAAAGTCGATGCGTTGTTGCAGAAAATCCATCAGCAGGGGGAAGCGAGCCTGACCGACGCCGAACGCAAGCTGCTCAAGGATGCCAGCGAACGGTACAAGAATCGTCGGTAGCATAAACGCTTGATACGACCGGAGGGAACAGGGGACTGACGTCCCCCGCTCGCCGATGTTACAGAATTTCGACGATCGGAGTCCCGTCGTCGAGAAGCTGGTGCGGGCGGTTTTCGATATCCATCACGCGCGTCTCGGGATCGACCCCCATCGCCGCGTAAATCGTCGCCGCCAGATCGGCGGGCGTATAGCTGCGCGTGATCGGGTAGGCGGCGTGACGATCGGTCGCGCCGATCACCTGTCCGACTTTGGTTCCGGCGCCGGTGAAAAAGACCGAACCGGCGGCTCCCCAGTGATCGCGTCCCCCGCCGGCGTTGATAGTCGGCGTCCGTCCGAACTCGGTCAAAAAGACGACCAGCGTCGAATCGAGCCGCCCGCGTTCTTTCAGATCGGAAATCAGCGCGGCGAATGCACGATCGATGCCGGCGAGATGATAGCCTCGCTTGGCTATTTCGGAGATATGCGGCTGTTTCTGCTCGGGAACCGCATGATTGTCCCACAGGTTCCCGTATTGCAGGTCGTATCCGTAATCGACCATGACGAACCGAGCCCCCGCTTCGACGAGGCGGCGGGCCAGCAGACAGCGTCCGCCGATCTTCGTGCGGCCGTAACGGTCGCGGGTGTTTTCGGTTTCGAGCGTGACGTCGAACGCTTCGCGGACCTGTTGACCGGCGAGCAGCTTGAACGCGCTTTCGTATTGTCCTTCGAGGGTCTGGAAGTTCGGCAATCGCTCAAGCCCTCGGAGTTCGGTCTCCAGCCGTTCGCGCAATTGAGCACGACGGCCGATGCGCGAGGCGTTCATTTCTTCGAGATATCTCAGCTCTTGCGGATTGAGATTTTCCTCGTAAACCGGCGAGGGGTTGGACTCTTTTTCTCCCACGGTGAAATCGGGTTGTTCGGGCCGGCCGATGACGCTGAACGGGGCGTATTGATTGCCGAGCCAGCCGCCGACAAATAAGTTGGTTGGGGGGGGGCCGGGAAACGTGATGCCCGGCACGGCGATGTAACCGGGCAATCCGTTACGCGGACCGTGCAGGTGCGAAATCAGCGAGCCGATATTCGGATGCTTGAATAACTCGGCGGCAGTCACCTTCCGGCCGCTGAGTGTGTAGACCTGACTGAGAAAATGGTCGTTGCTGTCGTGTGAAAAACTGCGGATCACCGCCAGATCGTCGGCGATGCGCGCGAGTTCGGGCATCACTTCGGTGAAGTGAACGCCGGGAAGTTTTGTATTGATCGTCGAGAGCGTGCCGCGAATTTCTTCGGGCGCTTCGGGCTTGGGGTCGAACGAATCGATATGGGTGACACCGCCCCCCATCCACAAGAAGATGACCGATTCTGCGCGCGATTTGTATTTGCCGGTCGAGTCTGCTCCTGCCAGGCCGAGGGGCAAAGCGGAAGCGGCGATACTGAGCGAACCGACTCGCAGCAGATCGCGGCGGTCGAGCAGTCCCCAATCCAATCCGCAATGCTCAGTCTTTGTAGTCATCGACGACTCCCTCAACGGCTAACCTCAGGCTTTGCGGCAAAGTTTGTAGGACAACGGCCACCGGCTTCCTGCCCCTACCATCTCACGATATGCAGTATCGTCCAATCGGAGGATTTCGCTCCACTTCCATCCCGCATCAATATTATGTCTTATAAACCGCCGATGATGCAAGTGGTTTTGAGAATCATGATCGATTATGGTGGATTTTCGGGAGAGGTTAAGCGGAGTACGGTCCGAAAACCAACGTCTTCGGGTCGATCACCCGCTTCAGCCGACCAGCGCTGCCAGATGAACCAGTCCGGACCGTTGCCCCGTATGACGCGATGGTTGGGAGGAGATGACCGCCGCGGCCCCGTCCAGTTTCGCCGAACTTTAGGCGGAGCATCGGCGAGATTCTTGAATGCATCCGCAGCGTAAAAGTCGATGCACCATTCCCGCACATTTCCCGCCAGATCGAAGACACCGTAATAACTTTCATCATGGTGAAAGGCACCGATGGGATCGATCTGCGATAACGTCCGATCGCGCGTCCAGATGGCTCGTCCTTCTCCCCACGGGTGCGGATAACCATGCGGACCACGGGCCGCTTTTTCCCACTCGGCTTCGGTCGGCAGATCTTTTCCCGCCCAGCGGGCATATGCGCGCGCTTCGCCGAAATTCACCCCTCGAATCGGAAACTTCGCCGGCTCCTTCAGGTTCAGCGGCTGCGGCGCGGCGCCGCTTTTCTTGTCGGTTCGTTCCTCGCGCATGAATTCCTGATACTGGCCGACGTTGACCTC
Source organism: Planctomycetaceae bacterium (assembly GCA_046160425.1). Lineage (GTDB taxonomy): Bacteria > Planctomycetota > Planctomycetia > Planctomycetales > Planctomycetaceae > JAQCEJ01. Next base: position 5,909 of record JBJXGP010000375.1, read on the forward strand.
GTATATGTCGATGTAATACGAATCGATGCTGATGTTATTTTCGGGTTGGGCATCGGTCGGACCGAGATCGCTACCAAATTTGAAAGTCCCGCCGGGGACCAGCACCATTTCTCCGCGATCCTTGTTGCAAACGATCCGCAGATATTCGCCGTTCTCACTGACTCCGAATTCGGGGAGCGGCTTGAATCCCTCCGGAAGTTTTTTTCCTAAGCCGGGTTGAGCCACACCGGGTCGATTGGCATTCCCTTCGATTTCGAATGCCGACGATCCGTTCTGGTCGAGCGGTGCCGCCGTGACCGTGGCGAGGTCACGAGGGGAATAGCCGACCGCCGGTCCCGCGAGTTCGAAATTCGGCTGATTTTCGGCGAGTTCGAAGATCTCATCCGGATCGGTGGTCGCGGCCAACATTGCGGCGCGTTCTCGCTCTTCACGGGCAAGTCGCTCGGCTTCCGCCTGTTGTGGATTGATGCCCGACTTGATGCCCGTCACCGCATTCGCCTTGCCGGGATTAGCAACGGGCTGAGGCTGCGGCGCAGTCACCTTGCCTGTGGCAGGGGATTTTTCGTCCCCACCACATCCGGCGATCGCCAGCGAACAAGCGATCGTCAGCAGCCACACGGCGATCTTCGCCGCAGCGGGGCGATCCGCATTGTGGCCGGTCGATTCCAGATCATGCCGCCGCTGATTTGAATGCATCACGTGGTTTCCTGCTGCTTCAGTTGCATGAGCGAGGAATAAGAATCACCGTCCATATGTCGAGACTGCGTCCGTGCGTGTAATCTCGCCACTCTATTGTGGAATGCCGGGTTCCATCTGACAAGAGCGAATCGTCCAATGCAGCCGGCGAAAATGCATTTCATTGCAACCCGAAGCCTGATGCACCACAGGGAGTCGCTGATAATCCTTCGCCCTTTGGGAGAGGCCGCAGGCCGGATGAGGGTGCCTTTGATTTCGGTAGATTGAAGAAAAAGAACCCTCACCCTGCCCTCTCCCGCAAGCGGGCGAGGGTGAAAGGTCTGCGCGCACCACCGAAACAAACCGCTACCCGAAGATCTCTCCGATTAACTCCGCCAATTGCGATGAGACATCGGTTCGGCTGCGCAAGGCTTGGGCCACATGGGGAGCTGCGTAAAAGCGGACCCGCTTGACGGAATCGTCGAACTGCGTGCTCGCCAACGCTGCCACGACGGGAGATGCCTCGTACAGCGATCGATAAACTCGCTCTTTGGGATAATAGATGTCGATTTTGATTTCGATCTCTTTCTGCTGCGGCGGGGCATCGATGATCAATTCAGAGGCGACGATGTCGATGCCCCATTTTCGACGAATCTGCTCCGTCAGTTTCGCCGCTACGTCGACTAACTGCTGATACGGCTTCTGCGCCAATAGTCGATACACGTCGCCCGCATCGTGGCTGCTATATTCGGCGACGCGTTTGTACAACATGCGACGCGGCCCGAAAATTCCTTCCAGCAACGGTTCGCTCGCCGTCCCCTTGGCCCGTTCGCGAAGCGTGGCAATTGTTTCCGCTTCGGTCAATTGAAAGAACCCGCGGCAATCGAACTCTTGATGCAAATCGAAAAACGCTCTCGCGAACATGCTCGTCGCCGAGCGAACGGCGTGATGCCAATAGACTTCGCTGAACATCACATAGCGGGCAAAGACCATCAGCTCGGCTGCGGTTTTTCCTTTGTATCCGATGGCGAGGCCGTCTCCCGTCTGGTTGACGATCAACGACTGGATCAATCGGCTCTTGTCGTAGTTGTTTCCGTAAGGAACACCCGCATGTAAGCTGTCGCGTCCCAGGTAATCCATCTTGTCGATGTCGATCGGGCCGGAGAGTATCGAACGCAGCAGTCGCAATCTCGGTTCATCGGTCTTGGGAACCAGCAGATCGAGCACCTCTTCCGGTGTGACGTGCCAACGTTCGAGCAGCACGTGCGACAGTTCCCGCTGGGGTGATAGAAACTCCGCCGCGAATTCTTCGTGCGGCGGAAGCCCGACGAGATTCATGTCTTCGATGGGGTGGCAGAAGGGCCAATGCCCCAGGTCGTGCAGTAACGCGGCGCAGATCAGGACTTCCGCATGATGCGGATCGACCAACTCGCAAAACGCATTATCACGGCTCAGATGCCGCAGATATCGCAGCGCGTTGTGATAAACGCCGAGCGCATGTTCGAATCGCGTGTGCGTCGCACCCGGATAGACCTTCGAGACGAGCCCCAATTGCGAAATGTGCTGCAAACGCTGAAATTCGGCGGTGTCGACGATTGCGCGCACGCGGGGAGGGAAGGGGACATCCTGCTGGAACGGGATGCGCACCAGGTCTCCCCCCGTTTCCAGTTGAGCCAACTCCGGGATTTCGAGCAACAAATTCGTCATTGAACATCACGTTTTTGGGTGGTTACATTTTCCGTCGCCGAGGTTTCCATACCGGGGGCGAATAACTCTTGCACGACGTCGGCGATCAAGCGATTATCGCCGACGGCTTCTTCCTTCTGCATCGTCTCCCATAAAATCCGGCCGCGCTGCACCGCTTGATCCATTGCGGGTGAAAAGTGTGACATGGGGCGGACATCCGCATGTCGCCGGATCGTCTCAGCAAGCCGCTGCGGAATCTGCGAAATGTCGTCGACGGATTCGAAGCCGACCATGCCGACGAGCAAGGGATTGACCCGCCCGGCGATCAGGCTGCGGACATCGTCGCGATACGCCACCAGCGGCTTGCCCAGAGTCCACGCCATCGCCGCCTCGGAAACGGCCCCTTCATCGGGCGTTCGACCGTTCAAATTCCAGACCATCGAATCGCATTCGACGGCCAATTGATAGACATCGAGCGCGAAGATCGCCGCGTGCAGAAACTGCCCTGCCGTCGGCAGATCCCAGCCGCGATCGGTCAACTCCGACAGCACCAGGCGAAACTCCATTCCGTCGCGATGCGGCAGATAGACGCGGTAACCCGCTTCGACGAGCACGTCGGCGATCTCCGTCATTTCCCGTCGTTCGGACTGATTGAACAACGGTCCCGCGCAATATACTTTCCCATTTGAAATGGGCATGACTGATCCCTGTTCGATGTTGTGAAGCCGCCGCAGCGCTCGATGAGCAAGCCTTTCGAGTCGTAGCCTCGAAGTATCTGCACGTACCCTACTCGTTTACGGGTCACAACTCAATCGAACCCGGTGCCGATCGTCGCGTAAAATCAGGCAACGGCCCGATGAATAATGATCGATTCCCTTTTGAACGATATCCCCGGCAGAGTAAGATAGTCAAAATCATTCACTCTCCTTCTAACTCGATCCGCGCGACCGATCGTCGTCTTCCGATATGCCGCAACCTTCACCATCCCCGCCAATCAATACAAGACCAGCGACGGCAGTTCCCGCGATCTGGCCGGCGATCCTGTGT
>JBJXGP010000376.1:0-3646 GCA_046160425.1 Planctomycetaceae bacterium
TTGGCCCAGTCGGGTAAACGATTGGGTTCGATGTTGAGCCGGGGGATCATCCAGAACATCGTCGTGATCGTGATCAGAACGATGCCGATCACATTCAGGATGATGCCGACTTTCAGCATCCGTTCGAGACGAACGAATCCCGAACTGAAGACAATCGCATTCGGCGGCGTGCCGGTCGGCAACATGAAACCGCAACTGGCGGCGATCGCCGCCGGGATCATGATCAATCGGGGATCCCATCCTGCGCTAACGGCGACGCCGGCCAGAACAGGGAGCGTGGCATTGACCGTCGCCACGTTGGTCGTGAATTCGGTGAGGATCACGAGAGCCGTCGTCACCAGCAGCACAACGATCCAGATCGGCCAGCCCGCCAATCCGCTGGCGAAAAGTTCTCCCACCCATTCCGAGAGTTGTGTATCGCGAAATGCATCGGCGACCGCGAAGCCGCCGCCGATCAGCAGGATCACATCCCAGGGGAGTTTCTCTGCGGTTTTCCAGTCGAACAGATATTGCGTCTTTCCGTGGGCGTCGCGGCGGACGGGGATCACGAACATCAAGATCGACATCGTCATGACCACCGTCGAATCATCGACCGCTTTCGACGCGATTTCCTGGTCGACTCCCCACGCGAGCAGATATTGCGTCACCAGATCTCCCCAACCCCCGACGAGGGGCTCGGTCCCGATGACGAGCGGTTTGCGGAAGATCCACAGCGCTGCCGTCGACACAAAAATTACAAGCATCCACCATTCGGCGGCGGTCGGCTTGCCCAATGCTCGCAGTCGATTCAGAAAAAATCGCCGATCGAACTGGTCGATATGCGGGATGCGGGGCATTTTCCAGACGAGCACACCCCATGCGCACATTAGAAATACGAAACCCAAGGGGACGAAGAGGATCATCCATTCCGCCGAAGAGAGTACCGGCGCTTGCGGAAATTGAGCCTTCCAGATTTGCTGAAACGCCACGTTGGTGGGTGTCCCCACGAGGGTCGTGAATCCGCCGATGCTCGATGCGTAGGCGATGCCGATGAACAACGATTCGCCGAAATGCTTCAAGGCGGGGTTTTGGCCAACTTCTTTTTTCACCATCATCGTATCCACGGTTGCATCGGGACCGACCTGCAAGTCGCTGATCGTCTTAAGGAGGGCCAGCCCGATCGGGAACATCAACAGCGTGCAGGCGGTGTTGCTCAACCACATCGAGAGTCCGCCGGTTGCCAGCATGAAACCGAGGACGATCTGCTTCGGTCCGTTCCCCACGATGGTGACCATCAGAAAGGCGATGCGCCGATGCAGCCCCCATTTCTCGATCCCCAGGGCCAGCAAAAAACCGCCGATGAACAGAAAGACGTTGGAGTTGATATAGGCACTGCTGACGGTTTCAGCGGTCTGGATGCCGAGCCACGGAAACGCTGCCAGCGGGATCAAGCTCGTGACCGCGATCGGAATGCTCTGCGTGAACCACAACACCCCCATCATCGCGGTGACGGCGAGCAGGCGTTGTCCCACCGGTGAAAGATTTTCAGGTGCGGGCCAGAAAAAGATCACAACAAACACCAGCAACGCGCAGAATTTCCCCCACGCTTCGCGAGAAATCGAATTCGACACGAAAGAACTCATGAAGGTGATCGCGAGAAATTGTTGAGTCGGCTCATGACCGCGAGTTGGTTCATATCGCAGTCGTTATCGGCCGCAAAAGTAATTCCGTATCGTGACACGGTGCAGATGGAGATACAAGTCTCGAAGATCTGATGCCGACGTTCATCATCAAATCGATATTTGAGTCCATTTGCCGTACCGGAAGTAAAGACTGGATATAACAGCGCGGCAGAGCACGTCCAGACACATGCCGAGCCAGGCCCCGATCAGGCCGCCGTTCCAATGGAGTCCGAGGAGGTAGGCGACCGGCAGACGGATTCCCATCACGCAGAACACCGTGATCCATAACGGGGCACGAGTCTGCCCCGCTCCCCGCAGCGAGAAAACGTAGATGATCCCTACCACGAGCGGCAACTGAAAAAACGCCAGCATCCGAAACGCCGGGACTCCCGCCCGGGCAACTGCAGGATCGGTATGCATGAAATCGTAAATTGGCTGAGCGGCGAAGAAGAACAGGACGGCGATGAAGATCGCCAGCACGCCGCATTGCCGCACCGCTTCGTGACCGATCGCGCGAGCCCGCTCGATCTGCCTGGCTCCCAGCGCCTGGCCGATCAGTGCGGCGGATGCCTGTCCCCATGCACTTGCCGGCAAGTAGGTAATCGCCTCGATCTGGATCCCCACGACGTGAGCCGCAAACAGCGAGCTGTTCATGTCCCCGCGGGAGAGCCGAGAGATGATCATCAGGAACATGAAATGTCCGATCCACATCGTACTCCCATCGATGCCGGCGGGGATGCCGATGCGCAGGATCCGTTCCATATCCAGGCGTTCGTATCGGAACCAGGGAGGAACGAGCTTCAACCCGCCGACGCCGCGAGTCAAAACGATGAGGATGAGAATTCCCCCGGAGATGCGGGCCAGCACCGTTCCCGCGACGATGCCGTCCAGCCCCATCGCCGGCCAGGGGCCGATGCCGAAGACGAATGCGGGGGCAAAAATCATGTTGAGAATATTGACCAGACCGAGAACCCACATCGGCGTGCGCGTATCTCCCGCCCCACGCAGAGCGGCGCACGCCACCAGACTGATCGCTGTGCCGATGTATCCGCAGGAGTCAATTCTCAGGTAGCGGATGATAATATCGGCTTCCGTCTCTCGGACGTTCAGCAGCGGAATGATCCAGGTGATACCGAAAAAGATGAGCATCGAGCCGATGGCTCCGACAATAACCGACAGAATCAATGCCTGCTGCGTGATTTTTCGAGCGGCATCGAATTCTCCGGCACCCCAATGCCGGGCGACGAGTGCCGTGGTTCCCGTTCCCACGAGGCTGAACATGATCGCGGCGAACCAACTGATGTAAGCGGCGATGCCGATCGACGATGTCGCCAGCGAATCGATTCGCCCTGAGAGATACGTATCGAAGAAGCCGACGCAGAAGACGAGCACCTGCTCGCACAGCACGGGGAGCGCCAGCCGAAACAACGTCGGGCGGATCGGATCCTCGATCAGCGACGAGCGGACGGAAACTTCGGGATTATTCCGCGGCGCTGTCATCGAGTAACCGATTCCCCAGACGGTGAAGCTGATAGCGAACGAGTCCCGCGACTTCGCGGCTAAACGGTTTTTCTGGTCCGATGCTCAACCAATGGTATTGCTCGGGAAAATCGAGCGTGCATAACGACCAGATCTTGACCGGGCGACCGGCGTACTGTCTTTTCTGTTGATCCCGAGTGGGATTCACTACGGTCGAGCGGATCGAAACGCCGGTGACCGTCGCCGTTTCCCACACTCTCTTCCAGCGAAACGGGCCGCTGGAGATCAGATGCACGATCTGTTCGCCGTTGATGCCGATCGTCACGCGCAGCCGATCGACGAAAATCTTGAGCGAACAGAAAAATAGGAAGACCAATATGCCGAGAATAATGGGAAGGATTTTTTCTTCCAGTGGTCCCCCATGCTTCTGAATGATGAAAAAAGAACTCCCAAAAAACAGGGATATGGCGACTCCGGTTGCGACCATAAAAAGCCGCAACGATAAT
>JBJXGP010000377.1:0-4148 GCA_046160425.1 Planctomycetaceae bacterium
ACACGCTGTGGCTCTCGCCGCGACTGGTCGATTACTCGAAGCGGCTCAATGTCCGCGTCGGCAGCAAACAGAAATACAACGATTTTCTGCAACCGGAAATCGGCCATATGCTCGATGACTTGAGGGCGCGCGGCGATCGCGAACACTTCTGCTGGACGCGCATCGAGTTCTAAATCTGAGCAACGTCGTCCCGTCGGGATCGGTGTGGCACTGGCGGCTTGTCCGCCAGTGGACGGGTCTGTCGACTTACACTCGACGAAGCGTAAGCTCACAAAGACGTGCGTTCCCCAGCGGAGCTTGGGAACGAGAAGGCAGAGCGTCATACCTCAGGGCGCAGGGGTGACGCGCAGTTGAATCAGTGACGTGCATGGCCCGGGCATCCCGATGCGAATGTCGCTGCGCCACGTTCTGGCAATCGTTATGCCGAATACTCCCGCTGGTAGTTCAGCGGGTAACTTGACGGGGACCATCACGACACCGGCTTTCACGGGCAATACCGCCGGGGGACTCAAGCTGCACGCCACTCCGTAAGTCGGTAAGTTGACGACGATCCCCAGCGATTGCAGGTCTCCCAAATTTTCCACAGTAATCGGCACTTCCACCGTCGATCCCGGCTGGCCCGCGATCTCAGTCGGCGCATTCGAAAGCCACGGTCCTTGAGGATCGGCAACGACGGCCCACGCCTGGGGAGTCAACCGAAAAAAACCAATGTCGCTCGTGTAATACAACGTCGTCGGCCGTGCGACTCGTTCGATGAGGCGATCGTTTTGTGTGGCGCGTCCCACGACGCGAAAAGGGACTTTGGTACCGACGGCGGCATTCGCCGGGGCGGTAATCGTGAGAAAGACGCGGCTGCCGTAGTACAAGTAATAGTTCGATGGGCGACGGTCTCCATTCTGCCAGTTGGCGATCGCTGTGCTTCCCACCCAGCCCTCCGGCAGACCTTCCACCTTGAGTTCGATATCGCTGGTCAATCCATCAAAGCGATCTACCCTCACGAGAAATGAAGCGGTGGTCCCCGGACCCCAGATCGGCACGGCGTCGGGGTAAATATCGAGCACAAAATCAGGCTCGGCAGGTGCGACCGTTAATCGATAGACCGAGCGAGGCCCCCCCGATGCGGTTTGTTCTTCGACATGCACGAAGTATTCCCCGTCGGTGGGCGGAGTGAACGACAACCGGCTATCCGTGGGCTGGAAGTCGTAGACCGACACGTAATCGATCGCGAACCCATCGTCGTTCTCCGCAAGTATCTTTCCCTGCGCATCGCAGATGGTGACGCGGGTATCGACGGGCGAACGCAGATGTCGATGCGCCAGCGTCTCGAACAGAATCGGCTTTCCCGCGGCGAGCGTGACTTTGTACCAGTCGGAATCGCCCGGTCGATCGAATCGCGCATTCACCGTCGAGCCGACAACGATGGCTTCACTCGCCGCGAGTTCGTCGTTCGGTTCATGTTCGATCGCTTCGGGCAAATCCCCGCGAACAAACGGCAATTCCTGATTGCCATCGATACTGAGAAATTGAAAGGGAAAGGGATCGTCGACCGGAACCGCCGCTTTGACGATCGTCCCCGGCAAGATATTCGCACCGCTGATTTCGACGTCTATCTCGCGACCACGTTGACCTCCGGGAGGGAAGATCGTCGTCGGAAACGGGATTTCTCCGACATTCAATCGATAGACGGCCTCGGCGAATCCTCGATAGGCGACGTGCTGCACCTGCACGGTGTACTCGCCGTCGGCTGGAACGCGAAACTCAACCATCGGGTCGAGACCGAGGGTATCCTGTGCTTCGGCGAGAATGCTTCCCGTCGCATCGACCACAATCAGTTCTGCGTCGACGAAGCCGAAGTCGCGGCTTTGTCCACGACTGTCGATCGCCTGAGCCAAGACCGCGGCGACGATATTCTGGCCTGCCTTGGCGGAAAACCGAAAGCAATCGCGATCGGCGGCCGGATTCAATTGTCCGTTGACGACGACAGGCAGCGTCAGCGCGGGAGCCGCGGCGGGGTCGTTATTGGGTTCGGTCTCGCGAATTTCGGGTTGCCGACCGACCATGAAATAATTCATGTTGGTCAGGCCGCTGCGCGCGCTGAGCACTCGGAGATATCGGCGTCCGACGGGGGCATCGGGGGCGATCTCTAAATTCGCTTCGACAACGGTATCGGAGATATTTTTAATGTCCTTAACGACGATGCCGCCGGGACCGTCGATGACGATCTCTTTCGCCCCTTTGAGGCCGGTCTGATAGCCGTAAAACTGCACGGTAATCGTCTGCCCGACTTGTCCCCCGGCGGGGAAGATCGACAGTAATCGGCATTCATCGTGTGATGGCACGGGAGGTTCATCGGCAGCCGTTGCGAGCATGCACCAAGACGCAGCCGGCAGGCAGAAAGTCCCGAGAATCAGCAGAACGCGAAAGTAAGCAGACAAATCGGTTCTCCGTCTTTCAGAACGCGGGCGCATGGCGAGGTTAGAATATGATTCGCAAAGTCAGCCGGTCACTGCTGTAATCGGCCGGCCACCGTTGTTGATGGCAATCGGACGTCCGTCGTTTGAATCGTATTCGCGCGTGTCGTCGATGTTGAGCAATCGATAAATGGTGGCTGCGAAATCCATCGACGAGTGCGTCGTGCCGGCAACCTGTTCGCACTTCGAATCGGTCTTGCCGACGATCGTTCCCATGTTCACGCCGGCCCCGCTGATGCCGATCGCATTGCAGGGAGCATAATGATCGCGACCCGCCGCCCCGTTCACGCGCGGCGTGCGGCCGAACTCGCCCATGCAGACGACGAGTGTATTTTCGAGCAATCCGCGCTGACCGAGATCTTCGAGCAGCGCCGACCAGGCGCGGTCGAGCGAGGGACACAGCGAGTCTTTCAAGCGGCTGAAATTCTTGTCGTGCGTGTCCCACCCTCCCGAACTGACGGTCACGACACGAACGCCTGCTTCGATCAACCGGCGTGCCAACAGCGCACATTGCCCTTCGCGCGTCCGGCCGTATCGGTCCCGAAGTTCGACCGGTTCTTCTTCGATATTGAAAGCCTTCTTCGACGCGGGAGACGTAATCAAATCGTATGCCTGCTGTTGAAACTGCGAGCGATCGAATAAGACGCCAGACGACTTGTCGACTCGTCTTTGCCAGTCGTCGAGCCGCTCGAGAATCTGTCGACGTTTCAGCGTGCGGTCCCAACCGACCTTATCGGATACCGATATATTTTCGACCTTGAATTGAGCGTCGTTGGGATTGGCGTAAATCTTCAGCGGATTGTACGCCGTGCCGAGATACCCGGCCCCTTCGTAATTCATCGCACCGAACACGACATAAGGAGGCATTCCTTGACGCCAGCCGAGTTCCTTGCTGACGACAGAGCCAAAACTGGGATGAATGATCGAGCCGGTCGGTTGTCCCGTCGGGTCGGGGCGCTGCGGATAACCAGACAACATGTAATGGCACGCGGCGACGTGATCGCCGCTTTCGGGATGCACAATCGAACGGACCAGGCAGACCTTATCCATCGACTTAGCCATGAACGGCAGATGCTCGCAAACATCAAGGCCCGCGACGTTGCTGGCAATTGGATGAAATTCACCCCGATATTCGGCCGGAGCATCGGGCTTCATGTCGAGCGTATCGATATTGCTCATCCCGCCGTCCGTAAAGAGCACGATGCAGTTCATCTCTTTCCCGGCTCGGCGTGGCAATGCTTCGCCGGCCCCGTGGGCCGAACCGGCCAACAAAGCGGGAAGCGATAGCCCGAGCAAGGGCATGCTGCCGACTTGCAGAAACTTTCGCCGTCCGACACCGTCGCAATTTGACATGTTGGTCGAGAGTGAAAACATGAATCGACTCCGATTGGGGTATCTCGTTATTTTCGCCGTCGATATTTATTATCGTCAATGCTGAAAGACAAATTCGGAACAATTGAGCAAAGACCAAAAGAGATCTTCCCACCCTTCCTGCCGCGACCCGGCTTCGGCGAGAATTTCGGTGACGGCTTGGGTTTCACTCGCCGTCGGATAGCGGGACATCGTGGCCAGATACAACTCCTCGAGAATTTCTGCATCCGTTTTCCCGGCATCCATGAGTTTTTTCAGCCGTCCCCCCGAGGAGGCGATCTTGTCTTGAAGGATGGTCCCGTTGAG
>JBJXGP010000378.1:0-3724 GCA_046160425.1 Planctomycetaceae bacterium
TTCCTTTTTGTACTGGAAACGTCGCACCATGAGGCACCAATCAAATCTTCCTGCGTCAAATCGTCGGATCACTCGGCGAACGCTGCTGACGGCCGGCGCGACGGCAGCCGGTTGGTTGCTGAGCAGGGGGCTACCGGTCTCGCCGGAGCTGGCGATCGCGGCCGAGTTTCATGATCGACTGCGAATCACGGAGATTGAAGTCCATAACATCGCGGTCCCTTACGAGGACTGGATCGCCTATGAACTGAACCATTACTACGGCCCCACGCGCCGAACCGTTTACGTGGTGCATACGAACAATGGTCTGATCGGTCTGGGAGAAAGCAGTTCGCCGGAACCGGACGCCGTGCGAGAGAAATACATCGGCACGAATCCGTTCGATTGGGTCGGCGACGAAACGAGTCTGGGACTTGGGATCGCAATGTATGACCTGATGGGCCAGGTCGCCGGCGTACCGGTGTATAAACTGTTCGGACAGAAATCTCGTTCCTGGGTGCCGGCAGCCTCCTGGACCGTCTCGACGCATCCCGAACGAATGGCGAATGCCGTCAAACACTTTTCCGCGCGAGGCTACACGTGGATGAAATACCATCTGTCGCCATTTGAGAACGTTATCGACCAGATGGAAGCGATGCAGGCCGTCGCCCCGAAAGGATTCAAAGTCCACTACGACCTCACGATGGGCGGGACCGACGATCATGTGTTTGAACTGCTCGAGAAAATCTCGCGTTATCCGATCGCCGGCTGCTTTGAAGACCCGTTACCGGAAAAGGACATCGACGGCTACCACGAATTGCGGCAGAAATGCCGGCTGCCGATTCTGTATCACCACGCGCCGCTGGGAGCGGGTTTTGAAACGCAACGACGCGGCGCGGACGGCTACATTCTGGGGCATGCCAAGATTGGCGACGCCATCCGCCGCGCCGGACTGTTCGCCCAACTGGAACTGCCATTCTCGCTGCAGAATGTCGGTGGAACCATCACCCGAGCCATGACGGTTCACATGCAAGCAGCGTTCAAAACGGCGCATTTGCATTTCAATAGCGATTCAGAAACCTGGAAAGCGGACGTCGTGAAGGAACGTCTGGAGCCCGTGAACGGCCTGATTCGCGTGTCGGAACGTCCCGGTCTGGGACTGACGCTGGACCGCGACGAGCTGGAACGCCTCAAGCAACTCAAGCTTCCCGAACAGCCGAAGTGGATCATCAAGACCAAGTACGCCAATGGCTCGATGATGTATAATCTGGCCGATCCCAAAGACTCGCTGTTTATGGTCCGCCCCGACAGACGCAGGTTGGCGACGCTCAACTACGATGCGCCGCTTTCCACCGAATACTGGGATCCCGACGATACGCCCGCCTTTCGTGCCATGTTTCAACGGCTCGAACAGGAAGGAATGGTTCTGGAGCGTTCCTAAATCGTCTGGATGCCGCGATACGTGACTGGAACGCATCTGATGTGAGACGATTCAGCTTGCGTGCAAGATCATTCGGAGACGAATACGATGAAATTCTGTATTCTCCTTACTTTGATTCGCCGAGACACACGGAAACTCGCCATGAAATGTTGCACCATCTTCTTGGCTTTGCTGCTGTGCAGCGCGGCGAACACGGCCGTCAATGCTGTTGCTGCGGCCGATGATGTCGCTGCGATTCGTGCCTCGGCATCGAGTCCCGTACATCCGATCTTGATCCGCAATCCGCATGGTCCGTTGCTTCGCATCGTGCTCGACGTTTCGGAAGCGACGAAAGCGGAAATTCAAGCCGTGTCATTTCAACTGGACGGGACCGATGATCTTGGCGATCTGGAATCGCTGAGCCTGTTCTGGACGGGCGACAAGGATGCGTTTTCGCCTGAACATCCCTTTGGCAAACCCGTACAGCCCTCCGCTACAATCACGATTCGCGGCGAAAGAACTCTTCGGCCCGGCAAGAACGTCTTCTGGCTGTCCTGTCTGCTGAAAGACGCCGCCAATCTGTCTCACGGCGTGGCGGCGCGTTGCACGAAGATCGAGACGACCCTCGGCGACGTCGTCCCCAAACATAGTTCGCCTGTAATTCGGCATCGCATCGGGGTCGCATTGCGCAAACATCAGGACGATGGCATGCACACCTACCGCATCCCGGCGCTGAGTACCTCTCCGAAGGGGACGCTGTTATGCGTGTATGATATGCGACGGCGGATGGGCCGCGACTTGCAGGAAGACATCGACATTGGACTCAGCCGCAGCACCGATGGCGGGCAGACTTGGGAGCCCGTGCGGGTCATTATGGACATGGGGGAACATGGAGGGATGCCGCAAGAACTGAACGGTTGTAGCGATCCGGGCCTGGTCGTCGATCAGCAGACCGGTGAGATCTTTTGTTTTGCCGTGTGGATGAACGGCAAGCCGGGCAAACATCAGTGGAATGGCGACGGCTCGGAGCCGGGCTTTGAAATCGGCAAGAGCGCTCAATTCCTGATGGTCCGTTCTCAGGACGACGGCCTCACCTGGTCGAAGCCGGAGAACCTGACTCGCAAGCTCAAGCAAGAGGCGTGGTGGTTGCTGGCTCCGTCGCCTCAGTCTGGTTTCACGATGCCGGACGGCACATTGATCATGCCCGTGCAAGGACGGGACGGCGAAGCGGTGCTGGCCACGTTTGCGACGATTATGGTCAGTCGCGATCACGGCAAGACCTGGACTGTCGGCAAGCCGGCCTACAGTGGTGGGAATGAATGTCAGGCCGCTCTGCTGGACGACGGGTCCATCATGCTCAATATACGGAACGATCATGAGCGATTTCGAGCGATCGCCGTCTCCAAAGACCTCGGTCAATCGTGGGAACCGCATGCCACCAGCCGAAATACTTTGATTGAACCCAACTGCAACGGCAGCCTCCTGCGGTTCAACTACGTTGCTGACGGCAAACAGCGGCATGTCTTGTTGTTCGCTAATCCGCACACGCAGAAAGGCCGCACGCATCATACGCTGCAAGTCAGTTTTGATGACGGCCAGACCTGGCCGAATTCTCACCATCGGCTGTTGGACGAAGGCCTCGGCGCCGGCTATCCCAGTCTCACTCGCGTCGACGACGGTCACATCGGCATCGTCTACGAAGGCAGCCAGTCGCACTTAGTCTTTGAAAAACTTAACCTGGATGAACTGCTGCGTCCGGCGGCAGTCGATTGACACAGTTCCATGAACCAGGAACAAAACATGAACAAAACGACGCGCCGCGAATTTCTACACCATTCTGCGGAAACCGTCACTCTGGCAGCCGCCCTTTCCTCGCTCGGCGGCATGCAGGCCTGGGCTGCTGAAAAATCCGACAAAGTTCGGCTGAAGTGCGCTCGTGGTAAAATAACCTGACACCCAACTCGAGAGGCTCGAAGCAGCCATGATGAATTGCCGCAGTCGGAAGTCGATGAATTCGCCCTTCGTTCTGATCGTCTTGACGCTGTTGGCAGTCGAACGAGGTTCGGCGGACGAGCCCGGATCTCGTCGACCCCATCCGTTCGGTCAGCGTGAGCATGTCGTCAGGCAACTCAGCGGCGAACAGAATCCTGTGACGATTCCCGCCGAGTTGCAGGTGGTCAGCCAACCCTGGCAGCGTGAAAACGCCCAGATGCCGTATCTCGTCTACATGCCAGAGAAGGATCGACTGCTGATGCTTGTGGAATGCCGGCAACCGATCCAGACGGCCTTCATCACCAGCGACGATCATGGCAAGACCTGGAGCGAACG
>JBJXGP010000379.1:0-8326 GCA_046160425.1 Planctomycetaceae bacterium
CGCCAAAATGGAACTCTTCAAGTACATCGAAATGTTCTACAATCGAAAACGACGACACGCCGCGTTAAACTATCAAAGCCCGGTTGCTTTCGAACAACAACACGAAAACAACAACGCAAAACTGGCATCTTAACTGTGGCTTCCGAGTGTCCGAAATTCGTGAGGCAGGTCATGTTGATAAAAGTGTGCCGCGACGGTGAGGGAGAAATTCAACATCGGTTGGCGAGTCACTCCGCTTTTGCCGAAGTGGCGAATTCACGGATCTGTTCTTCGACCTCGGCGATCGCCGCTCTCGGCCCAGTCACTTTGAGATAGACTTCGCGCGGAGTGTGCGGGATCGCAATCCCGATCATTCTCCAATTCTTCTGAGGACTGGTGTTTCCGCCGCTCATGCCGGATTGAAACGTTCCTCGCAGGTCGACCCACTTGCAAGTGAGGCCGTTGACCTCGAAATCCTCAATTTTCGGGGAATCACCCGGTTCAAGTTCGACCTGGCCGAGCCAGCGATCGATATTGGCTTCGATACCGCCACCGACCGAAGTCACGGTTAAGGTGAGAGGTTCGGCTGACGTCGGAATCTGAAAACGGGCGTCGACGAATCCCTGCTGTTCTTTCGTCAGTTCGATCTCGGTCCATTTTTCCGGGAGTCGAAACGACATCCCGGCAATCGAGCGCTCACGCCCATCGTTGGCAGATACGGCCTTATCCGCGAGAGCTTCCGCGACCGGAATGGGAGGATCAACGTCATTGCGCGGCGTGTTGCCACCACACCCGGTGGTCAACAGAAATGACACGAACGCGAGCATTGCGAAAAAACACCGGGAGTTCATGGTTTTTGATCCAGCAGGGGGATATTGAGGAAGTCGATGGAACGCCATTATAGAATTTGCATTGCGGCGACGCGAGCGTTGGGGATCCGTCATGGCGTGAGGACGGGGCAGGGCGTCATGCCACATTTTTGTCTTTTTTTCGCAGAAGTCGAATTCCTTGTTATTGACATGTCGGAATGTCACGATATAAATGATTATCAGAGGAGCAGAACAATGGCGCGACAGAAATTGAAGTTAACAGACCTTGAAGGACTGGAACAGGCGGCGGAGTGCCTGCGCACGCTGGCCCACCCGCATCGACTGCGGATCGTGCAGATGTTGTTGCAGCACGATTTCACGGTCGGCGAGTTGGCCGAGGGGTGTGGTGTTCCGAGTGCGATGACGTCTGAACATCTGCGGTTGATGCAGCGCTGCGGTTTTCTGACCAGCGAGCGGGATGGCCGCAAAGTCTATTATCGCGTCGCCGAACCCCATCTCCAGGATATTATGACGTGCGTTGAAAGCCGTTTTGGGACGGCGGCGATAAGGTGAGTTTTATTTCGTCAAATATATCGTACAGTAACGATATTACGATATGTATCCGGAGAGTTTCACACAGGTGAAAGGGAATCAATCATGAACGTGGCAACGATCAACCCCAAACAATTGTATGACATCATCGAAAAAGGTGAGCGGATCGACCTCGTCGATGTTCGTACTCCCGTGGAATTTCGCGAGGTGCATGTCAGTTTCGCCCGCAACGTGCCCCTAGACGGGCTTGATCCGGCGGTAATCCGAGAGACGCACGGCGACGAAAATCGCCCGTTGTACGTGATCTGCCGTTCTGGAAGCCGCGGAAAGAAAGCCTGCGAAAAAATGCTCGCTTCGGGAATGAACCACATCGTTAATGTGGAAGGGGGGACACTGGCATGGGAGCAGGCGGGACTCCCGGTCACACGAGGGAAAAAGACAATCTCGCTCGAACGGCAAGTACGCATCGTCGCCGGTTTTCTGGTCCTGCTCGGCACGACGCTAGGAGCCTTCATACACGTTTATTGGCTGGGTCTCGCGGCCTTTGTCGGCGCCGGTCTCATGTTCGCCGGAATGACAGATACCTGCGGCATGGGCATGATCCTCGCCCGGATGCCCTGGAATCAGGTTCGCGAACCGGTGGAGGGAAGTGCGAAATCGAGCGCGACACAACACTGTGATACGAAATCGTAAAAACCCTGCTGCAGATGAGCATTCAACCACGAACGTTATTCACGTATTGAAAATCGAGTTCAGTCAACCGAAAGGTTGAGCCATGAAATACGTTAGCCACGTCTCCACATAAGAGTTCAATCTCGAAGTGTTGCAGGCGTCGGTCCCGGTGCTCGTCGATTTTTACGCAGACTGGTGCGGTGGACAGGGATCGTGATTTGGTTCGGTAGGTCGAGCATTGTCTAACCAGACTGACCAGTTGACGTATTCTGCTCCATTAGGGCCGCGGCCATCTGTCGTCATCGCTGATCGATATGGGCGAAGTTACCCAATTAAAAAAATCACAATAATTATTTGCCTGACATTGACACGATCAGCTCAGCCAATAATAATCACGACTCAGTTGGTGGTAATTTAATTGTGAGGTAACTGGGTGTTTTGGTGGTATTCAGTCGTCGACAAGGTAATGTCGTGTATTGGAGTAAAGGGATCGTTATGGCTGTTTTCAATGACAACCTGGAAGCAATCGGTTGTACGCCACTTATACGGATAAACCGCATGGCAAAGGGATTGGGAGCCACTGTACTCGCCAAGATTGAAGGACGTAATCCGGCATATAGCGTTAAATGTCGAATTGGTGCTTCCATGATCTTGGATGCCGAACGACAGAATCAACTCAAACCCGGAATGCAAGTCGTCGAAGCAACCAGCGGGAATACAGGGATCGCTCTGGCATTCGCTTGTGCAGTGCGCGGGTATCCACTCACATTGACAATGCCCGAAACAATGTCGGTCGAACGTCGATCCATGCTCAAGATGTTCGGGGCGGATTTGATTTTGACGCCGGGTGCTGATGGCATGAAGGGGGCCATTGCACTTGCGGAATCTCTCGCTGCCCAGCCGGGCTGGTTCATGCCCCGGCAATTCGATAACCCGGCGAATCCTGCCATTCACTTTAAGACCACCGGTCCCGAAATCTGGAAAGACACCAACGGCAAGGTCGATGCCTTTGTCAGCGGTGTGGGAACAGGTGGGACGATCACCGGTGTGGGGCAGTATTTCAAGTACGAGAAAAAGCAGAAACTTCATGTCGTCGCCGTTGAACCGTCCGCCAGTCCGGTATTATCGGGTGGCGTGCCAGGAAAACACAAGATTCAGGGAATAGGTGCCGGCTTTGTCCCACGTATTCTAGATCGATCAATCATTGATGAAGTGCTCACTGTATCGGATGACGAATCACTTGATGTCGCTCGCCGGTTGATGCGAGAAGAGGGAATTTCTTGTGGTATAAGTTGTGGTGCGGCAATGGCGGCAACGCTTAAGCTCGCCGCACGTCCAGAGTTTTCCAAGAAAACGATCGTCACTATTTTACCTGATTTTGGTGAACGCTATTTATCAACCGCATTATTTGAAGGTATTGTCGATGCCGTGAATCCGCAGTCCTTCCCCCAGATCTCACCCATATCAGTACGAACTCAGCGCTGAATAACCCAAGGAGTCTCATTGACAATGTCGGATAATTTATTACAGCGTAGCGTGACGACGTCGGTGGCGCGTAATCTGGCGAACACGACGAAGACGTCACCGAAGATGATGTCGATCACGCCGCGGTGGCTGTTGAGTCTATTGCCGTGGGTGCAGGTGGGAGGCGGGACATACCGGGTGAACCGGACGAAGGTCGAACTGTCGAAGGCGGAGCGGATTGGCGTCGATATTTCCGAGGGGGTCGCATCATTTTCTCCGGATTCGCTGCGGAGCGTACCGCTGTTCTCGGGACTTCCCGAGACGATTCTGGTGCGGATGGCCAAGCGTTTCAAGACGGAAGAAGTCTCGTTGGGGAATATGCTGCTGGTGGAAGGGGAAGATCGCAGCAAGTTTTTCATCATTGCCCAGGGGCAGGTCGAGGTGTTGAGCAAGGGGGTTCACGGCAGCGACCTGCGGATCGCATTGCTGACGGAGGGGGAATTCTTCGGGGAGTCGGACATCGTGGCCGAGAAGCCCTCGGATGTGACGATCCGCACGATCACTCCCTGCGTGTTGCTGACGTTGTCGCGGAAGGATCTCGATGCGGTGCTGAAGGAGTTGCCGAATCTGAAAGACGAATTCCAGAAGGCCATCGACCAGCATCAGGAATTGCGGTCCTCGGTCAATCGTTACGGCGAACGGAATATCGATCTGGTGTCGGGGTTTGCCGAGAACGTGGAGATCCCCGAAACCTTCGTGGATTACTCGGCGACGCCGCGCGAGTACTCGCTATCGTCGGTGCAGACGGTGGTCCGCGTGCATACGCGGGTCTCGGACTTGTATAACGATCCGTACAACCAGTTGGAAGAACAGATGCGGTTGACGATCGAGGGGATCAAGGAGCGCCAGGAATGGGAACTGATCAATAGCAAGCGGTTCGGCCTGATGCATTCGGTCGATCCGGCGATGAGGATCAGCACGCGCTACGGAGCACCGACCCCCGACGATCTGGATGAACTGCTGGCGATGGTCTGGAAGAAGCCCGCTTTTTTTCTGGCGCATCCCAAGGCGATTGCCGCCTTCGAGCGCGAATGCACGTGGCGGGGTGTGCCCCCCGTCACGACGAATCTGTTCGGCTCACAAGTCATCACGTGGCGGGGCATTCCGCTGGTTCCCTGCGACAAACTGGAAGTGAAGAGCCGGTATCAATCCAACCAGTGGTTCGGTACCACGAGCATACTGCTGCTGCGCGTAGGTGAAGCGGAGCAGGGGGTCGTCGGCCTGCATCAGACCGGCATCCCCGGAGAAATCATGCCCAGCCTCTCCGCCAGGCTCATGGGACTCGACAGCCTGGGCGTCGCCTCCTATCTCCTCACACTCTACTTCTCAGCCGCCGTACTCACCGACGACGCTCTCGGAATCCTCGAAAACGTCGAAGTCGGATACTACCACGACTACGAAAACCGGAAATTGAAAGTCAAGTAATCATCAGTCGGTCGAAAGACTCTAAAATGCAAGAACTTACCCCCGAGTTAATTACTCAAATCGCCGGCCAGCTTTATAACGAAGCTGCTGCTGCATCGACGAGCGAAGTTCCGCAGATACCCCACGCACAAAGCGTTTCCGAATCTGTGCCATCGTTGCCGAATCAAGAATCGCCGTCGTTTCGACAACTTCCGTTGCCGAATTCAGACACGAGCATTGATTTCCTCAATATTATTCCCGATTCGAAGTTCGATGGGTTCGACGGGGTGAAAGCGTTTGTCGCGCAGATGCGAACGGGCAACTACGGCAGTCGGTCAGGGCTGTGTGTCGATTCGCCGGAACAATCGTTACTGCGTCGGCTCTTTGCGGACAGGGCGGCCAATGACGTCACGTCACGACCGCTGGATGTTCCCACAATCCGCAGGGATTTTCCCATCTTGCATCAATCCGTGCACGGCAAGCCTCTGGTCTGGCTCGACAATGCGGCGACGACTCAGAAGCCCCAAAGCGTGATCGATGCAGTTTCAGAATATTATGCCCGCGACAACTCGAATATCCATCGCGGCGCGCATACACTGGCGGCACGTTCCACCGATGCCTTCGAGAATGCCCGCAAAAAGGTCCAGCAATTTATTGGGGCTTCGTCTCCAGACGAAATCATTTTTGTCCGAGGCACGACCGAGGGAATCAATCTCATTGCCCATACGTACGGCAAGAAATTCCTGCAGCCCGGCGACGAGATTATCCTCACAACGCTGGAACACCATGCCAACATCGTTCCATGGCAGACGATCGCCAAGGAAAAAGGAGCCGTGCTTCGAATCGTACCGGTCACCGATCGCGGCGAAATCATGCTGGAAGAATATCAGGGGTTGCTGGGGCCACGCACGAAACTCGTCGCGTTAGCGCAGGCGTCGAACAGCTTGGGTACGATCCTGCCAGTGGCGGAAATGACGCAGATGGCCAAGCGATTTAACGCCCGCGTTCTGATCGACGGCGCACAGTCCGTCGCACACATTCCCGTCGACGTACAACGGATGGATTGCGATTTCTTCGTGTTCTCGGGTCACAAGATTTTTGGACCGACCGGCATCGGTGCCGTTTATGCCAAGTCGGAACTTCAAGAGATCATGCCCACCTGGCAGGGTGGAGGCAACATGATACGTAACGTCACCTTTGAAGAGACGACCTACGCGTCACCCCCTGCAAAATTTGAAGCGGGAACGCCGAATATCGCCGATGCCGTGGGGCTCGGAGCAGCTCTCGATTATGTCTCGCGGCTGGGCTTGCCGAACATCGCCAAGTATGAACACGAATTATTAGAGTATGCGACAGCCGGCCTGACGAGCATTAAAGGCTTGCGGTTGATCGGCACGGCGAGAGAGAAAGTCGGCGTGCTGTCGTTCGTGCTTCCCGATCGCCGAACGGAAGATGTAGGGCGGCTGCTCGATCTGGAAGGAATCGCGGTTCGCGCCGGCCATCACTGCGCCCAGCCTTCGTTACGACGGTACGGTGTGGACGCGACTGTTCGCCCGTCGCTGGCATTTTACAATACGTTTGAAGAGATCGATCGACTCGTGCATACGGTCCGGCGAATCCAGGGTGGGTGACGCCGGCCTGAAGGCCGAGCCTTTGATTGTGCGGATCGTTAGCGAATCTGTTGCTGCCGAAACTCGCATCGTCGACGCAATGCGTCACATACTTGACGGACTACATCTCATGAACAATATTCAATTGTCAGCCGATACCATCTCTCCCTTTGATGCCGATTGGAAGATCGAAGGAATCGTCACGGACTTGCGACTCTTGAGAAAAGCCTCTCTTTCCGCCCGTTGCCCCTCGGGGCAGCCGACCAAGCTGCCGTTACGAAAGTCGCTGGCGGCGATCGTAGAGTCGTTGAGTGCGGCTCTCTTTCCCAACCGTCTCGGATCGCGGCAACTCACCGAGGGAAGCGTCGACTTTTTTGTCGGCCACACTATCGACGTCGCCTTGCGGGAACTGTGCGAGCAGGTATTGATCGAATTGCACTTTTTATCGGGATCCGATTCATCCCCGCGAGATCAATGCCAGCAGGCTCACACCATCGTACGAGATTTCGCCGCCGGGCTACCGGATATTCGCCGATCGCTGGAAACCGATATCGA
Source organism: Planctomycetaceae bacterium (assembly GCA_046160425.1). Lineage (GTDB taxonomy): Bacteria > Planctomycetota > Planctomycetia > Planctomycetales > Planctomycetaceae > JAQCEJ01. The sequence continues at coordinate 7,106 of JBJXGP010000379.1, forward strand.
AGCCGCTTACGAAGGCGACCCTGCGGCGCGCAGCCGGGATGAAATCCTGGCCTGTTATCCCGGAATTACTGCGATTATTCATCACCGACAGGCGCATCTGTTGTATCTGCTTGGCCTGCCATTGATTGCAAGGATAATCGCGGAACTGGCCCACTCTACAACTGGTATCGACATTCATCCGGGTGCAAAAATCGGCGGCTATTTCTTTATCGATCACGGCACGGGAGTCGTCATCGGCGAAACGGCCGTCATCGGTGAACGCGTCCGCTTGTATCACGGAGTTACACTCGGCGCAAAGCGTTTCGCCATTGCCGAGGACGGTTCGCTCGTCAAAGGAAACGCACGTCATCCCATCGTTGAAGATGACGTCGTTGTCTATGCCGGTGCGACCATTCTCGGTCGGGTCACTATTGGACGAGGATCGGTGATCGGCGGCAACGTCTGGTTGACCCACAGCGTCCCACCTGGCAGTTACGTCACACAGGCAAAATCCCGCAACGAAGCGTTTGACGACGGCTCCGGAATCTGAATCTGCAGGGACCGATATAGCTATGCACACCGGTTGGACCGTGTGACCTCCGGGCTTATGGTTTTTGCGAAGACCGAGGCGGCGAAGCACACGCTGCAAGCCGATTGGCACAAGACCGAAAAACGCTATCTGGCCGTTGTGAAAGGAAGTACTCCGGCTGACCACTGCGTGCTGAGGTCACACCTGGATGAGAGCGGCTCCTTCAAGGACTACAGTGCCCCGTCCAGCGAGCGGACACGCCTGGCGATAACCCATTACCGGGTGATGAAGCGGTTCGCGACGCATGCGTTGATCGAACTGACACCAGAGACGGGGCAACGCAACCAAATCCTCGGGGTGCGGTATTCATGCTGATTCGAACGCTGTCGACGTGATTTCCGTTTCGAAATGATACGGCGGATTTATCGATCCGCATGAATTTGTGAGTATCTTTTCGTCGAGCGAACTCCACGAAAGGACGAACAGATTCGTCGCCGATTGACGCGAGATCTTCCATTCACCCTTGACCTCCCTCATCGAATGCGAGAGGATTGATGGGAGCAGTGTGAAGTGGATCCTTCTCTCCCGTCATTCGAGAAAGGCATAAGACATGTCGCGTTTCACTCGTCGCCAGTTTTTGCAAAGTTCGCTGGTCACCGCCGGCGCCGCGATGACCCTGACGGGTCGGCCTGCATTCGGAAAAGTTCAAGGAG
>JBJXGP010000380.1:0-6092 GCA_046160425.1 Planctomycetaceae bacterium
CCGAGGCGGGGCATCGTAGGCGGCCCCTTCTTCTTTCCAGCGGCGCGTGGCATCGAATCCGATTCGTTGTCCGACCCCCGGGGAGACGGCGCTTTGATCCCATGCGTTGATCGGGCCATCGATGATCAGCGTATCCCGCCGCGGCTGAATCATCGATCCCGCGTAGAACCAGACCTGCTCCTCGTTATGAACGTCGACCTCCTCATCCACCACAATCACGATTTTGGCATGTACGGTCGGATACAGACTCCAGATTCCCTGCATTACCTTGCGAGCCTGGTCTGGAAATTCTTTACGGATCTTCACGAACAACAGATGATGAAATCGCCCCGCGCGCGGAAAATGCCAATCGATGATCTCGGGCTGAAACAGCTTGATGAACGAGAGCAGCATACGTTCGATCGCTTTGCCGATCCAATAATCTTCATGTCCGGCACCGCCGTGAACGATGACCGGGAAAAGTGGATTGGATCGCTGCGTCACGGACGTGACTTGCAACGTGGGAAAATCGAGGGGAGGATTGATCCAACCGGTTTCCTGCACGAGGTGTCCCGATTCACCATTCTCGCGTTCAGTTCGTTCCCGGTTGACTCCTGAATCCAGAAAACCCTCGACCACGATCTCGGCACCGGCGGGAACTTCCAGATCATGCGTGCGGCATTTCACGAGTTCGACCGGCCGGCCGCGCATGAAGCCCGCCCAGAGATAAGGATCGATCCCCTCCGGTAGCGGTGCCGCCGACAAAAAGGTGAACAGCGGATCGCCCCCCAACACGACGGCAATCGGCATCTGACGCTGTTGACGAACGTATTCGGCTCCGTAGCGGCACGCGGGATGGTGTTTCGGCCAATAAATTCGCAGCCGATCCTCGGATAAAACTTCGAGCGACGTCAGGCAAGTTCGACGTTCCCCCGTATCGGGATGCTGAAAACAGACCTGACCGGCGGTGATCGATTTGCCCGTTTCTTGCGGCCAGAGATGCGGAATCGGCAAATTGCCCAGATTCAAATCGCGACCGATCCGAATCACCTGCTGACAAGGTGCCGTGCGGATCGTCACCGGTTGCATGCGAATCATTTCCGACCAGTGAGGAAGCCAACGAGACAAGTCCCACCAGCTTCGCGGAGGTTCGGCACGAACTCGCCCGACCATTTTTTCGCCAACGGCATCAAAAGAATCGGTTCGCAAGACTACACGCAAACGGCGTTCGGCCCCCAGCAGGTTGGCGACAATCGGCATCGTCGAACCGCGAACATGTTCGAAGAAGACGGCCGGGCCACCGTCGGCGGCGCGACACATGCGTTGAACGATTTCCGTCAACTCGAAAACGGGATCGACCTCGGGTGTGATCCGCACGAGATCTCCCTGGTCCTGCAACCAGGCCAGATAATCAGCGAGATGATCCCAGTCCCAATTCACGTCGGCCCCTTGTTCGCATGAAGAAATCGCAGTCACCATCGAATACGTTGCCAATGGTAACGCGGTTCGAGTCGAATCGAAAGCAATCACTCCTGAGGAAGAAATAAGCCACTGCTTCGCGAAGCATGCAATTTGGCCGTCAGAATTGTCTTTATCCATATCGGCGAGTAACTTGGCGCGATTCGATCTTCCCGATATGGTCCGTTGAACTCCATCTCATTTGAAGGCGGAGGGCTGATTTCGGCTTAACCGCATTGAACATTGATTGAATCGGTGCATGTCATGTTTCAGCGATATTTGATTCTCTGGCTGATCGCGAGTTCATTGTTCTCGCTCAAATGGCCCGACTGGTTTGGCGATGCCGTCGATCCGTTTGCACTGAGCAAGCTGTATCTGTCATACCTGATCACATTGACGATGTTTTGCGTCGGCTGCTTGCTCCCTCCCGATGAACTCAAACAGGTCTTTCGCCGCTGGCCCACAATCGTGTTTGGCACGTGCGTGCAATATCTCTCGATGCCCGCGCTCGCTTACAGCATGGCGATCCTGTTCGACCTCGACAGAGCCGATAAGATCGGTGTGATCATCGTCGGTGTCGTCCCGGGTGCGATGGCCTCGAACGTGCTGACGATGACCGCGAGAGGGAACGTCAGCTACTCGGTCAGCCTGACCACGCTGGCAACGCTGTTATCCCCCATCGTCGTGCCGCTGGGATTATGGCTGCTATTGGGTGCAGATTTGCCGATGCCTCCCGGCGACGTCGCCTGGAAACTGTTTCTCGAAGTCGTTCTGCCAGTGATGTGCGGCTATGCAATCTGCCGTCTGTGGAGTGATTTCGAACGACTATCGTTAAAATTCGCACCCGCTATTGCCAATGGGATCATTTTATGGATTATCGCCGTTGTCGTCGCATTGAATCGCGACCGGATTACTGAAATCAGCTCGAAAACGCTCTTGGCGCTACTCTTGGTCAACGTGTTGGGCTATCTGGCCGGATACTACGCCGCCGGGGCGATTCGGCTTCCACGAAAAATGCGGAGAACGTTGTCGATAGAAGTCGGCATGCAGAACGCCGGGCTTGGCACGAGTCTGGCCATTTCGCTGTTTCCTGATCTCCCCGGCGCGACCATACCGACGGCGACGTACACCTTTGGCTGCATGTTGACGGCGACGATTCTGGCGTGGTACTGGAGCCTGCGCGATCCCGAAGACCCGGTGGCAGACGGAGCGCAAGTCAAGTCGACACGTGGATCGGAGTGAGGTCTATTCCTCGCCGCGCGGGATTATTCGTCCAGTCGGTTGCGAAGCTCATCGCGTTCGCGGCGGGTCACTTCCAGGTCGAACATCAGGTATTTGATGTCCAATCGCAACTGGGAGAGTGCCTCTTGAACGAGCGTCAGGATCCGACGCCGGCGTTTCACGGAATCGACCACGCGGGTATACAGCGCCTGCATTTCATCCTGATAGGGTGAAGGGAGGTTCGAGATTCTCTGCCCAAGATCGACCATCTCTCGGGAAAGCTCTTCGGCACCATCATCAGGTAGTCGCGATTTGATTTGCATGCGATGCGTGATTCATCAAAGTGGAAGATTGACCGAACCCGAACTTGTAAATCGCCCGCGGCGCTCCGCACTCTCGTTCGAAAGCGATTAAGTACAGATTGTGTGCCAACCGCGACCGAAACTCAAGGGTTTTTTGCAACACATTGGCTGCTATAGCTTTAACATCTTATGTCGCTGCTGCCGCCGTTGGGGGTGCTATGTAAAGTCTATACGTCTCCTCTTGGCGAAAAATTCAAAATCCCTTACATTCCAGAACTTGCGTCGAGAGGAAACCGATCAGACGACTGCCGAGAATGATTTTCTCGCCGGGCATCGTCCGTGCGTTGACGGGTCCGATTTCTGGGTTCGAATCGCGGAAAACTTCATATCCATGTGCGGATATACCGATTGTGCAAATCTCATCGCGGAACATCAACGGGGAAAACGGTTCCCTGTAATGATTGTAACACGATTGATGAGTATTTGGCGATCGGCGCCCCGGTCATTCCTCCGAACTCGGTTGATTACTGTCAGTCTCCTCGCGCTGGGCATGATGCTCCCGATTTCCACGTTTGCAGCCGAGTGGGAAAACGATTTTGAGGCCGGTGAAACGACTTGGAAGCTTTTACATAAATCCAATCGAGTCAATGTTCTGTCCCACGCGCGCGCCACCGATTCCTCGCACGCTGGAAAAGGGAGTGAGGCCCTGAAATTTGAATCTTCCGGGACAACCACCAATGTCTTCATCGAACACAAACTTCCCCCGGCGACTGTCATCGACGAGTTGACGTGCTCGCTCTGGGTCAACGCCAGCCGTAGCGGCGCGATACTTTATCTCTGTGTGGTATTTCCGCATCAGATCGATCCACAGACGTCAAAACCTGTCGAAATACTCTTGCGAGGTGAAGCGAGCGCGTACACGGCGGAAGAAAGCTGGCAGAAACTCGATTGCACGACCGATAAGAAAAGCATTCAGCAGCACATCATTCGTTTACGATCGCGGTTTCCGGCCGACGACCTGCGGGATGCCTACGTCGATCGCATGTTGCTTTCCATTCCGCTGGAGCCAGGGACCGTCAAACTTGCCATCGACGAAGCACGGCTGGGACCGATTGTCTCTCCCCGTTCGATTCGATCTGACAATAATACCAGCGACGAGGAGACCGTCCCGCGGCACGTAAACCTTCGGCTAGGGCAACTGCAAGTTGACGGCAATCCATTTTTTCCGATTATCGTGCCTTATCACGGTGAAGATCCCGACAGACTGAGAGAGATGGGGGTCAACGTCGTATGGATCCCCGATTATCAGGATCGCGAACTGCTGAAGCGATTACGTGAGCGCGGCATCTGGGCGACCGCTGTTCCTCCTCAACCCGGTTCGGACGGCGGAAATCGGCTTGCTCCCCGGTCGGCATCGCTGGTCCCGTTTTCACGCGAGACCGAACAGATCGTCTTCTGGATGATGGGAACCAAGATCTCCGCAGAGACCGACTACGATCTGAAAAGTTGGACGGAACAAATCCGCGCGGCGGATCGCCGCTTCGATCGCCCGCTGATGGCCGACGTGCAAGACTCCGAATACATCCATTCGAGATATATCTCGTTGCTGGGGTCGAGTCGCCCGACGATGCACACGGCGTTTTCCATCCACGCCTATCGACGCTGGTTGCAGGAAAGCCAGTTGCTGGCAATTCCCGGCAGTTTCGTCTGGACGTGGATCAATACCGAACCTTCATCGGCGTTATTTCCGTCGACCGATCCAACGAATCCTCATCCAGCGCAACTCGAGCCCGAACAGATTCGCCTGCAAGTTTTCACCGCACTCGCTGCCGGCTGTCGTGGGATCAGTTACTGGTCGACCGCTCCGCTTGATGACGAGAGTCCGCAGGGTCGAGAACGTCGTTTGACGGTGACTCTCATCAATCAGGAACTGGAGTTGCTCGCTCCCATCCTGGCGACGTCGTCTCTCGTGGCGCAAATTCCGTTCTCCGTTGACGGCGAATTGCCCCCGCAAAGAACAGCCGCGAAAGTCCTCTCATTCCAGGGGAGAAAAAAGTTTGACCCCGACGCACCGACTTCCCCCTTACAACCCAAAAAGACCGACGCTCGACAACAACCCACGACGAATAAACGAACGGCTCTAAAAACGAGAGATCCCGACACGATTTACGAGGCCGCACTATTTCGCAGCCCTTACGGCCGTCTGTTGCTTCCCATCTGTTATCAAAAGGATGCGCAATTCGTCCCCGGAGCAACGACCGCGAGAAACATCCGCATTCTCGTCTCCGACGTCGAGGAAACCGCCTCGGCGTGGGAAGTCACTCCCACGGAAATCCGTTATGTCCCAAAAGTTCGAGTTGCCGGGGGCGTCGAACTTCAGCTCGAACGACTCGATGTGGCGACGGCGATTGTGCTCACGTCCGATTTGAACATGATCTCTCAACTGAAGTCGCGCCTGCAAAAACATAAGGACGGTCATGCGAGGGCCACGTTTGAAGTGGCACAATCTAAACTGCAACGCACTCGAGTCGTCAATCGAGAACTCGATCAACTCAGTGCCGGCCTGCCGGAAGCCGTCGCCCTCATCAAAAAAGCCGAATCGTACCTGTCGACGTGCGAACGCGAACTGAATCGACATGAGTCGGCATCGGCCTACCGGAACGCAGCCGACGCCATGCAGTATCTGCGGATACTTCAACGGGCACATTGGGAAGCCGCCGTCGGGCGTTGGCCAGCACCTGGGTCGAGTCAGCATACGTTCTGCTTCCAGACGCTCCCCGATCATTGGCAGATGCTGGAGCGGATCGCTCGTCAGAATAGCACGCCGACGGAAAATCGGCTCCCGTCAGGCAATTTTGAAGACTTCGATCAGATGATCGTCGACGGTTGGCGTCACGAACAATCGGTGATGACTCCGGTATTGTCGTCGGCGGAACTCAGTTCGGTCGCCAAAGAAGGAACATACAGCCTGCGACTCGTGTCGATGATCCCTCCCGATCGCGATACACCCGCCGTGCTGAGGAGGCAGCAAATCCAGGTGCATAGCCCACCCGTTGCGGTCAAGTCGGGTGAATTGGTACAGATCACGGGCCTGATCCGCGTGCGTGCTCCGCTGTGTGCCAACCTGGATGG
>JBJXGP010000381.1:0-25418 GCA_046160425.1 Planctomycetaceae bacterium
TGCCGATTCCATGAGATTCATACCAATGAATCTCCGCCAAACGAATTGTACCATCGACCAGCCGTACCTTGGCAATCCCTTTGCGTTTTCGCCAACGTCCTTTTCCATAGATTTTCCGTAACCGAGCACTGTTCCGAATACCTGTGCCGGTGGCAATCGTCTCGATACCGGTGATTTCGCTGACAATTTCAAAGTCCATGAACGACATCTTGTTCTGTAGGTGTCGTGGAATCAAGTCTGAACGAACGTACTAAATGATGATTGACTTGCGGATAGCCTTCTCTAAACTGAATGAATACGACTCTAAGTTTTAAGCACGGCCGGGGCATTCTTCATGTGCAAACATCGAATCTATTGGGCACTTGTTGTCTCCACTTGTTTAACTATCGTAGCGGTAGCTGCCGACAAACCCAAACCGAAAACCAAATCGCAGACGGAAAAAAATCAACTCGCCACGATCACCGATTGGCCCAGGTGGCGCGGGCCTCATGCGAACGGCGTGGCCGATGGGCGAAAGCTTCCCGTCAAGTGGAGTCCAACCGAAAACATCCGCTGGTCGGTCACGCTGCCGGGGTGGGGGACGAGTTCTCCCGTTGTGTTCGGCGATAAGGTTTTTGTGACATCGCAAGTTCCATCGGAAGAGAAAAAGTCGCTGCTGACGCTCTGCTATCATCGTCAGACCGGTGAAGAAATGTGGCGGCATGATTTCGGCTTCGGCGTCGATCAGAACACGCACAAAAAATCGAATCTCGCCGTCAACACGCCGGCGGTCACCAAGGACGCTGTGTATGTCGCCTTTGGCAACGCCGACGTCGCCCGCTATTCGCACGATGGGGATTTGATCTGGGTCAATCGCTACATACCGCAGTTCGGCGATCCGAAAATGGCGTGGGGTTATGCGCTGAGTCCGCTGGTGCTCGACGATGCGGTGTTGTTTCCGTGGGATCATCACAACGGGCCGTGTTATCTCATCGGTCTCGATCCTGAAACCGGCAAGATCGACTGGCAGAAGGATCGACCGATCGGAACGGCACATGCGACTCCGCTGCTCATCGAACATGACGGGCAATCTGATCTGCTCGTCCCCGGCAAACATCGCCTCACCGCGTACGATGCCAAATCGCACGAACAGCTTTGGGTGTACGGCGAAGGGGAAGGCCCGTACAACGGCGAGATCATCTCCAGCCCGGTATATGCCGACGGCGTGGTCTACTTGCAGTTGTGGCGACAAAGCCCGATTCATGCGATTCGGTTAAAAGGGAAGAGCGATGCGCCGGAACGGCTCTGGGTCAGCGACAAGCCGGGACCGGTCGAGCCGTCGCTGCTGTTTTATCGCGGGCTATTGTATTCGCTGATGGACAACGGCGTGCTCGTCTGCCTCGATGCGAAGAGCGGGAAAGAAGTCTATCGCGAGCGAATCGGCGGCGACTGCAATTCTTCGCCGGTGGCGAGCGACGGCAAGATTTACGCGAGCAACAACGCCGGCACGACGTTCGTCATTACAGCGGGGAAGCAGTACAAGCTGATTTCGCAGAACGAACTGGGAGAACGCATCACCGCCTCGCCCGCGATTTCAGGAAACGAACTCATCTACCGGACCGATTCGCATTTGTATTGCATCGGAGCGGATTGACCGACTCGGTTGGTCCGAAGCGTGGTGCGAGGCATTGGATGATAATTTGCCTCTTGTCGCTGCGCGACCCCGGTTGACGAGCAACCGGGGCTACCCTCTGATGTCCGCGGTTCAGAAGTCGGTGACGATTTCGCCGCCAGATTTTGTCGAGAGCGAGACGAGCACCTGCTGGTCGATGTTCTCCGTCAGAAATTTGCATGAGCCGTCGCCGAGCGCGAAGATCGCGCCGCCGACGTGCATGCTGCCGAAGGCGTTGACACGCAGAATTGCCTGCGACGAACTTTCGAAAGTCGTCAGATCGGTAATGCTCCCCGGCTTGTTCGCGAAGTCGAACGGCAACTTGTAATTGATCGACGCGAAGCTGCTCATGCTGACGTCGCTCAAGCCGAATTGCCCGCCGGAAGGGGCCCAGTGTCCCCAGCCGCCTATCAAATTGTTCGCGAAGGCGTTGGCGAAAAACGTATCGTAGTTGCGGTCGGTATGACTACGCTCGCCCATCAACAGGGTGTTTGACAGTCCGTCGGTGACGTCTCGCACGCGAACCAGCGGATGCGTGGGAGCGGCCGGTCCCGTCGAGGCGAACATTCCCGTTCCTGCGATATTGGCGGGGGGATGAGACTGTGTTCCCCCATTTCCGCCGTAGCTCGTGATTGCATACTGCGCGCCGTTACTTTTTGTGATCGGGTTAATGCTGAGCACGTCGGAGGGGCAGAGCAGCATGGGAAGAATGACTGACGTATTGGCCGATTCGTTCCCCAGCGGATTCGCGAAATCCCAGCGGTTGTACAAGTTGGCCTGATCGAAGTAGGGGAGCAATTGCACGTACATCGACCAGCCGCGAAATTTGGGCATCGCCGCAAATTGAACGCGAATCTGTCCGGGAGGGAAACAGAGATGGGCATCGTGATAATTGTGCGTCGCCAAGGCCACCTGTTTCAGGTTGTTGCGGCACTGCGTGCGCCGAGCCGCCTCGCGCGCCTGCTGCACGGCGGGAAGCAGCAAAGCAATCAGCACGGCGATGATCGCAATCACCACCAATAGTTCGATCAGCGTAAAACCACGGCGGAGGTAAGAGGGACGCATGGATGATGTCTCCTGGATGGAATGGTCTGCAGTTGCGGAGAATACGGAAAAACCTCAATCGACGACAATTTGCGACGGCTCATCGACCTTGATGTAAACTCGCTCATCCTGCAAGTTGGGAGTCCCCGTCACGCGTATCGTTTTATCTTTGTAATAAACGTGTGGTTCGGCGATCCCCGCGGCAGCAAATTTCTGCTGTGCCGGTTCATCGAGCGTGATGCCGAGGTTTTTGGGATCGTTGAAATCGAGTTGGGAGTCGAGAAAGACCGTCTTGCGTTTGACGGAGTTCTTTGCGGTTTTGACCGTCATCTTCGCGGTGATTTTCTTGCCGACGTAATTCCGCGCGTCGTCGGCGGAGACGACTTCGGGAGCATCCTCGGCGAGAACGCGGCTGACGATGTTACTCCTGAACGAGGCCGTCAACAGACAGATGACGGCGATCGCTGCGAATCGAAGTGTGAGTTGCCAGGAGTGCGTTGCAGAGAGAGAAAATCGGGGCATGATCGATTCCGGTATTGCTGGCTAAACCTCATTCCCGCCAAGAGTGCTGTCGAGCACACGACGATGTCAAATGGTAATTGTGTGCCATTAGACGATCGCATTATACTCTGCACAATTCCCGCTGCAAGCGCATGGAGAGTTTTTCAAGAAATTCCGCATCGCCCGGAATAACACGGCATTATCACCGAGCAGGATGCGCATCGGGGACAAACAGCGGTTGGCCGAATCGCTCGACCCCGAACGAACCGATCAGTTTTTGACCTTCAGGAGATGTCAGAAACCGGGCGAAGCGGTGAGCGGCATCGTGCTGAACGTGCGGATGCTTCTCGGCACTGACGGTGATCACCGAATACCGATTGAGCAGGCGTTCGTCCCCTTCGACAAGCACCGCGAGATCGAGTTTATCCTGCTGCGCCAGAAACGTGCCGCGATCACTAAGCGTATATCCTCGCTTTTCATCGGCGATTCTTAGAGTATTCGCCATGCTCGTGCCGGCTTGAATGTACCATTCACCCTCGGGAACGATCTTCTCCTGCTTCCAGATCGATTTTTCTTTCTGGTGCGTTCCCGATTCATCGCCTCGGCTGACGAACGGGCTTTTTCGCGCGGAAATTGTTCGAAATGCGGCGATGGCCGACGTCTCGCCTCGAATCCCCGCAGGATCATCGGCTGGTCCGACAATCACAAAATCGTTGTGCATGACGGCATCGCGAGATTCTCCCCAGCCTTCATCCATGAACTTTTTCTCGGCGTCGGGCGAATGTGCCAGCAGGACGTCCACATCGCCGCGCCGAGCCAATTCCATTGCCTGACCGCTGCCGACGACGATGACTTTGACTTTGATTCCAGACTCGGTTTCAAACGCCGGAAGTAAAACGTCAAGCAAACCGCTATCCTGAGTCGTGGTCGTTGCGGCGAGCGTGAGTTGTGCCGGGTCGGGTTTTGAGTCGGAGCCTCCGCATCCGGAAAGAACGTATGACAACACGAGCAGGCTCGTCAGCGGCATGACCACATGGGGATGAATGCGTTTCATTTCAATACACCATTTTTCCCTGAATGAATTGCAATGTCCGTTCGTCAGACGGGCAGTCGAAAAAATCGGAAACGTCGGCGACTTCAATCAGTTTTCCACCGAGCAGCAGGCCGGCCCGGCCGGCGACTCGTCTTGCCTGAAACAGATTGTGCGTCGCCCATACGACGGTCATCCCCGTTTGTCGTTGCCGTTCTTGTACTACGGACTCGACCAGCCCGACGTATGCGGGGTCGAGGTTCGCCGTTGGTTCATCGAGCAGCAGCACGTCGGGATTCGTGGCGAGCGCGCGCGCCAGCGACACCAGTTGCATTTGCCCTCCGGAAAGCGTGCGTGCATCCTGGTTCGCCAATCCGCGCATGCCAAGTCGTTCAAGAAGCGGATCGACCCGATCGCCGACCGATCGAATGTTGCGGATGCGTAAACCGTATTCGACGTTGTACCGCACGGTTTGAGACAACAGCAACGGGCGTTGATGCACCATTGCGATGCGGCGCAAGACATCAGTCGGCACGGGACCGCGCTCAAAACTGCATCCATTCAACGAGAGATGTCCGGAGGAGGGGAGTTCCAAACCCGACAGCAGTCGTAAAAACGTACTTTTGCCGGCTCCGGTCGGACCGAGCAGGCAGAAAATCTCGCCGGGTAAAATCGTCAATAGCTCGACGTCCAGCGAGAACGAGGGGCTGAGTGTCTTGCGAACCGCATTCCATTGATAAACGGGGGGCTGATTCATGGTAGAGGCCGCCCCTGATAACGCAAAATGACGAGATTGATCGACAATGCCACGCCGAGCAAAATTCCCCCGAGTATCAACGCGACGGTGAAATTTCCTTGTCCGGTCTCAAGCACGATGGCGGTCGTCAATACGCGCGTTTGTCCCGCGATGTTTCCACCGACCAGCCAGACCGCTCCCACTTCCGAGAGACTGCGGCCGAACGCCGTCGAAATCGCCAGAATGATGCCCCCTCGCGCTTCCCGGACGATTTCTCGCCGCGCCTGCCTGGGGGTGGCGCCGATCGACCGCAGTTGCCACGACAATTCGGTGGGAACGGCTGCGATCGCAGCCATCGTGATGCCGACGACGAAGGGCAAGTCGAGAATGGTTTGTGCCAGTATCATCGCCTGGGGGGTGAAGAGCCAACCCCACCCGCTTAAAGGGCCGCTCCGCGAAAGGATGATGTAGAGCAAAAGCCCGACCACGACGGGGGGGAGGGCCATTCCGGTGTGTACCAGGGCGGTGGCAACGCGTTTCGCCCTGAATCGAGTCAGACCCATCCAGACGCCGAGCGGTACTCCGATCAATGTGCTGATGAGGACTGCCGTTCCGCTCACTTGAAGAGTGAGAATAAAGATCGATCCGAGCTGTGATGTTGGCGAGTTCATTTCTCAATTATCGTTATTCCGCATGAAAATTCTACCTTACGGATTTGATTCTTGATCGATGGATCGCTCCCCGCGAGATTGAGTCGGTTGTAAATATTTGGAGAGTTGCCGGTTTTCGGATCGTGCGTATCAGCACGAGAAATCGGAGAATCACACCCGCTTCATATGCCTCTTGTTGCTCGCGAACGCCGTTCGCGATAGTATCAATTGCGATGGTGCGGCTGCCGGATGGTCGCATCGACTGGTGAGCTGGCCGAAGGGAGATTGACCCATGATGAATCGATACGTCCGCGCGAAGTTTCTCAGTCTGCCTGTCTATCTGGTCGCGATTATGACCGGTCTTGGCTCTCCAGTCATGGAGGGGGCCGAACCGGCGAAGCTGATCTCTCATTGGCCGCTGACGAAAGATGCTCAGGACGCCGTCGGCACCAATCACGGCCAATCGACCCAGGTCGAATTTGGGGGAGCGGAGGGAGCGCTCTTCAACGGTCGCGACAGCGTCATTGAAATCCCCGACGCCGATGCACTCGATCTCGGTCAGCGCGATTTCTCGCTGGCCATGTGGGTCAAGTGCGAATTGCCGCTGCGCAATACGATGGGAGATCTCGTGAGCAAGTACGATCCCGAAAAACGGCGGGGCATCAATTTTCATATCGCCGGAAGTGCTCCCTCATACAACGCGATGTGCGATACCCGGCATGTCCATTTCGGGATCGACGACGGCTACTTGAGCGAATGGGACGACCGCGGCAAACCCTGGCCCTCCAATTCGCTGGTCTCGTGCATGCTCGTGCATGACGGAGAGTTGTACTGCGGCATCGCCGACGCGGATAAAACCGAAGACAAAGCGAAGATGTTCCGTTATGCGGGAGGCAAGGAATGGGTCGATTGCGGTCGACTGGGGACCGACGAGAATCATCATTCGATCCAGGCGATGGTCGTGCATGAGGGGAAGATTTACGCCGGGACCGGAATCTGGAATTGGGAACAAGCACGCGGGAATATCGAGAGTCTCCCCGCAGCGGCACCGACGCGAGTTTTCGTCTACGAAGGAGGGACCGAGTGGAGAGATCTCGGACAGATCGGCACCGGTTCCCGCGTCCTGACGATGGCGAGTTTCAATGGCGATCTTTACGCCGGCATCGACAGCCACGGAGCCGGCCATGCCTACCGCTACGACGGCGAACAATGGCACGACTGCGGATCGCCCGATGGCCGAAATCTCGAATGCTTTCTCCCGGTCGGGGGAAAACTGTACGTCGCCACGCACGGCAATACGTTCGAATATCTGGGCGATCAATCGTGGAAAATGATCGGCAACGATCCTCACGAGATCAATCAGATTCACTCCATGCAGGTGGTCGGCGGCAAAATTCATCTCGGCACATGGCCTCAGGGATACGTCCTGCGATATGCCGGCGAAACCGATTGGACGATCACGGGCCGCCTCGGCTTGCCGGAAGGAACTCGCTTGTGCAACGAAATCAACGCGCTGACGGTCTATAACGGCAAGCTCTATGCCGGGGTCATTCCTAAATCCGAATTTTACCGTTACGAAAAGGATGGAGACTGGACGTTGCTCGGTCATCTCGCCGAGCGTCCCGACTGGGAAGTCAACAACTATCCGACATGGTTGCGGCTGACCTGCCTGACGATGTTCCAAGGGAGATTGTTCGGCTGCACAGGATCGTGTCAGGGAAGGGCTTTGGATGCGCCCATCGACGAATCGCTGGGAAGAGTGTATTCGATTCAGGCTGGGCAGGTCGTCAGTCACGAACGCGACATCGGTGGCGAATGGACCCACCTCGCCGGCGTTCGGCAAGGACGCGAACTGAAATTGTACGTGAACGGCAAGCTCTCGACGACGAGCGAACTGCGCGAGGGTGAAGCCTTCGACTTGACGAACGACATGCCTATGCTTATTGGATTCGGCGCGCAGAATTATTTCACGGGGGCGATGTCTGACGTTCGGCTGTATGACGGTCCCCTCGATGCCGCTGCCGTCGGAACGATCGCAGAAAAGCGGTAACTGCGGCGATAGAATCGCACAGAAATCATCCTTTTCAATTGGCGTTCCACAGAGCTAGAATGCTTATGAGAGCGAGTTGGCTCTGCGGAAAACCTGCCGCAATATTATTCCCCCGATTTTGCTTCCCACCCCGCGAAAGCCAAATGTGACGACGAAACATAAGCTGTTGTACGTGGTCTGTATCCTGACCGATTTCGCCGCGTTTGTCGTCATTTTCACGATCTCACGCCAACTGGCCGAGGCCAAAGCCGAGCCGTATTATCTCGGAATCGTAGGGGCGGGATTCTCGTTCATTGCCGGCGTGGGGAGCATCCTGGGGGGCTTGCTTTCGCAGCGTTGCGACAGCCGCACGATCTTTAACATCGGCGCGGCGATGCTGATGCTCAGCACGGCGGGATGTGGTTTTATCGACCCCCGAGTTTCCTGGATGCTTCCCGTCTACTGGTCGCTGGGTTTCGGTCTGGGATTTATTTATCCGCCGTTGATCGGCTGGCTCAATCAGGGGGAAGACGTTCACGCCAACAGGCAAGGGGTCAGCCGCACGCTGATCTTGTTCTGCGTCGCCTGGAATTTCGGCATGATGTGCGGGCAGTTGACTGCGGGGTCTCTGTTCGCGATGGGGAAGGAGTGGCCCATCATCGCCGCGTTTCTCGTTTCGGTGTTGAATCTCGGTTTTGCAATCGCCGCGACGTTGATGCCGAGTCCGCCGGTTGCCGCCGAGCCGGTTGCCGGTGCGGCGATTCATCCCGATGCCGAGATCGCGATTTCGTTCAAACGGTTGAGCTGGATCGCCAACCTCGGAGGGATGTTCGGCGGAAGTCTCGTCGTGCATTTGCTTCCCGATCTGGCGGTGAAGATCGGCATCCCCGCCGACGATCACGGTTACCTGCTCGCCGGTTGGCGAGCCGTCATCATCGTCACTTACGGCGTCCTTCATTTCGCGGCGTTCTGGCATTATCGATTCGGAGTGGCGGTGGTCTCGCAAGTCCTGGCGGCGGTCGGGCTCATCGTGATTTCCCAGGCCGAATCGTCCACGACGCTGCTGATCGGGCTGACGCTGTTGGGACAACTCGTCGGTTTCAATTATTTTTCGGGCTTGTTTTACAGCACCGCCGGGAGTTCGCATCATCGAAGAGCCCTCGCCGCCGGAATTCACGAAGCCACGCTCGCCGCCGGCATGGCGGTCGGGACGATCGTCGGCGGGGTGCTCGGCTCGTGGGTCAACATTCGGATTCCATATATGATGTCGGCGTTCGTGCTGTTGGTGTTGGTCGTTGTGCAAGGAGTGGCGTGGTGGATGTGGATCCGTCCGGTCCATCAACGCCGGACGGCCGCGCAGGACGAAAGGGCGCTCTTGAGCGAAGCGACCGGCGGGTAATAGGCGATGCCGGCTGCATTTCCCATCTCTGAAATCCCCTTTTTCGAGCATCCTTTCTATTCGAGAATGAACATGACACCGATCTCTGCCGATGTTATGATAAATAGCCGAATCCGGCCTTCATAGCGGGGGGATGAATCATGTTGCGTCTTTTCGGAAATGCAAAGCGGACCTGCGACGGGACTACACGACGGGAACTCCTTGTCGCCGGGGGATTGCAAGGCTTGGGCCTCGGCATGGCGGGCATGCTGGGGCAAGCGCATGCGATGCCGGCGATCTCAGATGAACGGCCGACCGGAAAGGCGAAATCGGTCATCTGCCTGTTTCTGTTCGGCGGATGGAGCCAGCTCGAAACGTTCGACATGAAACCGGAGGCCGCGGCGGAGATTCGCGGTCCATACAAGCCGATCTCATCGACGATTCCCGGCTTGCAGGTCTGCGAACATCTGCCGATGTTATCTCAGCGGATGCACCAGGTCGGTCTCATTCGCTCGCTGACGACGAATGACCCGACTCATAATACATCCCGAGTCCTGACCGGCTTTCCCTCGACGACGCGCGGTTTGACGCAGGGGGGAGGCATCAACCCCGGGATCGTCGGCGATCGACCGTATTTCATGTCGGCGCTGCAGTACCTTCGCGAACGGCAAGGCGAGAGAACCGACTCTGAGCAACTCCCGCCGAATTTCTGCCTTCCCAATCGGCTTGGTTTGCTCGAAGGGTATAACCGAACCGGACCCTACGGCGGTATTCTCGGTTCGCGATTCGATCCGCTCTGTACGCAATTCGGCAATAACGGCGAACATCTGTTCGAACCGGGGGGCGTCAACGCCGAGACGCTCAACTTTGTCCCCGACGGAGCGGTGCTGCATCCGGAGATGACGCTCAATCGTCTCGATCGACGTCGCAGCCTGCTCGAACAGGTGGAAGCACAACGCCGCGATCTAGCGGAATCGTCCGCTGTCGCTCGGTATGCCTTCCGTGAAGACCAGGTCATGCGCTTGTTGACCTCCGATCGCATTCGTCAAGTGCTCGATTTGAAGCGCGAACCGGCCGAATTGCGCGACAAATACGGCTGGAATTTATTCGGCCAAAGCGTCCTGCTTTCGCGACGGCTGGTCGAAAACGGCGTCCCGCTGGTGACGGCGATCTGGGACTGCACCAGGGAGAGTCAGGACATTTCTCTGCTCGGTTGGGATACCCACTGGGACCATTTCAAAGCATGCGAAGGCTGGTTGCTGCCGGGGATCGACCGCGCGATCTCCGCGTTGCTCGACGACCTCACCGCTCGCGGCATGCTCGATGAAACGTTGGTGGTCGTTCTCAGCGAGATGGGACGCACTCCGCAAGTCAACAGCCGATCGGGCCGCGATCATTGGACGGGAACGTTCTGCGCCCTGTTGGCGGGGGCGGGGATTCAACCCGGCGCCGTTTACGGATCGAGCGACGCGATCGCCTCGTATGTCGCCGACCTGCCGGTCTCCCCTCAGGATTTGTTGGCGACGGTTTATCATACGGTCGGTTATGGCCCCGAAACGATGATCTACGACAACCAGAACCGCCCCACCCCGCTGTATGGCGAAGGACACGCGATCGATGGGGTCATGGCATAATTCGATTTCCCACCTCCCCATGCCGCCAATTTCAAAGAGACCCCATCGATGATCAATCTGTCGAAGCCGTTCTCGTCCCTGCATCTGGTGCATCGAGCATCTTCCGACCCGGGGCGGGAGTGGATCCGTGACGCGAATTTCGTCGTCGACGCCGCGCCGGATGACGCCGTCGATCCGCCGCCTGAAGCGCGCTGGCCGGCGAGCGCGGCGCGGACCGGAGTCTGCGGGGCGGTGAGTCCCCGCGTCGTCGCATTGCCCACGGGCGGATACCGGCTGTATTACTCGCAGATGCTCTCGCGCCCCGGTTTTCCCGACGGCGCGCTCGATTACGACAACTGCCGAACGAGAATTCTCAGCACGTTTTCCCCGGACGGCGTCACCTGGAATCCCGAACCGGGCGTGCGGCTTTCGCCGCAGCAATGCGGGGGCGATGTTCGCCGCGTCGTTTCGTCCGAGGTCGTCCCCGTCGCCGTGGGGGACCATCGCTTGCGGATGTATTTCGAAAGTTGCAGCGGTTTGCAGTCGGAGCCAAGTTCGATTCGCTCCGCCATTTCGGAAGACGGCGGACTGACGTGGACCGTCGAACCGGGCCACCGCATCGGCGACGATAAGAACAACTTCATGTCGCCGCGGATTCTGTTCCTCGATGATGGACGATGCCGGCTGTATTGCTGTCAGCGGGACGTGGGGATCGTCAGCGCGATTTCCGAGGATGGCGGCTTGACGTTCGAGCACGAACCGGGCGTCCGAGTTGGGATGGATACCGAATACGATGCGCTCGTCGCCTTCGCCTGCGAGATCATGACGCTCGAGAATGGCATGTATTTGATGTATTACGCGGGGTACGGCGACATGAGCAAGTCGCACATCCTGCGGGCGGTTTCTGAAGATGCCCTCACGTGGTACAAAGAGGAAGAGCCGATCATGTCCCCCGGCGAGGGAAAATGGGACGCGGCGAAATGTTCCGAGGTCTGCATCTATCACATGCCGATGCAGAATGGAATGGGCTCCCATTACGGTATGGTCTACGAAGCCTGCGACGGCACCGGTCGCAACGTTCGCGGCGTATGGCGCGTCGCGGGGGCAAAGTCGGCGAGATGATGTCGGGTAGCCCGGACAGCTTTGTGTCCGGGTCGCGTAGCGACAAGAGGCGAATATCACCCCACACCATCAAAAGGTGCGTCGTGACGCACCCTACGAAGTTCAACAGTCAATTCGCATCGCCGAGATACACCGTGGAATCATCGCATTCCAAAGCGTCGAGCATCCGTTGAGGAAAAAATCGTTTGTGCTTCAATTCGTCGATCGTCATCCACGCCACGCCGATCTGAATGGAGTCGTGAAACTCCCGTTGAGGCGGCTCGTAATTGCTGGGTACGGTGCAGAGAAAGATGAAATCGATCTGATGTAAGCCCGCTGTCCCTGCATGTAAATCGTGATTGTCGGCGATGTATTCTCTGATGTATCCCAACTTTTGAATCGTGACCTGTGTGCCGATTTCTTCGGCACATTCCCGTTGCAGGGCCTCAACCAAAGTTTCGCCGTGCTGTTGTCCCCCGCCGGGCAGGATGTACCAGAAACCTTCATCGTCTTTGTTGACCGTGACCAAGAGGCGTTCGTCTCGATAGATGAGCGCCTTGGCAGCAGTTCTGAGTCTCACGACTTCTTCCCAAAACAGTACAGATGCCCGGTCGTGCGGAGGAAGATCTGGCCGTCGAGTACCGCGGGGGTGGCGTAGGTGTCTTCGCCGAATTCGATCGAGTGCAGCACGTCCCACTCACCAGCCGCTTTGACGACGGTGAGCTGACCGAGCTGGTTCAGCAGATAGACTTTGCCGTCGCCCACGACGGGCGAACTGTAATAGCTTCCGGTGCCGTCCACGCGGCCCTGCTTGATGATTTCACCGGTCTTGGCATTGAGCGTCGTCAAGATGCCGCCGTCCTTGACCATGAAGATGGTGTCGTTGTAATACAAAGGCGAGGAGCAAAATGGGACGTTCCGCGTGTTCTGCCAAACGATGCGGCTTTCGTCGATCTCCCCCTTGTCCCCGGGCTTGATGGAGAGAATCACGTTTTGCGATTTGTCGAAGAGTTCGCGAAATGTTTCGTATTCGAATCGTGAGACGTGCGTATCTTTGTCGCGGTCGGCTTGGGTGAAGCGGTGGAAAAGCGTGCCGTCTTTTTGTTCGTCCAGTTCATCCTTCTCGATGCTGCCGTTCTTGTTCTTGTCGATTCGTGGAATTTCGCCATCGAAAGGAAGAAGCGCCAAGCGCATTCCCTCATCGACTCCCGCGGACCACCCGGCGACGATCAGATTTCCCTCGGCCGAGATCACCGGCGTCATGCAGACGACGCGCGACAAACCGAGAATATTCCAGAGTTGTTCGCCGGTTTCCAGGTCGTAACCAGTGACGCGCAGCGTGCCGGCCATGACGAGTTGCCGTTTGCCGCGTACTTCCCAGACGATCGGAGTGCAATAGTTACGGGCGAATTCGCTGCGGTCGGTTCTCCAGAGGGTCTCGCCGTTATGTTTGTCGATCGCCATCAGGAACGAGTCGGTATCGTGATCCTGTCCGAGGATGATCTTGTCTTCGACAATGAACGGCGAATTCCCCGCGCCGAAGTCGTTCTTGAACGGCCCCATCGGTTTGTTCCACAGCGGCTTGCCGTCGATGTCGTAGCAGAATAGTCCGCACGAGCCGAAGAAGCTGACGACGATTTCGCCGTCGCTGGCCGGGGTACATTGCACTTTGCTGCCGGTGCGGTGAACTTCTTCAAGGGTCGCATACGGGGCCTCCTGTTCCCACAACGTCCGTCCGGACTGGCGATCGAGGCAGATCGTCAGCAATTTCTCATCGCGGATGGCAGTCAGAAAAATACGGTCGGAGATGACGACCGGCGACGAGTGGCCGGGGGGCGTTTCGATCTTCCAGATCACATGTTTCTCGGGGCCGATGTCGGTTGGCAGGGGGAGATCCTGGACGGCGATCCCCGAACTGTTCACGCCGCGAAATTGAGGCCAGGAGTCGGCCTGCGCGACGGTTCCCTGAAAGCTGGTTACTACGCCACTGAGGCCCAACGCGATCATCAAGTGTGCTCGGCGTATCATCAATTCTTTCCTCCAAGAGTCTGGAAATTGGCATGCCCTTTGAATATTCATCCTAAAAAATAGCAGAGCCGATGCCAAATCGCTACGTTGATCGAATGCAGATCTCGCGTCGAAACGAAGAAGTCGACTGGGACACGACATTCAGGGAGTGTGAACATCCCATGAAAGTCTGGCGTAAAAACGGGTTCAATCCGAATTGGTCTTTTCCCTTTCCTTGGAAATTCGGTACACTTTGCCACCGAATTGTAGCTGGCCTCTATGAGGCCGGACGATTCGCTTAATCATGACTGAATTCAGTTTGACGAATAAACATGGAAGTGGAACGCGCTGCCGAAGCCGAACCGGCGATGTGGCGTCATCGGATTGAATGCCGATGATGACGCATTGCTGGTCACAACTTGGCAAATACGCCTCCGCGGTCGGAACAAGGACGAACCGACATGCGATTGTGGATCGTGAATCATTACGCCTATGCCCCGAATCATTTCGCCGGGACGCGACACTACAGCCTCGCCCGGCATCTGATCCGTCGCGGGCATGACGTCACCGTGATCTCGACCAGCTTTTTTCACAAAGCATGTCGCGAGACGCGGCTGACAAAAGGTGAATCCTATAAACGCGAAGTGATCGACGGCGTCCCCTTTCATTGGATGAGAACTCCGCCATATCAGGGGAACACTTTCGGCCGCTTGTGGAACATGGCGGTCTTCGCCGGTCGAGTCTGGCGAGAGCAAGGACTCGCGCACGAACCCCGTCCCGACGCGATCATCGGCTCCAGTCCCGATTTATTAGCTGCGTGGGCTGCGGAACGGCTCGCTCGCCGGTTCGGCGTGCCGTTCGTGCTCGAAATCCGCGACCTCTGGCCTGAGACGCTGGTCAGTCTGGGGCGAGTGTCGCGCATTCATCCGCTGGTGTTATGGATGAGCCGCATCGAACGGGGCCTGTATCACCGGGCCGATCGCATTTTGTCGCTACTTCCGGGCGCGGCCGAATTCATCGCCCAGCATGGTGGAGCTCGCGAAAAAACGGTCTGGTTGCCGAACGGGATCGACCTCGAATGGATTCCCGAACCGACCCCCATCGAAGAAAAATCGACCTTCACCGTGATGTTCGCCGGTGCGCACGGTCCCGCGAACGGACTCGACCTCGTGCTGGATGCCGCTGAAATCCTGCAGAAGAATCCCGCGCCGATGCCGATCCGCATTCAGTTGGTGGGAGACGGTCGCGAAAAACCGCGCTTGATGCAGAAGGCACAAACCGCCGGTTTGAAGAACGTGGAGTTTGTGGCGCCGGTTCCCAAGCAGCAGGTTTACGAGAAGCTGCAACAGGCCGATGCTTTTCTGATGGTCCTTGAGAATTCCCCCGTTTTCCAGTGGGGGATCAGTCCGAACAAGTTATGGGATTACATGGCGTGCGCCCGGCCGGTGATTTTCAGCGTTTCGACTCCGTATAACCCCGTGGAAGAAGCCGGTGCGGGGGTGACCGCCATCCCCGGCGATCCCCGGTCGCTCGCGGAATCGATTCGCACGCTCGCCGCACAACCGCTCGCCGTCCGCAGAGAAATGGGACAGCACGCCCGCGAACACGTGCTGCGCCATCACAGTTTCGAGAATCTCGCCGTCACGCTGGAGGGGATGCTCCACGAACTGATCGGTGAGAAACGTGGCGATTCAGGCGGAAACAGCGTCCCCGCATTGCCTTCGAATTCAGGTACGAACGAACACAATCAACGCCGCGCCGCGTAACAAGGAACCGGCCCATGTCGGATATCATCAACCATCAAACAGGATATCAGCCGTTGATCATCATCGGTGCCCCGCGGACGGGGACGAACATGTTGCGCGACGTCTTGTGCCGGTTGCCCGGCGTCGGCACATGGCCTTGCGATGAAATCAACTATATCTGGCGCTATCGGCAACGAACGGTGGCGCACGATGAATTTCAGGCAAGCGATGCCACGCCTGCGATCGTCCGATACATCCGGCGGGCCTTCGATCATCAGGCTCATTCGCAGAATTTGAACTGGCTGGTCGAGAAGACGTGCGCGAATTCCCTGCGTGTGAATTTCGTGGATGCGATCGTCCCCGACGCCAAATATCTGTTCCTGGTGCGCGATGGGCGCGACGTCGTCGCCTCGGCGATGAAACGCTGGACCGCTCTGCTCGATATCCCGTATCTACTCAGAAAAGCCCGTTTTGTGCCGGCGTTCGATCTCCCATTTTATGCGTGGAGGTATCTGCAAAACCGCTGCTCCCGCTGGCTGCATCGCGAAAAGCGGCTCGCCGTCTGGGGTCCGCGCTGGAACGGGTGGGAGGAAACCGCCCGGCGAGCGTCGCTTCCCGAATTGTGTGCGATGCAGTGGGCGAAATGCGTCGAGCAGTCGCATCGCGACTTGTCGGAGTTGCCTCCCGAGCGCGTGCTCATGCTGCATTACGAAGATTTCGTCCACAATCCGCTGCGCGAATTGAACCGTATCGTACAACATCTGCATCTGAAAGCAGATGAGAAACATTTGATAAATGCCGTCGCAGGAATTTCGACAGAGAGTGTCGGCAAAGCCAAAAAGTCGCTGAATTCTGACGTTTTCGAGCAGATTGCCCCGCTGATCGAACGCGCACAACGACTGACCGGGTATCCGACGACGGAGACAAATTCACACACAGGCCGTGACGTTCAATCGCGCGCCGCATGAGGGTGCCTTTGATGAATGGTTATTGATCGATTCGAGAACGATGAGACCGGGGAAATGCACCCTCACCTCGCCCTCTCCTGCAAGCGGGCGAGGGTGAAAGAAGGGTAGCCCGGACAGCCTTGTGTCCGGGTCGCGCAGCGACAAGAGGATATCTTCACGAAGAGACACAGACAGGAATGTCTGTGCCACCATGAGAATCTGAAAAATATTCCACAGCGGAGCTGCAAAGATGTGCGTTCCCCAGCGGAGCTTGGGAACGAGACTCGAAGTACAAGAATGAGTAGTTGACAGCCTCGGAGAGGTGTTTCACCCCTTCGGGGTTGAAAACCCTGGAGAACCCGATGATTCCGATCCAACATACGCATCGACGACAGCCACTCTGGAAAGATTTCGCTGACCGCCTCGGTGCGCTCGCGGCTATGCTGATGCTGAGTCCGCTGTTTCTGCTGGCCGTCGCGATCATCAAATTCGGTTCCCGCGGACCGATCCTGTTCGCTCAAAAACGAGTCGGCCTCGACGAGAAACCGATCACGGTTTACAAATTCCGCACCATGCACGTCGGATCGGCGTCGACGCACACCGGAAGCGTCACCATTGCCGACGACCCGCGAATCTTCCCCGGTGCAAAATTTCTGCGGACGTTCAAGATCGATGAACTCCCTCAACTCTGGAACGTCCTCAACGGCACGATGTCGCTCGTCGGTCCGCGGCCGACCGTCGAAGAGGATTATCTCCGCATGACAGCCGCTCAACGTCGTCGGGCCAGCGTCAAGCCGGGACTCACCGGCATGGCCCAGATCAACGGTGGGGCGGCGATCACATGGCCCGTCCGCATCGAACACGATCTGTGGTATATCGATCATCTCGACTGGAAACTCGACCTGTGGATCGCCTGGAAAACCGTCGGTCTGATTCTCTCCGGCAAGGCCGATCAACTTCCGCTCGCAGGTGACGAATGGGGAACGGCATCGCCCTCGGCAAATCGTCCCGCCGCGAGTGTGTTGTCGCCGATTTTATCGCCGGTACAGGCACCATCAGCGAGTGCGACATCGGTGTTGGCCCCGTGGCCCAATTTCGAAGAAGATGAAATTCAAGCGGTCGTGAAGGTGCTCAGGTCGGGGAAAGTCAATTACTGGACCGGGCACGAAACACGCTTGTTCGAGGACGAATTCGCCAAGGCGGTCGGCTGTCGCCATGCCATCGCATTGGCCAACGGCACGGTCGCATTGGAATTGGCATTGAAAGCGTGCAACATCGGTCCCGGCGATGAAGTCATCGTTTCCTGCCGGAGTTTCATGGCCTCCGCGAGTTGTATCGTGCAGTGCGGAGCCAGACCGGTCTTCGCCGACGTCGACCCGAACAGTCAGAACATCACGGCGGAGTCGATTCGCAAAGTCCTCTCTCCGCAAACGCGAGCGATCATCGCCGTCCATCTCGCGGGCTGGCCTTGCGATATGGATCCGATCATGGAAATCGCCGCCGAGCGGGGCTTGAAAGTGATCGAAGATTGCGCGCAGGCCCACGGTGCAACTTACAAAGGACGACCGGTCGGCTCGCTGGGACACATCGCCGCGTTTTCGTTCTGTCAGGACAAGATCATGACGACCGGGGGCGAAGGAGGAATGCTCACGACCAACGATGAGGAGGTCTGGAAATTCTCCTGGAGTTTCAAGGATCACGGCAAGGATTGGGACGCCGTTCATCAGCCGAGCGATGCGATTTTCAAGTGGGTGCATCACCGCTTCGGCACGAATTGGCGGATGACCGAAATGCAGGCGGCGATCGGCCGCTTGCAGCTTCAGAAATTGCCGAACTGGGTCGCACGCCGTCGGCAGAATGCGGCGTTATTGAACGACCGCCTCAGCCGGCATCCGGCGCTGCGATTGACGTTGCCCTCGGCGGAGATCGGTCACAGCTATTACAAATATTACGTCTTTTTACGGACTGAATTTCTGCTCGCCGACTGGACGCGGGATCGCATCGTCAAGGAGATTCAAGGGGAGGGGATCACCTGCGGCAGCGGCAGTTGCTCGGAAATTTATCGCGAGCAGGCGTTCGAAGGGACCGATTTTCGCCCGTCTCACCCGCTGCGCGTCGCTCAGATGCTGGGGAATACCAGCCTGATGTTCGTGGTCCATCCGACGCTGCCGCAAGACCAACTCGCAAGGACCGTCAAGGTGATCGAGCAGATCCTGAACCAGGCGACCCGCTCCGGCGAACGCCGGGAGACGTATGCGGCGTGAGGGTATTTGATGGATGTCCCAGTTACAGCATGAGTTATGCGAATTTGATCTCCGTATGATATTTTCTCAGAATCGTTGACCGAATTGCTCTTGTGTAACTTTGACAAGTTGAGCTACGATCCCGCACCTTCGTGTAGAGTACAGACAGGAATGTCTGTGCCACCAAGAAGATAAAGGAACTGGCGGAGCCAGTAGCGCACAGCGAGTGGACTGAATAAGGAAAAGGATTTCCTGATGAATCGCATGCCGGTGGAGTTGGCCGTCGTCGGGCTGGGGGGCTGGGGCAAAAACGTCGTGCGAAGTTTCGCCTCGGCGAAGCAGGCCCGCCTCGCGTACATCTGCGACAGCAATCCGCAACTCCTCGAAAAGCAAGGTCAGATGTTTCCCGGTGCGCAGCCGGTGAATGACTTCCGCCGGGTTCTCGATGATCCGCACGTCAATGCGGTGGCCATCGTGACTCCCGCGCCGTGTCATTTCGAGATGGCGAAGTCGGCTCTCCTCGCTGGCAAACATGTCTACGTCGAAAAACCGTTGACGCTGACCGTCGATGACGCCGAGGAACTCGTCGCGACCGCCGACCTGATGGAGCGCAAGCTGATGGTCGGCCATCTGCTGATGTACCATCCCGCGGTGAACTGGATGAAACAGCAGATCGACGCCGGCGAATTGGGGCAGGTGTATTACATGTACTGCCAACGGCTGAATCTGGGAGTCGTCCGTCCCAACGAAAATGCCTTCTGGTCGCTCGCTCCGCACGACATCTCGATCATTCTGCATCTGTTCCAGATGGAACCCGAAAAAGTAACCGCCAGCGGTTCGTGCTTACTTCAGGATGGCATCGATGATGTGGTCTTCGCGAACCTGAGTTTTCCTGACGGACGGATCGCACAAATTCACGTCTCGTGGCTCGATCCGCATAAGGAACGCAAGATGGTCGTCGTCGGTTCGCAGAAGATGCTCGTCTTCGACGACATGCATCCGACCGAAAAAATCCGGCTCTTCGACAAGGGTGCTCAACTCCCCAACGATACGAATGCACCGACACAGGCGATTTCGGTTCGGCACGGCGACATTCATATTCCGCACATTCCCGATAAACAGCCGTTGGATATCGAGACGCAGCATTTTGTCGATTGCATCATCCAAAACCGCACGCCGCTGAGCGATGGACGCGATGGCCTGCGCGTCGTGCGCGTGCTCGAAAAAGTCGAACAGCAACTGCGAGAGGTGACGATTCGTCAGTTCCCGATTCAGAATTATCAACATTTACGGAAAGTCGCCTGACATTGAAATCAGTCGGCAGTCAAAGGCCTATCCCCCGCAGGCCGAAGACATTGCCGAGCGATGAATACGGCTGGGTGGCACTGGCGGCTTGTCCGCCAGTGTGATCGAGCGGTGAATACGATGAACCCATAACGAAGCCCCACACAAAAAAGCAGGAACTCACGACCCATGAGCGACCGCGATTTTTTCGTGCATGAATCATCCTATGTCGACGATGGTGTCTCCATCGGCACTGGCACGGCGATCTGGCATTTCTGTCACATCCTGACCGGCGTCGAGATCGGCGAACGCTGCAAGATCGGTCAGAACGTCGTGATCGGTCCCCGCGTCCGGCTTGGGAATAACGTCAAGATTCAGAACAATGTTTCGGTCTATCCCGGCGTGACGCTGGAAGACGACGTCTTCTGCGGACCGTCGATGGTCTTTACCAACGTGCATACGCCCCGCAGCGCCGTCGTGCGGAATACCGCCGCCGATTTTCTCCCCACGCTCGTCAAGCGGGGCGCGAGCATCGGCGCGAATGCCACGATCGTCTGCGGCGTGACGATCGGCGAACACGCGCTGATCGGAGCCGGGGCTGTCGTCACCAAAGATGTTCCCGCACATGCCGTCGTTTATGGCAATCCCGCGCGTCATCGCGGCTGGGCCTGCGCATGCGGCGTGATACTGAAATTGGAACAGAATTCGGCCGATTGCCCCGATTGTAACTCCGCATATCTTCTGACCGGACCCACCACGCTCATTCGAAAGCACGACGGCAGCGCTCGTCGCGCCGCCTGACCAAAGGAGACCCAAAACATGATTCCGATGTGTGATCTGAAGACGCAGTACCTGTCGTTGAAAACCGAGATCGACACCGCGATGCAGGCGGTCGCCGCCGGAACGAATTACATTCTCGGGCCGGAAGTCCGCAAGCTCGAAAAAGAGATTGCGGCCGCCAATCAGTGCCAGTTCGCCATCGGTGTGGCGAGCGGCACCGATGCCCTGCATCTGGCACTGCGTGCTCTCAACCTCGGCCCGGGCGATGAAGTCATTACGACGCCGTTCACGTTCGTGGCGACGACCGAAGCGATCGGCATCGTGGGGGCCAAACCGGTCTTCGTCGACATCGATCCCGATACCTGCAACATCGATCCCCGGCTGATCGAAGCGGCGATTACGCCCCGAACCAAGGTGATTCTCCCCGTTCATCTCTACGGCCAGCCTTGCGATATGGATGCCATCCTCGAAATCGCCCGCAAACACCAATTGCGAGTGATCGAAGATTGCGCGCAATCGTATGGCGCGACGTATCGCGGACATCGGACCGGTGCGATGGGAGACGCCGGATGTTTGAGCTTCTTCCCCAGCAAAAATCTGGGCGGTTTCGGCGACGGCGGCATGGTCGTGACCAACGACGAACAACTTTACCAGCGCATCGAAACATTGCGGCGACACGGCGGACGAGTCAAGTACTATCACGACGAACTTGGCTTGAACAGCCGACTCGACGAATTGCAGGCGGCGATTCTGCTCGTCAAGCACCAGCATCTGGTGCAGTGGAACGAACGCCGACGCGAGAACGCCCATCGCTACAACGAATTGCTCGGAGGCCGGCCCGATATCAAGCGTCCCTGCGAACTGACGACGCAAGGGAAAACCGTCCCGGTTTCGTCGTCGCATACCGAGAACGAACTCCTGTCGGCGGTCTATCACCAGTACACGATTCAGGTCGAAAATCGCGACGCGGTCATTCAGCATCTCCAGCGCTGCGGTATCGGGAATGCGATTTACTATCCCGTTCCGTTGCACTTGCAGAAGGTGCATGCCGACCTGGGTTACGGTCCCGGGTCGTTCCCGCATGCCGAACAGGTTGCCGCGAATTGCCTGAGTCTTCCGATGTTCCCCGAACTGACCGAGGACCAGATTCAGACCGTCTGTGGTGCCGTTCTCGAAGCCCTCGATCATGCCTCGCAGTCAAACGTAGCAAGTCGCGCGGCGTAGGCGTAAGGTGGGCTGTGCCTACCAAATCTCGGGTGCCATTATCACGAGGATTCCCATGTCTCTGATCGAACAGACCCTAAGACAAATCACAAAAAAACTGATGACCGTTCGCGGCGGAAATCGTCTGATCGAACCGGTCCGCAGGCATTATGTGAAGCGCTACACGGGGGCTCCCGACGGGTCGGTCATCGTCAGCGATTTTGACGGCGATCTCAAGCTCCGCATCGATCGCGCTTCGTACATGGGGAGCCTGATCTATTGGCGCGGGTATCATTCGCTGAATGAGCTATTCTGCCTGCGGCAACTCCTCAAGCCCGAGATGGTTTTTGCCGACGTGGGGGCGAATCAGGGTGAATTCACGACGTTTGCGGCGAAGTATGTCCCCGATGGGCAAGTGCTGAGTTTCGAACCGCTACGCGACAATTTCGCCGTCCTGGGTGAGAACGTCGCACTCAATCATTTTCAGAACGTGCAATTGTTCGATTGCGGTTTGGGGGAAGCTCCCGGATCGCTCGAGATTTTCACTTCCGAAGACCTCACGGCTCACGGCAGTTGGCACGAAGGGCTGGGATCGCTGTATCGCACCGATTATCGAAGCAAGTCGCTCGGTTCCGTGCGTATCGAAGTCTTCGATGAACAGTTCGCGCGATCCGGCTGCACGCGCCTCGACGGCATGAAAATCGACGTCGAGGGGGCGGAACTGTTCGTCCTCAAGGGAGCCGCGCAAACGATTCAGGAATTTCATCCGTTCTTGATGCTGGAAATCAACGAAGAGACCTATCAAGCCGCCGGGTATTCGAAACGCGACGTCGTCGAACTGCTCACGGGATGGGGCTACCGTATGTTCAAAATCGGTCGCCGCGGACGTCGCGTGTCGGTCGATCCGCACGAATTACCCGATTTCTGTTGTACGCTCTGGCTGCCATGCACCTGTTGATCATTCCGTCCTGGTATCCGACGCCGATCCAGCCGACTCGCGGAACCTTTTTTCGGGAGCAGGCTCAGGCTCTGTCGGCGGCGGATTTTCAAGTCGGCGTGATCGCTCCGCAACGTCGCAGCCTGCGTTGGCTCTTGAAAAGTCGTCGAGGTTTACCCTCCGGAATGACTTTCAACGATGATCGGGGAGTCGCCACATACAGCCACACCGGCTGGTCGACGCAACCGTTCTGGCCGACGATGCACACCCGATTGTGGCTGCGGGCGGGGCATCGCCTCTTCGAACATTACATCCAGCGGCATGGCCGCCCCGACATGATTCACGCCCACAGCGCGATTCTCGGCGGAGTCCTGGCCGCTGAAATCTCGGAGCGTCACGATATACCCTTTGTCCTCACCGAACACAGCACCAGCTTTGCCCGGGGACTCATTCGGCCCTGGCAAAAACTGCTCGTCGAGCGCGCGTTTCGCACGGCCTCGGCCCGGCTCGCCGTCAGTCCGGCGTTGGGGACGTTGTTGGCTGAGCAATATCCGAAAGTCGTGGGGGAGTGGGAATGGGTTCCGAACATGGTCGATCCCGTATTCCGACCGAGCGACAAACATGCCGATTCAACAAACATCCATCGGCCGTTTCGCTGGTTGAATGTGGCATTACTCACGGAAAAAAAAGGACACAGCGACCTGTTACTCGCATTTGCTGAAGCCTTTGCCGGGAATCGCGAGCACGAACTTCGCATCGGCGGCGCGGGACCGGAACGTGCCAGGCTGCAAGCTCTCGCCGGGCAGCTCGGCATTGCCGATCAAGTCCGGTTTCTAAGCGAACTCAGTCGCGAACAGGTTGTGTCAGAGATGCAGCAGTGCGATGCGTTTGTCCTGCCGAGCCATGTGGAAACATTCGGCGTGGTGCTAATCGAAGCGATGGCCTGCGGCAAACCGGTGATCGCCACGCGCTGCGGCGGTCCCGAATGCTTTGTGAACGAGTCATGCGGAATACTCGTCCCGCCGCGTGATCCCACTGCGTTGGCGAGTGCGATGCGAAGTTGTGCCGACGATTATCTGCGCTATCCTGCGCTCAAGATCAGCCATGACTGTTTGCATCGGTTCAGTGGCGAAGCCGTCGTGCGGCAACTGCATGAAGTTTATGACCGCGTGTTGTGGAGCCAGAGGAAGGCGGTCGATCCGGTCGCGGCTTCGTTCCAACCCGGTTCATTTGAGCCGGACGCATTGCTTCACGATGTGATGCACGAGCGGGAGCAGGCGGCATGAACGCAACTTCCGCGAAACAGAGCAACAGATCTCTCATCGAGCATGTCTTGACGACCCTCATGTCGAAAGTGTGGGTCTTCGCGCTCGGTCTGGTGCTGGCAGCGCTGCGAGGACGATGTCTCGGTCCCGAACTGCTCGCCGCCATGCTGCTCGCGCTCACGCTGCCGAATTTTCTGCTGTCGCTGTTCAATATGGGGGTGGCGACGTCCAACGTGTATTTCATCGGACGCGGCGAGATCACGCCGGCGCGGGCGCTTCGTTCCAGCTTGAGAATGGGAGTCGTGCTCGGCGTGCTCGGTTCATTGAGCGGGGCATTGACGATCTGGCTGGGGGCGGATGCCCTGTATCCGGGAGTCGGCGCCGATCTGCTCTGGGGAGCGCTGTTGATCTATCCGATCCTGCTGATACGCTCGTATGTGATGAGTCTGCTTCATGCTGGCGAAAATTTTCGCTGGTTCAACGGCATCTTGTCGTGCGAAGCGGTCTGCGTGCTGCTGATCACTGCCGTTGCATTTCTCGGATTTGAGGGAGGGGCGTTGTCGGCGATTGTCGCGTTTGGAGTCGCCGCGTTCATCGGGCTTTGTTTGTGCGTGATCCCCGTGCGTCGGCATCTCCAGCAAATTGAATTACATGCGAGCGAGGCTTCGGGAGCGAGTTCGCCTCAGCCGAGTTACAGTTGGCGTTGCCTGAATTATGGTTGGAAAGCGAATCTCGCCAATCTGCTGGCGTTTCTGAATCATCGCGTCGATTTGCTGCTGATCAATGTGTTTGTCACGCCGGCTGCTGCGGGTATTTATGCCGGGGCGACGATGGTGACGGAACGGATCTGGATCCTGTCGCAATCGGTGAGTACGGTCATTCTCCCGCGTCTCTCACGGTTGGAGACGAGTGATCCTTCGCGAAGTCGATTGACCCGGCTCGTCAGCAATATCGTCTTTCTGTCGACGCTCGGCTTGTCGCTCGTTCTCGCGGTCGCCGGGGAGATGATTCTCGGTTTGCTCCTCGGGCCAAAATTCGTATCGGGGGCGAGCGTGCTTGTCTGGTTGCTCCCCGGAACGGTGTTAGCGAGCTTTGCAAGGGTGCTGACGAACGATCTGGCCGCACGTGGGCTCGTCGGCTCGAACGTCTGGAACGCCGCGTTTCTGGTATTCGTGAATGTCGTTGCGAATTTGCTCCTGATCCCGCGATACGGCATTGCAGGTGCCGCATGGGCGTCGTCGCTGGGGTGGACGGCATATACGATTCTCACATTA
>JBJXGP010000382.1:0-29163 GCA_046160425.1 Planctomycetaceae bacterium
CGGTGCCCATTCGGGAATGAGAAGCATGCAGCATCCGGCGATCAGTCGATATTGCAACATGGTGTTGATCCTTTGCTCGCTGGTCATGAGACTCGTTCAATCAGATTACCAATTCTCCGCAATAAACGACACGATACACTGGAAGGACATCTTGAAATATGTCTGATGTTTGGCCGCAACTCGTCCACATTGCACTTCAACTGTGAAAGAAATAAGATCGATAGACTTTACTCATCACATCGACACCATCGATGGCTCACGGAGCACATGCATGTTATCGCGACGGAAATTTCTTAAGAATACTGCCGCAGTCACCGCTGGATTTTACGGGCTGCGTTCGTTGATCGACGGTTCCGTCAAGGCGAATGACCGTGCGTTAAAAGTCGCCGGTGGATATGGCGACCTGCTGCCCGACCCCAGCCGGGTCATCGATTTGCCGGACGGCTTTTCCTATCAAATCATATCCGTCTCAGGTCGAAAGATGGATGACGGATTCATTCTTCCGGGACTCCCCGATGGTATGGCGACGTTTGCCGGTCCCGATGGTTTGACGATTCTCATTCGCAATCACGAGCTCAGCCCCAACGGCGGCGGTCCGTTCGAGGGGTCAAAATCGCTCGCGCAGAAAATCGATCCTTCGAAAGTCTACGATACGGTCCACGGAAAAATGACTTGCGGCGGAGGAACCACAACCGTCGTCTTCGACACGAAGAAACAACGAGTCGTGCGTGAGTATCTCAGTCTCACTGGGACCGTCCGCAACTGCGCCGGCGGGCCGACTCCCTGGAACAGTTGGATCAGTTGTGAAGAGACGATCCTGCGCGCCGGGGTCGATACGCAGAGCAATGCCGACCTGGATCACGACCACGGCTACAATTTCGAAGTCCCGGCGAGCGCGGAGATTTCTCTCGCCGATCCTGTTCCACTCAAGGCGATGGGACGGTTCGTGCATGAAGCGGTCGCCGTCGATCCCAAGACGAGCATCGTCTATCAGACCGAAGATGAGGGGGACGGGGCGTTGTATCGGTTCATTCCGAATGAGCCGGAGAAGTTGGCTGCCGGCGGGAAATTGCAGGTACTGAAAGTCCGCGACAAACCGAGCCTCGACACGCGGAACTGGATCGATGGTTCGCACAACATCGCCGTCGGTCAATTGCTGGATGTCGAATGGCTGGACCTCGACGATGTCGAAGCCCCCAACGGCGATTTGCGGCATCGCAGTTTTGACGCTGGCGGTGCGCGGTTCGCAAGGGGGGAGGGGATCTGGTATTCGCCCGAGGGTATCTTTATCGCCTGCACGAGCGGAGGCATCGAAAAGAAGGGACAAATCTGGAAGTACATCCCCAGCCCGCACGAAGGGACTGCCGACGAGCAGAAGGCTCCCGGCCGGCTCGAACTCTTCATCGAGCCGAACGATTCTGCCCTCGTCGAGAACGCAGACAATTTGACCGTTTCGCCTTGGGGAGATCTGATGGTCTGCGAAGACCGCACGGGAGATGAAGTTCGTTTAGTTGGCGTGACGCCGCAGGGAAAACTCTACACGTTCGCCCATTCCCACATGCGCACCGAATTCGCGGGAGCCGTGTTTTCACCCGATGGTTCGACGCTGTTCGTCAATATGCAGGGTAAAGGTTTCACGCTGGCGATTACCGGGCCTTGGATGGGGTGAGAGGAAGACGGGGAGACTCGGAGCAATAAATGCAGGGTGGATCGGCACCCATCCCCTATGTAACGTCATCCGGCTACTACTACCCAATATTTCGGTATAGAATTTGAAATGGATAGTTCACAGCAACGGTGGAAACGGAGTCTTCCGGACATGCGTTTGAGACGATTTGTAGACAATTACATTCAGCGACACTTGCACCCCCTCAATCAGTTGCTGCATCTGGTGGGTGTCCCGCTGGTATTCGTCGGCAGCCCGTATTGCCTGCTGTACGGCTGGTGGATGGCTGCGGTATTCTGTTTTTTTACCGGGTACTTGCTTCAATTCCTGGGCCACCGCATCGAGCAGAATGATCCCGGCGAAGTGATCCTCTTCAAAAAAATGATGCACCAGCCGTTTATCGAGTTCGGCCCATTGCGAAAAGAGTAAAAGTTTGACGGTTATTCCGTCGATAACGGATGTAGCGATTGTGCCGCTAGCGCTGTCGAAAGACCGCGCGATCCGTGATCGACGAACTCGGCGACCAGCCGCTGCGGATGTGACACAATCCCTTATTAGGAAATATGTTACACCGTATTCACCAAGCAGCGTCATGGAAGCCGACATGCGAGTTCGCTGGCCAAAAAAACGAACGTCGAAGCTGTTGCCCGTCCTGCTTCTGGCAGTTCTGCTCCCAGGATGCTTTGGATTCGGCAGGCCCAAAGAACACAAATACTTTGCCAAAAAAGACTTAAACCATTATCGCGACGTCGTAACTCAAATTGAATACCCGGATGTGACTCAACCGCTGCCGGAAAATGTCGATCAAACCCGCGCTCCCAGAACTATCAATGATATTCAAGATGAAGACATCTGGGATATGACGCTGGCCGAAGCCATTCATATTGCATTATCAAATAGCGAAGTCATTCGCGTCGCCGGTACGCTAGGCTCGGCTAATAATCCGCTGATGGTCAATGCCGACCGGGCGGCTACGATTTACGACCCCTCCATACAGGAAACCGGCGTACTGTTCGGCACCCGCGGAGTCGAAGCGGCGCTCGCCGCGTTCGATACGCAGTTCACCACGAACATGCTCTGGGGACGAAACGAACAGATTCAGAATAACCGGTTCTTCTCCGGTAACCTCAACCCCGGTCAGACGCTCAACAGTGAAACGGCAACGTTTCTCACACAGTTGCAAAAGCAGATGGGCGACGGCGGTTTGATCACGTTGAACCATAACTGGGACTACCTGGGCAACAATGTTCCGCTGACGACCAATCTCTTTCCATCGACATACACGGGAGGGGTCTCTTTGAATTATCGTCGGCCGTTATGGGCCGCTTCGGGGGTCGAATACACGCAAACCGCCGGTCCCGCCAGTTCGAACTCCGCCTTCCAGAGCATCACCGGCGTGAGCCAGGGTGTGGCGATTGCGCGCATCAATCAGGACATCACGCTGGCCGACTTCGAAGCCAACGTTCAAAGTCTGCTGGTCGACGTCGAACGATTGTATTGGCAACTCCACTTGTCGTACCGCGTCTACGACAGCGTCATCGTTGCCAGAAATAGCTCTCTCCGCAGTTGGCGGGAGGCCGACGCCATTCTCAAAGCCGGCGGCCGTGAAAACTTCAAACCGGCCGACGAGGCCCAGGCACGCGATCAGTATTACGAGACGAAATCGAAAACCGAATCGGCCTTGAGTCAACTTTACACCAACGAACTTCAGTTCCGCCGACTGCTCGGCCTTCCCGTCAACGACGGGCGAGTTATCCGTCCTCAGGACGAGCCGGTCACAGCGGCGTTCAATCCCGACTGGAGCGCCTGTGTGGCGGAAGGATTGGTCCATCGCGTGGAACTCCGCCGGCAAAAATGGAGCATCAAGAGCCTCGAATTGCAGATGAAAGCCGCCGAAAGCCTGACGCATCCCCGGCTCGACTTTGTGAGCAGTTACCGTGTGAACGGTTTCGGCGATCACCTGGGTGGGACGCAGGACAACGATCAGGGAAATACGCGACAAGGGCTGAACAGCGCCTATGAAACGATCACGCAGGGAAATCAGACCGGCTGGGGTCTCGGATTCGAATTCTCGATGCCCATCGGTTTCCGTTCGGCTCATGCACAAGTCCGCAACATCGAATTACGCCTGGCCAAATCGCGAGCGGTTCTCGGTGCGCAAGAAGGGGACGTTACGGCTGAAATCGGTCTCTCATTCCAGGAAATCGCCCGGCATTACGCCACGGCTCAAAGCAATTTCAACCGCTGGCGAGCGGCTAAACGCCGAGTCGACCTGTTCAAGGTAGAAGTCGATGCGGGGAACACGACCCTCGATGCGTTGTTGCGTGCCCAAGCCAGTCTGGCAACCGCCGAAATCGAGTACTATCAAAACCTGGTCGATTACAATCTGGCGATCTCGCAATTGCATTATCGCAAAGGGACCGTCCTCGAATACAACAACGTCTTCCTGAACGAAGGGGACTGGGAACCCGAAGCCTATACCGAAGCCTTGAAACGCGCCTGGGCACGAACGCACGGCCTCGACGGTCGCTCGGCACTCGATCAGCAGCCGGATCCCTTCGCTATGGAAGAGCCGTATGATCTCGAAATGACGGGTGAAGAATCGGATGCCGAGACCGAACTGATCTCCTCTCCCGACGCCGACGGCAATTCCGGCGAAGCAACGGTTCGTGCCGCAGAGGATGACGTTGTGGAATAGCGACGGTCTGTCATTGCTGGTCAGCGATGGCGACCGGGCGGAAGGTCATTTCGGGAGGCATGTGAGCCGTGGTCCGCAAACGGGCTGCTTCGAAGACCACCTGAGTTCTGTGCAATTCCCTCGCAATTCCACCTTTCACATGCTGGAGTTGTGGCGCAAAAACGTATCTAATGCATTCGTGCATGAAACAACCACCGGGTTTCGTTCGATACACATTTTGCGAAGGATTCTGCCGTGATGAACACCCTGTTTTATTCCGCCGTTTACACCGTCACCCTGATGTGGGGACAAAATAATGACGAACTGTTCGTCGCCAAACCGTTGACTGCCGAGAAGAGTTTTACCGACGGGGTCGAAGGCCCCGCCTGCGACCGTGAGGGGAATCTCTTCGCCGTCAATTTCGAAAAGCAGCAGACCATCGGCAAGACCACACCGGATGGAAAAACGGAAATCTTCGTGACCCTCCCCGGCGCCAGCACCGGCAACGGCATCCGCTTCGACAAGAAAGGGATGATGTACGTCGCCGACTATGTCGAACATAACGTCCTGAAAATCGACCCTGAAACGAAAGAGATTACGGTCTTCGCCCACGAACCCAAAATGAATCAGCCCAATGATCTGGCGATCGGTCCCGACGGCACCCTCTGGGCCAGCGACCCCGCATGGGGCAAAAGCACCGGGCAGATTTGGCGCATCGATCGCGACGGCAAGGTCTCGCTCGCCGCCGAAAGCATGGGAACGACGAACGGAGTCGAAGTCAGCCCCGACGGAAAGTCGCTGTACGTCAATGAAAGCGTGCAGCGCAACGTCTGGTCGTTCCGCATCGAAAAAGATGGCTCGCTGAGTCACAAGAAATTGATCCGCGAATTCCCCGACCACGGATTCGACGGCATGCGCTGCGATGTCGAGGGGAACCTGTACATCACGCGACACGGCAAGGGGACGGTCGTCAAAATGTCTCCGGAGGGAGAAATCCTCAAGGAGATCGACGTGCTCGGCAAGAGTCCTACGAATCTCTGCTTCGGCGGCAAAGATGGCCGAACGGTTTACGTGACTGAAGCCGAGAAACAACGCATCGTCGAATTTCGCGCCGACAAGCCGGGACTTTCCTGGAAACTCCAACAGCAAAAGTAAATGTCTCTCAGATGACGAATGAGGTCGGGCGAGTGTTATTCCTCTTTCGATTCGCCGTCGACATCCTCACCTTTTTCATCTTTGCTTTCAGGAGCATTATTCGGCGTTGCTGTGACGGGTGTTGGTTGCGGCCGGGAATCAGCGAAGTCGGCATTGGCGACTTCGCTGATACTGACCGCCGTCGGTTCTTTGTTTCTTCCGTCGATCGAAAACTGCACCGCGAGCAACGTTTCTGTCCCCAGACGGTACATCCAGACTTCATCGACCTGACGCGACGAGCGGACGCGGCTGATGACTGTCGGTGAACCCAACGATCGCCGCACCTGCTGTCGCGACATGCCGGTCTCGACGCGCCCTTCGCGGATGGCACGCTCCCTTGCGGCAAGCACCGGGTCGGCCAAATCCCTGGTCCAGATCCAATTGCCTTCTTTGAGGACCAGTCCCAATTGGACGAGCCGCTTGGAAATGTCTTCCTCTGTTGGAGTGAGCCGATAGGCTTTGATCAACAGGTCAGCGGTTTGCTTCTCGTCGTGCAGCAGGTTGAAATAATCTTCCGACAGGCGAATATGTTCCGCGGCATCGTCGTCTCGCAGACGACTCTGCCTGATGTCGAGCCACGATGTGAGCGTCGATTTTGCATCCTCTTCTTGTTGACGATCGCGAAATTTCTGCACGAGGTCCAGAACCTGCCGCCGCGAATACGTTCCCAGTTGAGTTTGTTCCCACGTCAATTGCATTTTGCGCAATTCTTCGGCGAGGTGAATGTAATCGGGAAGCTCCTTTTCGATTCGGCCGGCCGCCTGATAGCCCTTCGTGCGATCGATCTCGGCCTCGCGCACGATCATGGTTTTCCGCATTTCGGCATAAAGGAACCGATGCAATAACCGCCGTTGCTCGCCGTCCGCCTTGAGATAAGCCGCGGTGGGATCGTCAAAATATTGTTTCAGCAAGTCAGGTTGCGGCGGGTTCAGTGGTTCGTTGCTGCCCGGCAAATCGCGGGCGATCTGTTCAGCGAGATCCTGAATCGCCAAGATGATTTTGGCTTGTGGAGGCTGATTTGCCTTTCTCGCGGCGAGAATCTGCTTCGAGATCAGCTCCCATTGTTTGTAGTACGCTTCGTGAACGACTTCCTCTCGCAGCGACTCCGGCAGGCCAAGTTTTGTCACCTTATCCGCGAGTTTCAATCGTCCACCCAAGTCGTCAATTTTGACGGAACGCAAATCGACGGCGAATTCCTTTTGAAATGCTTCCATCGCTTTTTTCTTCAAGTCAGAGTCGTCATAAAATTCGCCGCGGCGTTTGAGCCACTCCCCGACGGCATGCCAGTCTTCCCCCTTTTTGAAATCGATCTTCGAAACCATGCGCTCGTAGCGGATAAGTTCGTGGGGAAGCGGCGAAATGCGATC
Source organism: Planctomycetaceae bacterium (assembly GCA_046160425.1). GTDB lineage: Bacteria > Planctomycetota > Planctomycetia > Planctomycetales > Planctomycetaceae > JAQCEJ01. The sequence goes on from JBJXGP010000382.1 coordinate 6,905, forward strand.
GACCACAAACGTGTAACGGTTATTTTCCCTGACCAGATGCCCCACGACTTCGATCGTCGCCGTGTCATCGGGCTTGACGAGTTGCTTTGCCGAGCGAAACGCCAAGTCGGAACCCTGCAATCGCAGTGCCTTCGAACTGATGGATGCATATCGACCTTCCAGTCGCACCGTCACGTTGACCAGTTTCGGCCAGTCGTCATCGCGATCGATGAAATCGGCGATGAATTCGGGTTCAGCGGCGAATCCATTGTGGGGGCAAATTGCCGTCAAACCCGCGGCGATCAGCAGGAATGTGAATTGATAGCCGAATCGGTCGACGCGCAGGCCGATACTTCGCGATATGACTCGGTTCGGCAATTGATATTCTGAGTTCATGGCATCCTGCTCGTCGTTGGTTAATTCTTCTCGACGTCGTTGTTGTCCGGAGTCGCCGAACTGAGTTGACCCTCCGGCTGGTTCTCGTCGATTCCCATGAATGCGGCCTGCCGGTCGAAAATGTGCCGCAACTCGTCATCGGCGGGAAATTCGCCGGTGGAATATCCGGTCGATTGGTACGTCTCGTAATTGACCCAAAAAAAAGCCGTTTCGTCAGCGAACCGGACGATCCATCGCGGACGCGGCGTTTCTTCGAACTGGCATTCCTTCCATTGTACGGCCATCACCAGCGAGAGATCATCTTGAGATTCGGGGATGTGTCGCACGATTTGTGCAGGGATTTCGATGGCAACCGGTTGTCCTTTGTGGAATCCCGGGAACATCATGCTCTGATGCTCATCGGTTTGTGGAGTGGGAATGCCGGTCCCTTTCAATTCCAGGATTAACCAATCGTCCTTGTACTGTCGGGCGAAATATTCCTGCCATGCCGAATCGCCGCGTTTCAGACGCACATCGATCGCTTCATCGAGTATGTCGAAGTAGGAGTCCGTCGAGAGACTCGTGGCCACCCGCAGTTCGCGTGCATATTGGCGGACCTTGCGTGCCAGCAAGTCGTCTCGCTTCAGTAGATCCATCGCCGCCCGCGATTGCTCGAATTCCTGGAGTGCGGTTAATGCGTCGTTCTGCTTGAGTGCGGCCAGGCCTCGCTCGTACGAAGCGCTCGCTTGAACTTTGGCGGCTTCGACGTCGGCGCGCTGCAATTGCCAATAAACGGTCCCGCCAACCAATGCCAGCATCGAGACGATCACAATTCTCAGCAAGGTGAATTGTGCCCGCACGAATCTCGCCGCGGCGAGCAAACGTTTGTAAGTTTTCGTCGCCGCGTAGACCGAGACTTGCGCAACGGTTTTCGACAACACCACGGGCCAAGTGATTGCCGGCTTGATGACTTTCCATGCGACGCCGACGGTTGCCATCAGCGGATATTTTGACGCCGCGGACTTGGACTTTTTCTTACGGCGGGCCGTTCCTGCGGCTTGCAGTGGAGGATAGGGATTCGCTGGAAGTATCAGAAACTCTTCCTGACACATCGCACACAGGGCGACCTGAGGTTGCGGTTGTCGTGCCCCGGCGATGTGCTGACCGCAGCAGCAGGTGATATCGAAATCTTCTTTTTCCGCGAGACGATTCGCGGTCGCTTCAGTCGATTTCGAAAACGCCCAGCCTGGCATGCAACGTCAATCCCTCAAACTGCTTCATCTCTTGGTCGTTGGCGGGTTGCGATGAAAAAGGTCTTCCATAACTCACCGAACAGAAAGTTCAACGGGAAATGTACTCGACACGATCGATACCACCCGAATTATCGATTCGATCTCTCTGCGGGTCAATGCGCCATCCCTGTATTCCGAGCGATCGTTCTGAAACGAAAATGAAGCACACCGGTCGCAGGCGGACGAATTTTGCAGATTCAAGTTGGCCCAGTCTGACGATTATAAGGAGATTTTCTCTCCGATGCCGATGGTATGTTCGATATGCATCGTTGTTTTTTCTCGTTTTTCGCTACCGACGAATTTCACTAGCGATTTTGTTCGTTGCGGCGATGATATCCCGTTGATTCCCAACGCTGATGACATGGGATAGTCGAACGATCCACGACCGATTTCACAGTCAGGCTCGGGAAATGTGCTGATGTCAACTGTCGCGTCTTCATCGCCGATCAATGCTATCGATGCACCTTATGCATCGGCTCATGCGGTCGGCAACCCGCTGATGCTGCTCGTACCGGTTCAGAGTCATGGCGAGATCGACTCGTATGTGATCCCGGCCGAGATTTGCTGCATCGGCTCCGGCCCGGATTGTCACATTCGCCTCGCGTTCGCCGGTATTGCCGGTCAACATGCCAAGATTCAGACCATCCGCAATCAAATCGTCCTGACGGCCGATGATCGACGCACATGGGTCAACGGTTTTCCCATCCGGCGGCAGAACCTCCGGAACGGGGATCGCATTGCGATCGGCCCGATCGAATTTTCTTTCCGCACGAACTTCACCGGTCAACGACCGATTTACGCCTCAAATCGGCTGGAAGCGGCTGCTAATTCACGACCGACTGTGCCGGACGCATCCCCGGCGACGGTCGCACGCGCGCACTGCGCGGATGGACAATTCGGATCATTCGAATTCTTGACTACGTATTCGGACTTCGCTCATGAAACATCCGCTTCGTCGGACAGAAATCGGTTGCCGGCGGGAGCGGCTGTCTCTTGTGCAGCCTCCGATACCCGACAACTACGCACCGAACTGGACGAAGAGCTTGCACGGCTACAGACCGATATTCAACAACAGCAAGCCGCGCTGAGCGAATCGTTGCGGCTCCGACAAATCGCCGACGAGCAATGCACCACTCAGTCTGAGCGACTTGTTCAACAACGGCGATTGCTCGCGGATATCGACGATCAACTGCACGAACGACAACGACAAATGGAACAGCGTCAGGCACAGTTGCTTGATGAAGATCGCCTGGCTCAACAGCAGATCAAACAAACGCATCAGGAGCTTCAGCAGCAGAGCAATATACTGGAAGCCCGCGATCGGGAATTACACCAACTCGCAGACGATCTGAATGCTCGTGAACTCTCATTGGTGAATCGCGAGCAAGAAATCGCCGGGAGCGAGCAGCGTTTCGCAAACCGTGAATATGATCTTGAAAAGCGAGGGGATGAAAATCAGCGAATGCGCGCCGAACTCATGGAGCAGCGCAATCGACTCGCGGAGCAACACGAAGAACTATCGCAGCGACTGCGCCTCGTTGAGGAACAACAAGCCGAACTGAGTTTGCAACGTCAAACCGTAGCAGACAATCAAATCGTTCTCCAGGAGCAGCAGCAGGAGATCACCCGTCTTCGCGAGGAGTCGCTCGCACAACTCGCCGAGAACGATCGAATGCGGCATTCGCTGATCCTTGCCCAGGGCGAGCTGGATAGCGACCGGGCAGAGCTTTTCCAGCAGCAGCAAGACGTCGCGCGACGACAATCCGAAATTGTGCAGGAACGGCTGGAACTGGAACGCCTGCAGCGCGATTTTCACGGCGAGGTCGAGCAATTCCGGAACGAGCAAGAACAGTTCGCGAATGATTGCCGTCAACTGGAAACGGAACGCGCGACTCTGGTCCATGCACGCGAAGAGCACGCCAAAACCCAAATCGGTCTTCGGCAACTCGAGCAGCAAATCGAACAACAACGCCAGGAGATCAACCAGCAACGACAGACTTTGGAAGACTCGTCACGGGAACTGGACCTGCGATGGAGTCGATGCCGCGAACTGGAAGAACAAATCCAGGCCCGCCAGAATGAACTCGATCTCCGCGAATCGCAGGAGCAGCATATGCTCTCCGTCGAACTTCAACAGCGATTCGACAACTGGCAGTCGCGGCTGGAGCAGTTGGAACAGGAACTGGTTCAGGAATCCTCCGAGTTGGATCAGCAGCACCAGCTACTGCTGACTCGGCGCGTGGAACTCGCCGAGCGAGCCGCCGAACTGGCGACGCGCGAAGAAGAATTCAAGAGTCGGCAGTCTCAGTTAGTCGACGAACACAATGCGCTTCAACGGGAACGAGAATCGCTGGATTCCGACAAAAACTCGTTCGAAAATCGACTGGACGCCGACGGGCAGGAACATGCCCATGTGAGCGCCCTGCGAGAACAATTGGAAACGAATCGCATTCGACTCGAACAGACTGAGCGCGAACTGAACGAACATGCGTCTCAACTCGAACGCGACCGCTCGCAAATTGCCGAACTCCAGTCAGAAGTCGCCGCCGGTCGGGCGGAACTGGACGAGCGAACTTCGGCTTGCGCTGCCCGCGAAGCGGAGATCGACCGGCGGCATTTAGAGCTGGAACAACGTCAGCGCGAGCTTGAGCAATATCGCAACGATGCCGTACCGCAACAGACCGAGATCGAACAACAACGCCGCGACCTCGAACAATTGCAATCGGACACCGAAAGGCAGCGCCGCGATCTCGATGAACTGCGGGGCCAACTGGAACAGCAGCAATTCGATATTGCGACCTCGCAAAGGCAACTGGAGGAAGAACGCCAGCGCATGGCGGAGTGGAAATCAACCATCGATGATCGCGCCACCTCGCTCGATCACATTGTCGTCGAACGAAACGCCGGCATGTCAACGCCCGAGTCCATTCAGCAGCCGTCCTTATCTACTGCTATGCCTGAGGTTGATGATCCTGCGGCGGAGGCGTTGCGGACGATCGTTGAATCCAAGAGAGAATCTGAGTTGGAAAATGTCTCCGATTCTCTCGAGACAAAGGGAGACGATGATTCGATCGGGCTTTACATGGAACAGTTATTGGCCCGAACGAGAGAATCGGTTCAAAATCTCCAGGAATCCAAGTCGGATTCATCGACTTCCGGGCGGGAAATGCCCCGCCCCGAACGCGAACGAAATTCACGCCATCAGGCGACGGCACCGTCGAGAGTGGAATCGCTGGGAACTCCTTCCGTCGCGCCGAAGTCCTCCGCATCCAGTTCTGCGAGCGAAGGTCAATCGGGGAAGCGATTTTCAGCGTTGGAAATGTTCTCTCACCTCTTTCACGATGATCCCCAGGAGAATCCGACCGCTACGACTCAAGATCCGTCAACGGCCATTGGCGCAGCGGATGCCGGGAGCGCGGAACGTGGAACTCAGGAAATGGGATTCTACGGCGCCGTTTCACCGAGTGACGCGGCCTGCCGCGATGTTGGTTTGGAATTCGACTCATCAACAGAAGATGGCTGGAACGAAGACGACGTCATCGTCGATGAGGAGCAGATTCCGCTCGAAGAGATCGCACCCTGTCATTCGCAGGATAAGGATCTCGCGCGGGCAAAATTGCAGCAATTTCGCAAGATGGCGAATGCCTCGGCTCAGTCGGCGATTCATTCTCACGCCAGCCGCTTGATGCGAATAACACTCATCGTCTATGCGATGACGACGGTTTTTGCCGGTGGAATGGCCGCCGCACTGTTGACGACTCCGTACTGGGCTTCCAAGTCGTATGAATCGCTGGGCTGGGGTGCATTGGGGATCGCCACCGTTTCGGGACTTGAGTTGCTTCGCTGTACTCTTCTCGCCCCGCGCCAGCGCAAGCTGAGAGACGAAGAACTGCCGGTTTAGATTCCCCGGTCACACCCGCGTGCTGACGCCACGTTGTCTTCTTGCGGCGATTCCGTCGCGTGGCACAATTTCTCTCCGGCAACTGGCAATCGTTCGCCGATTCCGAGAGAATGATGCCGTCGAAGCGATGTACGCGGCGAGAACCATTCATTCTTTCTGATGAAGGGCACAGCGATGACCCAGCCGCAGTTGTTCCTGCAAGAGCACGTGCAACTCACTCGGCGGTTTTTCATGCGCCTGGCGACCGGAGGGGCGGCGATTTCACTGCTCCCTACATGGCTGCGTGCCGATGAGTTGCCGCGCGAGTGCGCTGAGGCGTGCGAGGCTTTCCTTAAGAAACTCGAATATCTGACTCCGCAAGAGACCTTCGGCAACGTGTCGCGCGGCGATCCCAAACCCTACGATCTGCCCGACGAAAAGAAGCGTGATGTCGGACTCATTCAAGAAACTTGGAAACTCGAAGTCGTCTCCGACTCCGAACATCCTGCCGACATCGAACAGCCGCTCACTAAGGAAGCGGGGACGGCGATCGACTGGCCCGCCCTGATGAAACTCGCCGAAACTCACGGCGTCGGCATCGCCAAGATCATGACGTGCAACAACGGAGCCAGACCGCTCGGCATGGGTTTCTGGGAAGGAGTACCGCTACGAGAAATCGTCTGGATGACCCGCCCGAAGCAGAATCTCCGCCGTGTGTATTACCACGGCTATCACAATGACGACCCGAAGCAAATCTTCCAAAGTTCGCTGCCGGTCGGTCGAGTTCTCGAAGACCCGTTTGATCTGCCGCCGGTGTTACTCTGCTACAAACTCAATGGCAAGTATCTCAACAGCCAGCGCGGTGGGCCGGTACGTATGCTGATTCCCGAAACATACGGATTCAAGTCGGTCAAATGGCTCAACCGCATCACGCTCTCGAACACACCATTCGCGAACGACACCTATGCCGGTGGTAACAACGACGTCGACAGTGGGATGAAGACATTCGCCCAGACATTGCTCAAGCCCGATGCGATCAAAGCGGGAATGCCGATCCCGGTCACGGGGTATTCACAAGTAGGGATTTCCGGTCTAACGAAAGTCCAGACGCTGGTCTTGCCGAAGGATCAAACCTGGCCGGCGGATGACCCGTATTTCACGAAAGCGGAATGGACCGACGCCCATATTCTTCCCGCACCTGACACGTGGGGTGGCGGTCTCCCCGACAATCAACTCCCCCCCAATCTGCACGGCTTCGATGCGGCGACGGGTAAGCCGAAAAACTGGCCGATGCGACTGACGCTGGCCCACTGGGCAACAGTCCTGCCGGGGCTGGCAGCGGGAGCATATCAACTCCGCAGTCGTAGCATCGACGAAAAGGGACATGCCCAACCGATGCCCCGCCCATTCGCCAAGTCGGGGCGGAACGCGATTGAAATGGTGGAGTTGGTGGTAGAGTGAAGGTTCTTAAATCATTCTAGCGATTATTCGTAATGCGTCCACATCCGCAACACTTTGACGGTTCTCTCACTTTCCAACACCTGGTAAACCAATCGATGTTGAATGTTGATTCTTCGGGAGTAAGCGCCGAATAGATCGCCTACCAATTTTTCATATGGTGGTGGCGATTGATACGGATTCTCACCGATGATTCTCAGCAATGTTTCAGTCTTATTCCTCAAGCCTGTCCCCGCAAGTTTCTTGGCATCTTTCTGGGCTTGCTTTGTATAAACGACACGCCAATTCACCAGCGTAACTCCTCATCACACTCTTCGACGGGAGTTGCTATTCCTTCCCGTATCGACTCGCGCATTCCCGGAATGGAAAGGAGATACAATGATTCTTGAACGGCCCGCCAGTCCTCCTCCGATACCAAGATACCATTGGCCGCTTCACTAACACTAAGGATCTGAATTGGCTCGTGCGAAGTCGCCGTCTCTCCTAAAAGCTCTTCCAGATTCTTTTCCGCTTCACCTGCGGTGACTGCTTTCATTAATTTCTCTCCGATTAAACTTCACATGCCAATTGCTGCAACACCCATTTGTGTGGCCAAACTGCCAGCGTATCTATACGGCAGACCATCGTCAATTGGATTCCCGCCCAAACAGCCTTCCTACTGCCCGATCTTCATCTTCGCCGGGCCGAAGATTCCTTTTCCCCATGTCAGCTTTAGCTCACTGAGTCCCTGTTTTTCGAGTTCAGGCGTGTCATCGGGGGCTTTTGCCTCACCGAGCAGTTTTCCATCCTGATATATTTTCATGATTCCTTCGTCGATCTGGAATATGAGTTTGGTGGGGCCGGTCTTCCAGTTCATTCGGACTGATAAATTTCCCGGCAACCGCACGCGATAGGGCCGACCGTATTCTTCCCAGACGTCATCGGTCAGCCAGTCGTACTTCTCGCGGCCCCACGGGGCTTTCGCCGACGTCGAGAGATACATGGCATCGCCCATCGGAATCAGCCCCGTCACCCGCTGGCCCCAGTTGTTAAAGACGATGTTGGTGCCTTGCTCGGCGTTGTACTTCTTGATCTCGGCTTCCCAGGGGTGGCCGACTTCGTCGGAGATATCCGGCTTCGAGAACATCCGCCTCACGAACTGCCACGACTTCTCATCGACGTCGTATCGCCACAATTCGGCCCACGGCCAGACGCCGACGAAGAGTTCCCCGCGATAGATAACGGTCGTTTGCGCCTCGCGCGCGTAGTCGCTTACGCCAGGCATGATTGGCGGCCAGCCTTTTCGCTCAGTGATCTGTTCGCCGTCCCAAACCCAGAGATGTCCCGACGGATATTCAGCGAACAGCATCTCATCGCCGAAGTTGAGCATCGAATAAACTTGCCGGCTCCCCGATTGCTTGACCGGAAGAGCGGTTTTCCATGTCCCCCCTTCGAAGACATACACGCCTCCCCAGTTGGAGACGGTTATCAACTGCTCACCGAATTGCCCCCACGAAAAAGGAGTTTCGCCGACGATCGCCAGATCGTGAACGACCGCGCGAGCGACATCGACTTGCCGGTCGCCAGCCGGGTTCCACGCGACGGCATACAACTTCGTAAAGCCGCCGTTCTCGATTTTGTGCGTGTGAAACCACGCGAGATGTCCATTCCCGTAATAGAAGTTGTAGTACTGACCGACTTCTGGCGGTACGAGAATTTCTTCGCCGTCGTATTTTACGCTCCCGGAGTCGAACCAGAGCATCTTCCCGGCGACCGTCATTTTCTGATCGCCGCGATCTTCGTTCGGTTTGGTGAAATCGTCGTCGATCCCCCAGGTCTGGGTTGCGGGATCCCAGACTCTCATCGCCGAATCGGCGATATAACTTCTGGAATGAAGTTTCCCCTCGAAATCAAAGAGATAACTCCCCGCCGCCTCACTCGGCCTTGGTAGCGGATCAACTTCGAAGATTTCATCGGGATCGTTCGCTGCCGGCCGGACGAAGAATTGCAGAGTCTGGCGGTCGCTGCGATAGCGCGTATTATAAACACCGACAAACCCCGCCCCGATGCGGAGCCGACCGCTGTCATCGCGGGCTTCGAAAATGGTCCCGTAATTCTGGCCGAGATCGGGACCGAATTCGATTTCCGTCTCGATCTCGATTCCCATGAACGCGGTCATCAATAGACTGGATGAAATGATGATCTGCATCGTTCCCTTTCTCGTGTTGACGTTTCGGTTGCCCACGTCATCAATTCAATTGACGACTTGTATTTGTCATATCTTCCGGCGGATGCAACAATCCATTGAATTGAATATACTCATAATGGTTGATGTTGTCCTCTTCCAGCACCATTATCTCGACCAAAGGAACATGATGCCACAACGAACCCTCATAGTTGCGTTCGCCGCTTTGGTTGCCTTATCTCATTCGCTCTCTGCCAATGAACCGCTGCGTGTCGGCACATTCGATGTTGACGCTTCTCCGCCAATCGGAAGTATGATGGCCTACGATCCGGTCAAAGGGATACAGACACCCCTCACCTGTCGAGGCATTGTCATTCTGGGTACCGAGCAACCGATCGTTCTTTGTGCCGTGGACTGGATCGAAATCGCCAACGCCGGTCATTCGGTTTTCCGCGAAAAACTTGCAGATGCGGCGGGAACCGATCCTCATCACGTCGCCGTGCATGCGCTGCATCAGCACGATGCACCGTGGTGCGATTTTTCAGCGGAAGAACTCCTCGTCGAACATGGGCTATCGGGAGCGGGGTTCGATCCGAACTTTGCACACGACGTCATCCGCCGCACGGCTGCCGCGATCAAGGAGGCGATCGCGCACGCCAAACCGGTGACTCATCTCGGCATCGGCAAGGGGATCATCGAGAAAGTCGCTTCGAATCGCCGGATTCTCGGCCCCGAGGGCAAGGTGATTCACGTCCGCTGGACGGCGACGACCGATCCCAAAGTGCGAGATTTCCCCGTCGGCACGATCGATCCCGAAGTCAAACTCATCGCGTTTTACGATGGCGCAGACAACCAACCGATCGTCGTTCTCACGTATTATGCAACGCATCCTCAGAGCTATTATCACACCGGTCTCGCGAATCCTGATTTTCCCGGACTAGCCCGCAACGCCCGGCAAGAAGAAACCGGCGTGATGCATGTCCATTTTGACGGAGCCGGGGGGAACATCGGCGCCGGAAAATGGAATGACGGCTCGCCCGAAAATCGTCAAGTTCTCGCCGACCGCGTCGCCGCCGGTATGAAACAGGCGTGGGAGAACATCCGCAAAGTGCCGATCTCGGCCGATGATGTCGCCTGGAATTTCGAACCCGTTTCACTGCCGGTCTCGAAACATATGGATGAATCGGCGTTAGCGAATCGCGTTGAAAACAAGGATGGAACTCTCGGAGATCGGTTCATCGCCGCCGTGAAGCTCACGTGGATGAAGCGCTGCCAGATGGGCGATACGATCGATATCGGTTGCCTGACGCTGGGAGATGTTCGCATCCTTCACATGCCGGGCGAATTGTTCGTGGAATACCAGTTGGCGGCTCAACAGCTCCGTCCCGATTTGTTCGTGGCGATGGCGGCGTATGGAGATTGCGGGCCGGGATACATCGGCACGGAAGTCGCCTACGGCGAAGGGGGCTACGAGACCAGTCCGGGGGCCTCGAATGTCGCCCCCGCCGTCGAGTCGGTCTTGATGAACGCGGTCAAGAAGCTGCTCGGTGAAAAGGAAGAATGAGCCGGTCGATCGTGTGAAACATACGCAATCATTTATCACATTGTGAAAAGTACTGCGTCCACGCCCGGCCCAGATATCGCGGCAGGTCGGAGGCGATCAAACCCGGTTCGGAGAGTTCCGCCGCTGCGAGATCGCCGGCGAGCCCGTGCAGATATACGCCGAGTTGCGCCGCCGCAAACGGTTCGATCTGTTGAGCCAGAAGTGCGGCGATCAGGCCGGTCAGGACATCCCCTGTCCCGCCGGTCGCCATGCCGGGGTTACCAGTCGTGTTGACGGCGGTTCTCGTTCCATCGGTGATGACGGTCCCTGCTCCCTTTAGCACAAGAACGATGCCGTTCTCCTTCGCATATCGCCCGGCGAGTTCGCTTCGCTGTGCGGCGATGGTGTCAACCGCCGTTCGCGATAATCGCGAAAACTCACCGGGATGCGGCGTCAAAATCCGCGGTCCGGCGGCTTTCGGCAATCGCCCCGCCAATCGCGAAAGGAGATTCAATGCATCGGCATCGCAGACCAGCGGCACGCTCACCGTCTGATAGAGCCATTGCACGAGCATGAACAGGTCATCCGATTGCCCCAACCCCGGACCGACGGCGATTGCATCGTATTGCGACAACAATGGCCAGAGGACACGCTGCGCTCCGACCGATATTTTCCCTTGAGCATCTTCGGGAAGCGGAATCGTCAAATACGACGGCTCAATCCCGGCGACGATCGGTATCAGACTCTCCGCCGTCGCGACATACACCAACCCCGCTCCGCCACGCAGTGCTGCTGACCCAGCGAGCGCCGCCGCCCCGCTCATCCCCCGACTCCCGGCGATGATCAGCACTCGACCATAAGACCCCTTATGTCCGGTTCGCTCCCGCTCGGGAATTCGTGGAAGATCTGGTGCCTGCATGTGATCGTTTCTTGTGATGAGTATCATCCGCAGATGGAATGCAAAGCCGAAAAGCTATAATCACTATCCGCAGATTTCGCAGATTGACGCAGATGAAAATGAAAAATTAACCACAGAGTCACAAAGTACACAGAGCAAACGAAGTTCATGTGATTGAAAAAACTTCTTATTCTTACTCCCCATCTCCCTATCCCCCCATCAAGCTTTTCTCAGTGGTTAAAGTTCTCGATGCACCCGGCGGCAGATCAGACCGGCGACGTAGCCGGCCTTAAAGCCGGCGTCGATATTCACGACGGTGACGTTCGCCGCACAACTGTTGAGCATGCCGAGTAACGCGGCGACGCCTTGAAAACTGGCCCCGTAACCGACGCTGGTCGGGACGGCGATGACGGGACACGAGACCCATCCGCCAACGACCGAGGGGAGAGCACCTTCCATCCCCGCCGCGACGACAATGGCATCGGCGTGTTGCAAACGCTGGCGATGTTCGCCCAATCGATGCGGACCGGCGACGCCGACGTCACCGATCAACTCGACGCCGCAGCCCATCCATTCGAGCGTCTCAACCGCTTCCTCAGCGACGGGACGATCGCTGGTCCCCGCTGTCACCACGAGGACATCGCCCGTCGGCTTGAAGTCCGTGCCATGCGGTGAGCGAATCGTTCTTGCAATCGAATTGTGAACCATGAGTGGAAATCGCGCGAGCACTCCTTCCGCCTGTTCGGGCGAGACGCGCGTGGCGAAACATTTTTGGCCGCGATGCTGTTGAACTTCAAAAATCTCGATGATCGCTCGTGTCGTCTTCCCGGCAGAATAAACGACTTCGGGATACCCGCATCTCGCCGCCCGGTCGAGATCGACGTGCGCATCGTCGGTTTTCCCGGAGTGAGGATGAATCTGCGCCTGGGCAGCGACTTCCACGATGCGACGTTCGACCTCGGCGAGCGGAATTTCACCCGCTTGCCAGCCTTCGAGAAGTTTCAGAAGTGATGGGGGTTCCATGATTTCGGTTCTCTGGTGGCACAGACATTCCTGTCTGTGTTCAATGTCATTTTCCTCTTGTCGCTGCGCGACCGGGACTACCCGAGTGCATGATTTATCTATTATCCTCCAACAGGTACACTTAATTCATCGTAACATCTTGTGCGAGATTATAACATCTTCCGCCTGGAGACATCGTCATGAAAATCCATTCGTCTTTACTGGGGTTCGTCCTGATGTTGACGTCGCCCGCTGCGTTGTCAGCCGAGGACAAATTCGATCGTGATTTGCAGGCGGGGAAAAAGGTAAGGACGCTTATCCGCGCCATGTGCGACCACTGCGACACGCATGGAATGTTACCCGAATCATACTCGTATGACCGAAAGAAAGGACAGACATTGCTCAGTTGGCGTGTGCAACTGTTGCCGTTCTTAGGCCATAAAGATCTGTATCGGAAGTTCAAGCACAACGAGCCGTGGGACAGCGAGCACAACAAAACGCTCATCGCCGAGATGCCGGCGATTTATGCCGCTCCAGGCGGTGCGAATCGTGAAGATGGAAAAACGTGTTTCTTGACGATTCGTGCTGACGATAGTGCGTTCCCGGCGGAGAAACGCATCGGGTTTCGTGACATTAAGGACGGCACTTCAAACACGATTATGATTGTTGAGGCGAATGAAGACTCGTCTGTCGTCTGGACACGACCGGATGATTACGTGCTTCCCGAAAAACCGCTGCAAGGTTTAATTCGTTCAAAAGAGCCGGGAATCATCGTGGGGATGTGCGACGGTGCCGTTTATCGGTTGTCGACATCGATCGACGACGAACGTTTTCGCAAACTCGTCAGTCGCGACGGAGGAGGCTCGCGCATGGTGAGCGAATGGATTGAATTTGCCGAATCGTTGAAGGTTCGCGAGGTGAAGCTGGTGGATGTGCCGTAACTGACGCTTCGTCGCGATGACACACCGCTGTTTATGTCAGCGAAGTTGGTGGTTCAGCGAGGCTATTTTTTTACGTCGTACTTGTCGCAATGCGACTGGGACACAGAGTTGCCCTGAACCCCGATTCACGACCATTATTTCATAGATGCGCCCCGGCAAAACGGCGTCACTTGGACTTGCTTGCAATGCCTGCAAGGTTGTGATACGGTCGCCAGCTTGAACAGGTATAACAAGCGGGTACGTGAAGTATTTGGGTTCACCAATTCATCAGACTGATACCATAAGGATGTGAGCGAATGCACAAAGTGACGTTGATTCCCGGTGATGGGGTGGGGCCGGAACTGGCCGAGGCGACTCGGCTTTGCATCGATGCCACCGGCGTAAAAATCGAGTGGGATGTCCAGGAGTGCGGGATCGAAGTCATCGAAGCGCTCGGCAAAGTCCCCGAAAGCGTGCTGGCATCCGTCCGCGCGAACAAAGTCGCACTCAAGGCACCGATCACGACTCCCATCGGCAAGGGTTTTCGAAGCGTCAACGTCTACCTGCGACAGGAACTCGGGCTATTTGCCTGCGTTCGTCCCTGCAAGACTTACGCGGGAGTTCGCTCATTCTTTTCCAGTGTGCCGGTCGATCTCGTGTTGATCCGGGAAAACACCGAGGATCTGTATGCCGGAGTGGAATTCAAGGCGGGGGAACCGAAGTCAGCCGAGCTGATTGCCAAAATCAACGAGATAGCCACGGGCAAGAAGATCAATACTCCCCCCGCCTCGACGGGCATCAGCATCAAGCCGATCTCCATCGAAGGGACGCGCGACATCGCCAATTACGCGTTCGATTATGCGATCAAGAACGGACGCAAGTCGATCACATCGGTCTGCAAGGCGAACATCATGAAGTTCACCGACGGCTTGTGGTACGATGAAACCCGTGCCGTCGCACTGGCCTATGGCGCAAAATTCGAATCGCCCGAACTGGCCAACGGCGTGAAGCCGGATTCCGTGCTCGCCGGTAAAGTTCCTGACACGAACGGGAAAGTCCAGTACGTCGAACGGCTGGTCGACAACATGTGCATGCAACTGGTTCAAAAACCCGAGTTGTATGATGTGATCGTCACCGAAAACTTGTACGGCGACATTCTCAGCGACTTGTGTGCCGGTCTCGTTGGCGGCCTGGGCGTCGCTCCCGGTGCGAATATCGGATCCGACTCCGCGATTTTCGAAGCGACGCACGGCTCGGCTCCGAAATACAAAGGCCAGAACAAAGTCAATCCGACGGCGCTCATTCTCTCCGGCAAACTGATGCTCGAGCATCTCGGCGAGAAAGAAGCCGCAGCCAAACTCGAACGGGCCGTCAGCGAAATCATCGCCGAAGGAAAGTACGTTACTTACGACATGAAACCCGATCGCAACGATCCCACGGCGGTGGGAACCCGCCAGATGGCCGAGGCGATCTGCAAGCGGATGTGACGGCTTGTCGACCGAAAAATTCGGGAATGTTCGAACGTTTTTGAGGTGAAACCGGACGGAGCAGGTGAATCCTGAATTCTATCATTCCCTGATGTCGGGCGAATGGCGCGGATTGATTCCCTCATGCCTTAGAGGACTGCTTACCGTTGGAGAGATCGGATACCGAGGGGCAGTTCGCCTGCGTAACACGTCATTCGATCGTGGCTGGCGGACCATACATCGTGCCGACGTTCCCGTGGTGAGCGTGGGAAATGTGACCGCCGGTGGGACCGGCAAGACACCCTGCGTCGCGTTTCTCACCGAATGGTTTCTCAAACATCACTTGCGAGTTGCCATTCTGAGCCGCGGATATCGGTCACTCAAAACTCAAGATCGCGTTCCTGCTCAGAATGACGAAAAACTGCTGCTCGACCGATTGTGTCCTGGCGTGCCACATCTTCAACTCGCCGATCGCGTGTGCATCGCGCGCGAGGCGGTCCGCGATCATGCGAGTCAGGTGTTGATTCTCGATGATGGATTTCAGCATCGTCGTCTCGCCCGTCAGCTTGATATTGTGCTGATCGATTGCTTGAATCCGTGGGGGTATGGTCGATTGCTGCCGCGCGGACTTCTTCGTGAGCCGCTCTCGTCATTGCGGCGTGCTCATCTGATTTTCTTGACGAGGGCCGATTATTGTTCCGTCGAGCAGAGGCAGCAAATCGATCAGGTATTACAGGCGACGCGAGGTTCATCCGCCTCGGTAGATATCGCATTTCAGCCCACGATGCTCATCGGGAGAGATTTAGAGACCGGACCGCTGGAACTCTTTCTGGGGCAAGAGATCATGGCGGTCAGCGGCATCGGCAACCCGCGCGGTTTCGAACAGTCGCTCGAGCGACTCGGTTATCAGGTCGCCGGTCAGCAGCGATTCCCCGATCATCATCATTATTCACTCGCGGATTGCGAGCAGATCTCACGCGAGGCAACCGCAAAGCGAACTCAGGCAATCGTCATGACCGAAAAAGACATCGTTAAAATCCCACGGTCGTTTTCCTTTCCCTTGCCGGTCTGGTCTGTCCGGTTGGGAACGAGGATTCTCGCCGGCGACGACTTGCTCGAATCGCATTTGCAAAACGTTTCAATGCGGATTTCTGGAGCAGGTTGAAGGCTGTACTCTGAACCCTCTCAAATGAAAAGACCTTCCGCAGGTCAATAGCCCGGCGGAAGGTCTCGTGGATTTGAAGTACGGTGTCAATTCGCTGACGAGGAAAATTAATCGCTGGCGAGCAATTGATCGACTTGATCCTGCAAGTCTTTGATTTCGCCCAGGTTGACAGCCGCGAGCGTTACACCGGCGATGGCGGTTCCCATGGTGACCAACGTGATGACGTCGAGGCCGCCCATACCCGGATATTGGCCGCGAACGACCTCTCCGTCGCTGACCATGTCGATCATCGGTTCGGCGGAGGGAGGGGCAGTCTCTTCGGTCCAGAGGCGATAAACTTCGCGGGCCTGACCGGCCGAAACGACGTACAAGCCGCCGCGGAGTTCCTGTACGGCAAATTGTCCGTTTTCATCGCTGATGGTGCTGGCGACGACTTCGTTTCCTTGTCGGATCGAGACCGCCGCCCCATCTAGCGGATTGCCTTGCGCGTCACGGACGAGTCCGTTCAGCGTCCCTCCTTCAGCGAGAGCCACGTCGCGAACGGCTGACGCCGGCGCGGTATTCTTTTCGGATTTGGATTTGGACCCGTAAGCCATAACTTGCGGGTGAGGTAGAACCATACCCAAAGCTGCTAAACTCATGGCCGTGTTGCGAATCAGTTTGCCGAGTTTCATCGTGAAACATCCTTTCTGTTGATGGAATCAGGGCCGGAGTTCCATCCTGGCCGTGGTCGTTTCCATATGTTATGAGGGCGAGAGTATGGCTTTGAAGTGGACGTTCAAAGCCGGGGGGATTGATGTCGGGCAAATTACAAGGGAAATCAATAGATGCGGCGTTGACGTGCGTCGTCCAACATCGTTGCTGGAGAGAAGGGGAGTATATTCAGGGACGATAATCGGTCAATACTTTCTTGACGGAATTGATCTGTATTTTGTTCAAATTGCAAACTTTGCAAAGGGGCTTTTGACTGAGGTCGGACTTGCCCGATGGATTTCCGGGACCATGTACCGTAAAATTCAACTCCAACCGCCATAAAGTGAATCCGCACAGTCGATGATCGCCTGTTGGAATCTGGCGTGCGTTGCCTGGAAAGTTCTGCAAACGTCAGGGGAGGGAAATCGATGCCGTTAACTCCGTTTCATCCCCTGATCGAACAGTGGTTCTCCAGTCATTTCGCAGCGCCGACTGAGCCGCAGCAGCAGGGGTGGCCGTTCATCGCCGACGGTCGGCATACGCTCATTGCAGCCCCGACGGGAAGCGGAAAAACGCTCACGGCCTTTCTGGCGGTGATCGATCGCCTGCTCAAAGACAGCTTGACGGGGAATCTGACCGAAGAGGGGATTCGCGTTATCTATGTCTCGCCGCTCCGCGCCTTGTCAAACGACATGCATCGTAATCTCTCGGTCCCTCTCGCGGAAATCTCGGAATTGCAACGAGAGCAGTATCCCGGAACAGAACCGATTCGCGTCGGTTTGCGGACCGGCGATACCACACAATCAGAACGTGCCAAACTGATCCGCCATCCACCGCACATTCTGGTGACGACTCCCGAATCGCTTTACCTCTTGTTGACCAGCCCGCGCGGTCGCGAACGGCTCCGCACGGCAGAGACGCTGATCGTCGACGAAATTCACGCCCTCATCCGCGACAAACGGGGTTCGCATCTGGCGCTCAGCATCGAACGGCTGGAATCGCTGTGCGGCAGGCCGTTACAGCGCATCGGTCTCTCGGCGACGCAAAAACCGCTCACTCGCGTTGCGAATTTTCTGATGGGCAACGAATCGGATCACGATTGTCAAATCGTCAATGTCGGCCACTCGCGGCAACTCGATCTCGATATCGAAGTCCCTCCCTCCGAGCTGAGTGCCGTTTGTGCTCACGAACAATGGGCGGAGGTGTATCAACGGTTGATCGAACTCATCGAGTCACATCGCAGTACGGTCATCTTCGTCAATACCCGCCGCATGGCCGAGAGATTGACGCACCAATTGACCGAACGGCTTGGCGAGGATGTCGTCAGCAGTCATCACGGATCGTTGTCGGTGAAATACCGTCACAGGACCGAACAGCGGCTCAAACGGGGCGAACTCAAAGCGGTTGTAGCGACGGCGTCGCTCGAACTGGGCATCGACGTCGGATATATCGATCTCGTCGTGCAGATCGGTTCTCCCCGCTCGATCTCGACGTTCTTGCAGCGGATCGGCCGTTCGGGACACTCGTTGGGACTCATTCCCAAAGGGAGATTGTTCGCGCTCACCAGAGATGAGTTGATGGAATCCGCGGCGTTGATTCGGGCCGTCAGATGCGGCGTGCTTGATGCCGTTGTCGTTCCCGAAGAGCCGCTCGACGTACTGGCGCAGCAGATTGTCGCCGAGGTTTCATGCCAGGAGTGGGAGAGCGATCGCTTGTTCGCGCTCTATCGCCGGGCGTGGCCATATCGCCGGCTCTCTCGCGAGGACTTCGACCGGATAATCGACATGTTGAGCGAGGGGCTGACTCCTCGTGCGGGACGTCAACATGTCTTTCTGCATCACGATCAAGTCGCCGGCCGACTGCGCGCCCGGCCGTCGGCGCGGTTTTCGGCAGTGAGTAATGCGGGTGCGATTCCCGAAACGGGGGCGTATCGCGTCGTCGCCGAACCGGAAATGACCGTTGTCGGTTCGGTCGATGAAGATTTCGCCGTCGAGAGCATGGCGGGGGACGTCTTTCTGCTGGGGAATACCTCGTGGAAGATCATGTACGTGCGCGGCGGGGACGTCGTGGTCTCCGATGCTCACGGAGCGGCGCCGTCGATCCCGTTTTGGCTCGGTGAAGGCCTCGGCCGGACCGTCGAACTTTCGCAGGAAGTCTCGCGGCTGCGGACGGATCTCGAACAGCGGCTGAACGACATCCCCGCCGCGATCGCCTGGTTGCAGGAGGAATGCGGACTCTCGCTATCTGCCGCCGAACAACTTGCCAATTACGCGGCGGCTCAACAGGCGGCGATCGGATTACTGCCGACGCGGGAAAAGATCGTCTTCGAGCGTTTTTTCGACGAGAGCGGCGGCATGCAGCTCGTGATTCATGCTCCGTATGGAGCGGCCATCAACCGCGCATGGGGCTATGCGCTGCGAAAACGCTTTTGCCGATCGTTCAACTTCGAATTGCAGGCGACCGCCGACGATGACGGGATCATTTTGTCGCTCGGTCCGCAGCATAGTTTTCCGATCGAGGAACTGTTCCCGATATTGAATCGGAACAACGCCCAGGATCTGCTCGAACAGGCGATTCTCGATCAGCCGATATTTCATGTCCGCTGGCGCTGGAACGTGACCCGTGCGCTGCTGGTGCTTCGCAGCAAAATGGGAAAGAAAATTCCCCCCGCTTTGCAGCGATTTCGCGCGGAAGACTTGCTGACCGCCGTGTTCCCCATCATCACGGCGTGCCGCGAAAACGTTACCGGCGACATCAAGCTTCCCGATCACCCGCTCGTCGAACAGACGATGTTCGATTGTCTCCACGAGTCGTGCGATATCGACGGATTGCACCTAGCCCTCGAAGCGATCGAACGGGGAGACGTCATTCTGTTGGCTCGCGATACGCGGGAGCCGAGTCCGTTTAGCTATGAATTGCTGAATTCGAATCCGTATGCATTTCTCGACGGGGGCGAGATCCAGGAACGGCGAGCCCGCGCGGTCGCAACGCGGCGTTCGCTGCAAGTCGATGACGTGCGCGATCTCGGCTGGCTCGATCCAGTCGCCATCGAGCAGGTCCGGCAAGAAGCGACGCCGCTCATCCGCAACGCCGATGAATTGCACGATACACTGTTGAGTCGCATCGTTCTTCCCGACTTCGAACTGACCGCTTCGGAACGGGATTTGATGAGCGAATTGCTGACGTCAGGACGGGCCACTCGATTGCCGCCGCAGCCGATGTGGGTGGCGACCGAACGTTTACCGGCGGCGATGGCGATTTTTCCCGAAAGTCACGCCGAGCCGGAGGTGACGTTGCCGCCGAGAATTCGGACCGATTGGAGCAAATCCGAAGCGATCCAGACACTGCTCCGTGGATTGATGGAAACGTGCGGACCGATCACCGCTTCCGCAATCGCAGAGCGGGTTTCGATTCCGCTGAATTCTATCGCGGCCAATCTCGAAGCGCTGGAAGCGGAAGGTCATGTCCTGCGGGGACATTATTCGCGTCCCGATCCGACGTGGAATTCCGATGACGCCGAACAGCAAACCGATGAGACGATTCAGCAACCTCCGCTCGAAAAAGAGTGGTGTCATCGCCGCTTGCTCGCGCGGATTCATCGCTTGACGATGGATGGCTTGCGCCGGGAGATCGAACCGGTCTCGGTCGACGTGTATCTCCGCTGTCTGTTTCGTCTGCACGGCGTATCGCACGGTTACAAACGCGCGGGGACGAGCGGCTTGTTCGAAGTGGTAGGGATGTTGCAAGGCTGGGACTTGCCCCTCATCTGCTGGGAGCGGGACATTCTGCCGACGCGATTGGAAAATTATCAGCCGCAGTGGCTCGATGAATTATGCATGACGGGTGAAGTCGGCTGGGCGAGGCTGTTTCCGCCGGCGCTCGCCGTCGATCGCGCGAAGCCGGTCGCCAACCTCACGCGGATCGTCCCCGTCTCGCTGTATTTGCGAAGCGATATCGACTGGTTGCTGGGGAATGTGACTCCTCCCGATCCCGGCCCCTTGAGCGGACCGGCACAAGATATTCTCGAAGCATTGCAGGAACGCGGAGCGCAGTTCGCGAACGATTTGCTCCGTTTGCTGCAGATTCTCCCCACGCACATGGCGGAAGCTCTGGGCGAACTGATTTCACGCGGGCTGGTGACGGCGGATGGATTCGGCGGGCTGAGATTATTCCTGCAAGAGAGTCAAACCTTGTTGTCGGGACGCAATCGACGCCGGCAGGTCAATCTCGTCCGCAGGCGGACCACGCCGACGGCGGCGGGACGCTGGTCGATCTGGCGGCGAACGCTCGATTCGTCGACGGATCTGGCGGACCGGCAGAGCGAAAGTCTTCAATACATCGAAGCGTGGGCCGGGCAGTTGTTACGCCGATGGGGCGTCGTCTTTCGAGATCTGTTGCAGCGAGAAGAAGGAGCGCCGCGCTGGTTCGAGTTGCTGCAAGTCTATCGGCGCTGGGAGGCCCGCGGCGAAATTCGCGGCGGCCGATTCATCAAAGGGGTGGCGGGTGAGCAATTCGCATCCGCCGAGACGGTACAACTCCTGCGACGCTGCAAGGAGACGGCAACCGATGACGACTGGGTGGTGATCTCCGCCGCCGACCCGCTCAATATTGTGGGGATCGTCACCGATCATCCCCGCGTGCCGTGTACCGCCAGCAATCAATCTGTGTATCGCAACGGCCAACCCGTCGCCGCTGTGTTTAACGGTGAGTTGACGATTTTCGAGGATGTGTCGAAGGAAATCCGCACGGCGATTTTCAAGCGGTTTCAGCCGTTAGGGCAGCCGCGTGGGAGCGATGAGAAATCGCCCACGATTGAGGGGAGCGAGTTGAAGCACAGCGTGAAGGGGTAGGGGGGAGTAATGGATAGACCTGAACCAACATTCGATAATTCTGATTCTTTGATGTTCAATGAGCATCTTCGTCGCGAAATTGAGCGCGGAATCGAACAGGCGGAAAAAGGCGAATTAGAGCCGTGGGATCTTCAGGCAACTCTCGCCGAAGCCCATAAACGTCACGGCGAATTTCATTGGCAAAATTCCAATAGGAAATTGTGAAGCGATAAATCGGCTTTCGAGTTACGCGATTTTTGTCTTGATTGTCGGAGGGTTGTTAAATCTTCTTCGCTGGAGAATTATTCCTTTGACACCATTTTGTACAAAAGTTAATCTCATGTTTCTCGCCCCAATTGATTTTGAATCTTTCCAAGGTTAAAGCATGAGAAAAATCGAATATTCAAGAAGTAAACGAAAAGACAACAGTTATTTGTGTCTGCAACTTGATGAAAACGATCTTGTACGGCTGGCAAGAATCGTGCAGGAACAATGCTGCGACGAAAATTCACAATTGGAACTTCGAATTAAGACTTCTGACGAAGAAGACACGTTTAAGAGTTCAACTCCCGATTTTTTTACCTCCCATCATATG
>JBJXGP010000383.1:0-3773 GCA_046160425.1 Planctomycetaceae bacterium
CGGTCCGGTGAAATGGAACTTCGAGAAGTTCCTCGTCGCCAAGGATGGAACGGTCGTCGCCCGCTTCCGCACCAAAGTCGACCCCGGTTCGGATGAAGTGATTAAAGCGATCGAAGCCGAATTGGATAAGTAATTCGAAAAAACGCGTGACACAAATCGAAGGACGACGGCAATGGTATTGCCGTCGTCCTTTTTTCGATATATCGTTCGTTTAACACGATTTGCAACGGATTTGATCTGCCCCAAAGATGATCACTTTTTTTTCGTGTTTGACAGCAATCTGTCGTTGAAAAATGTGGATCGCCCTGAAGTCGTTATGTCCGTTTGTGGCGGATCTCATATCCCGCGTTTCGGCGGTAGCATATATTCGAACCTTTGGAACCGATCGATTTCAATAACAGCCGCTTCACCATCATCAAATTGCTCGCCCTCTTCAATTTGAATTTGTTCAGGAGTGGGTTCGATGATGATAGGGATCGGGACCGGCGTGGCAGGCACTGAGGCGGGTAATGTCGGTGGAGTCACCGACGAGGGTGCAAAAACCAGCACAGACCAAGCGATCGAAAGGGACGGATTTGTGAATCGTGCAATGAGCGAACCGTCGCTGGCCAGTTCGTACACGGTGTCGCCCGACGTGATGAAATAATGGTCGAGCTCGCGCGAATAACGCAGGTCACTGACTCCTCGAGCCCCTATCGTCTTGACATCCATGAAAACTCCGACGATTTCACCGGTCTGCGGATTGGCTTCCACCACGCGGTCGTCCTGCAAGTTTGATACAAAGAGGTTATTGCTGTGCCCGATCGTCATGCCGTGCGGACGATCCAACATCCCCTCGCCATTAATCAGAATGGCGGCTTGAACCGGCATGGTGCCGGTATCGATGCGCAGTACTTTTTTCTGAAAGTATTCTGCGACGAACACCGTATCGTCCTGAACGGTCAATCCGACGAGATTGGCTCGACGACTCGTGCGGAGAGGATCGACGGCCTCTCCCGTTTCCACGTTGTACCGCAAGATCATGCGTTCGGTGTCGCCGGCTACGTTCAACAGACCGTTACGATCAAAGGCCATCAGCCCCGGCCCGAATCGGCCGATCTGCGCCGTCAGATCGACTGCGACAAGCGGACCATCTACCAAGTTCGGACGACCAGGTACAAGTTTGACGATATTCTTCTTATTCCCATTGAGGCCGACGAAGACTTGCCCCTTTGCATCGATGGCCAGCGCGCGCGGCCGCGAGCCATTCGGCAACCTAGCCACGACAGTTACTTCACCAGAGTTCAAATCGAACTTGACGATGTTGTCGCTTTTTGTCCCGGACACCCAAATCGACGGTCCCGCGATCGCCTTATCTGGCTCATCTGCCGCGCTGATTGATTGGCCCGATAGCAGCACCAACTCCAAGAGAAACAAGAGTCGAAACATGATTGTCTCCTGTGTTTAACGGACCAATTCCAAGAAGCTATCTATTGTATTCCCTCAACAGCACCAGTGCCGGATCAGTTTCGCGTACATGTCGGTCCCTTTTTCCAGTTGATCCAGCTCGATGAACTCGTCGTGTGTGTGCGCCTGACGGATGCTCCCCGGGCCGAAAACCAGCATCTGCTTCAATTCGGTGAACATCGCGCCGTCGGTTCCGTAGGCGACCGTTCGCGGCGTTGCCTTGCCGCTCAGCTTCAAGACCTCCTGCACAAACGGCGATTGCGGATCGACGTACAACGGCTTGCCGCGCGAACGGGTCTTGTACTCGACGCCGCAGCGTTTCGCGGCTTCTTCCGCACGCGCGAGCAATTTGTCGGGATCCTGTCCCGGCATCGGGCGGAAATAAACCGTGCAGATGCTCTGCGGGGGCGTGATATTCACGGCGTAGGTGTAATCGTTGACGCCGATGTTCCAACTGATCCACGGCGGATCGAATTCGGGATTCAACCAGGCGGGATCGGTCAGCGTCTCATCGTGAATCGCCTTCATCTCCGCGAGAAACGGAATCATCGCGAGGTTGGCGTTGAGACCTTCCCGCGTGCTCGAATGCGCGGCTTTTCCCTTTGAAGTCGCGACGATGCCGTATGTTCCTTTGTGGGCGTAGACCACTTCGAGTTCCGTTGGCTCGCCGATGATGCCGTTCGTGTTGCCGGCGACCATCTCCTTGAACAACTCTGACCGGTTCGCGACTTCTTTCGCGCCGTGATACCCGACCTCTTCATCGGCGGTCAGCGTGATGTAGACCGGTTTTCTGAGTTCATCCTTTGTAAAGCGATCGGCGGCGGCGATGGCGCACGCGACCGAACCTTTCATGTCGCAGCTTCCGCGACCGAACAGTTTTCCATCTTTGACCGTCGGCTGAAACGGGCCGTGTTCCTTGAACAGCCACGGATCGGCGGGGACGACGTCGGTATGTCCGAAGTAACCCATGCCTCCGGTCCCACTCCCTTTTTTCCCGACGACGTTCGATTTACGGATTCCCTTTTCGTCGGTGTAATCCAGCCGTTCGACTTCGAAGCCACGGCGTTTGAGCAGCGATTCGCAGTAATCGATGATCGGCACGTTCGTCAACGAACTGGTCGATTCGAAGCGGACAAGATCGGCGGTCAAAGTTTGAGCATCCATCGGCGATTCCATTATTTGAATAGTGTTGTGTCAAATCAAATTCGAGATGCTGCTTACGCAT
Source organism: Planctomycetaceae bacterium (assembly GCA_046160425.1). Lineage (GTDB taxonomy): Bacteria > Planctomycetota > Planctomycetia > Planctomycetales > Planctomycetaceae > JAQCEJ01. The sequence continues at coordinate 2,672 of JBJXGP010000383.1, forward strand.
CGTCCCGCAGATACTTTTGATACACCCGTTTGACGTGCTCCCACATTTTCTCCGAGAGGACGTGTCCCGTCCCCTCCTCAATATACGAAGTGAAGCGTTCTTCTGCATGCATGGCGGCGTATGCGTTTCTGATCACGTCCAATCCGCGGCGGACTTCGTCGATCGGGCTGCCGCTGTCCGTTTCACCGAAATTCAAATGCAGCGCCCGCGGAGCGATCAACGCCGCGATGTCCGGCGTATCGGCATCGGGAAAAATTCCGGGGACATAATTCGGAAAACAGTGCAGCATGTGTTCGCGATGAATCGCCTGGTACGTCGGCAGGCAGCAATTCCCCACCATGCATCTGAGTCGCGGTTCCCACGGACCCACTAACCACGTATGCGTCGAACCCATCGAATGTCCGTAACAACCGATCCGTTCGCCGATCACTTCGGGGAGGCTGACGAGAAAATCGATCGCCCGCCGCATGTCGAGGATGTTCTTCCACGCCATGCATTTCCCGGCGACGACGTAGCGCAGGAACTCGAAGCGTTCGAAGTTCCCCGCCGGAAGTTTTTTCGTCGGATCCTGCCGCTCTTCGAAGCAGAGAGCATCGGGACAAAGCACGACGTACCCCTCTTTGGCGAGCGCCGCCCCGGTGTGATGCATCGGATCGCCCGCCAGTCCCGCCGGTTCGGTCTTGCCGAGATGCCATTGACCCGCGTGCTGATGCCAGACGGCGACGGCAGGCGCGGGTTTGTCTTTGGTCACTCCGTCGGGGATCAGCAGCATCGCGGGAATCGGATCGTCCGGCTCGGCATCGTAATACAGCGATTCGATGCGGTAACCATCCTTCTGAATCGTTTCCCGCTGACGAACATTGAGCGGACACGGTTCGGGCCAGTCCCCTCCCAGTCCCTTTAACAGACGATCCCGAAAATCGGCTGCCGCCATTTTGATATCTCCCGAGTATTGAGCGGTTCGGTGTGCTTGACAGTTCGCGCGATCATGTACAGAGTAACCGAACGAGCAGCCGTTGTCCAAACCAATCAATCCCTCCGGAATTGTGCGGTGGGCGTTAGGTCACGTCGGCTACTCACGTTCGAATCGTACTCTCATGGG
>JBJXGP010000384.1:0-2882 GCA_046160425.1 Planctomycetaceae bacterium
CATCCTCGCCAACCAGAAGAATCATGCCCCGCTGATTGCCTCGGCGCAGGGAGTCGACGACGTCCGCCAGGATGGGCGCGTCGTTGCCAGTTGGCTGCGCGTCGCCGGCGAACGGCTTGAATCGGACGATAGCCGCATCGCCGTGCGCGATATCAGCCGCGACGGAAAAGTCATCGGGCAGCAAGCGCTGGTCGTGATCGAACCCAACGAGGACCGCCGCATCACCGGCCGATACCTGACGCGAGCCCATCAGGCGGCCGATGAAAACGGCGCGCCCGCCGTCGGCTTCACGTTCAATCAGCGCGGCGGATTTCTCTTTCAGGATCTAACCAGCCGCAATCGGCCCGAGACCGATGGATTTTATCGGAGGCTGGCCATTCTGCTCGATAACGAAATCCACTCGGCCCCGCGCATCAACGACGTCATCAGCGACAGCGGCATCATCTCCGGCCGTTTCACGCAGGACGAAATCAACGAATTGATCAACGTGCTCAACGCGGGAGCTCTCGAAGTCCCCTTCACGCGCAATCCCGTCACCGGTAAACCCGAACCGATCAGCGAAAACACGATCAGCCCGCTGCTGGGGGTCGATGTCCAGCAAAAAGGCTTGTTCTCGATCTACATTTCGGGCATCGCCGTGTTCCTGTTCATGCTGTTCTACTACCGCTTCGCCGGACTTGTCGCCGACCTCTGCCTGCTCATGAATCTGGTGCTGATCCTCGGCATCATGGCGATCATCGAGGCGACGTTTACGCTTCCAGGACTAGCCGGCCTCGTGCTCACCATCGGTATGGCCGTCGATGCCAACGTGTTGATCTACGAGCGCATGCGCGAAGAAATCGCCCGAGGGTCGAGTTTGCGCATGGCCATCCACAACGGTTACAACAAAGCGCTGTCGGCGATCGTCGACTCGAACATCACCACGCTGATCACAGCCGTCATTCTGTATATGATCGGTACCGATCAGGTCCGCGGGTTTGCCGTCACGCTGTTTATCGGCATCGTGATGACGATGTTTTCGGTATTGGTCTTCGGTCGATTGATCTTCGACATCGCCGAACGCAAACGCTGGATCACGCAATTGAACATGACCAAGGTGATCGGCATTCCGAAAATCGATTACATCAAGAAATGGAAAGCGTTCATCGGAGGCTCGATCGCGTTGATTCTCGCCGGCTTCATCGCTTTGGGTGCCCGCGGTCAGGACAATCTCGACATCGATTTCAGCGGCGGGACGATGGTCACCTTCGAATTCACACAACCGGCCGATTTCGATCAGGTTCGCGCCGAACTCACCCAATCGATGGGTTCGAATATTTCGCTGGAGAAACTGCAAATTCAAGGTGAAGCGGCCGAGGGGAAATCGCTCGAGCGCTTCCGCCTCCGCACGACCGAGCAAAACGTCGAACTCGTCAGGGGACAAGTCGTCAAAGCCTTTGAAGGGACGTCCCACAATCTTCGCCGCGTGACGATGGAATTCCAGGAACCGGCTGAACTCGCCGCCGGCGATGCCCCGCCGAAGTTTGCGGGAGGCCGCCGGACCACGCTGACTCTCAGCGCCCCGGTGAAAATTGTCACTCTGGCCGATCAACTCTCGCAGGCAATCACGCAACTGAAATCCGCCGAGGGAACGCAGAAATACGATCAACCCACGTCGCTGTTCGAAATGATCGGTCAAGTCGACGGTCAACCAGCGACGGGAGGGGGGAGCGCCACGGCGGCGTTCCAGAGCGTCCAACTGACGGCTGCCAAAGATCTCCCCCAAGATGACCTTACCGCCGCGCTCAATGCGATGCAGCAGAACATGGCATCGACTCCGCTGTTCGACGAAGTCAACAGCTTCGCCAGTTCGGTCGCGGATGAAATGAAAGAATCGGCTGTCCTCGCGATGGTCGCCAGCGGCCTCGCCGTCGTCGCTTACCTGTGGTTCCGCTTCTCGCGGGCCTCGTTCGGCATCGCGGCGATCGTCGCCGTCTTCCACGACGTGCTGGTGGCGATGGGAATGATGGCGCTCGGCTCGTACCTCGGCGACACGGCCATCGGTCAGGCCCTGGGATTCGCCGACTTCAAGTTCAACATGACGATCGTCGCCGCCCTGATGACCATCATCGGTTACTCGCTCAACGATACGATCGTGATTTTCGATCGTATCCGCGAGATTCGCGGCAAGAACCCGGCCTTGACCGCCGAGATGGTCAACCTCAGCGTCAACCAGACCTTGTCCCGTACGATTCTGACCGCGTTAACGACGACCGTTGTGGTGGTCATTCTCTATGCAATTGGCGGCGAAGGGATTCATGGCTTCGCCTTCGTGATGCTGATCGGCATGATCGCGGGCACATACAGCACGATCTTCATCGCCAACCCGCTTCTGTTGTGGCTGATGAATCGTCCCGGCAGCAAGACCGCCGCCGCGACGTCGAAGCTCAAAAAGCAAGCAGGTGGGAATACCGGAAGCGCGGTTCCCGCGTAGTTCTTCTCTATTGTACCTCGTTCCCAAGTTCCGCTTGGGAACGCACGTCAATGAGAGCTTCCCGCTTCGCCGAATGTCCCTCGATGTACTTCATCACGTGGGGAGAGAAGTCACACTGGCGGACAAGCTGCCAGTGCCACCCGACAGGTGCAGGGGGGGACTATGCCAGAATATCCCAAATCGGCTGGCCGCCGTTGGCGATCGGGTACGGACGGCCGGTCGGATCGGGAACCGTCGTGTGGGCATCGATTCCCAGCGCCTGATAGACCGTCGCGCAGATGTCCCCCGTGCTGACAGGCTTGTCCTGCACGAAACCGGCTTGTGCATCCGATGCACCGTACACCGTCCCGCCGCGAATCCCCGCACCTGCCAGCGTCACCGAATAGCAATAGGTCCAGTGCTCGCGCCC
>JBJXGP010000385.1:0-3909 GCA_046160425.1 Planctomycetaceae bacterium
CGGCTAAACTCCTGCACCGCCGGCCGCTTCAAACGACTCTCGGGAATGAAGAAATCGTACTGTTCATCCTGCACCGGGATGAATTCGAGACGATATCGCGTCACGACCGGGGCGATCGTCAGTCCCCAGTCGGCTCTCCCCTGCTCGACGGCAGCGGCGACCGCATTGTGCGATTTGGCCTGCACGGTGTAACCCAGCGGCTTTTTCCCTTGCAGCAGGCGATCGATGAGTATGCGCGTGCCACTTCCCGCATTGCGATTGATCATCGTGCAGTCGTCGAAGCGTTCGACGTTCTCGAAAATCTCGTCGACCGATTTGCCGGCGAATCGTGCGTCCCCTTGGCGATAGACGATCCCCTGCAATCGCTGATATCCGGGAATCAACGAAAGCCCCGGCGTCAGAAACGATGCGTTGTAAATGCCCGATGCGGGATCCATCAAGTGAACGCCAGCGATGTCGCATTCACCGCGCTGGGTCGCCGTTAGTCCGCCGGTGCTACCGACCGCCATGAATTTCGACGTGATCCCCCGTTGATGCAGTCGGCTCAGGATCATGTCGAGGCCGATGCAGTGACTGCCGATCACGACCAGATCGGCCGGTTGGAGTTGCTTCCCTAAGAGTTGCACGCTCACGGTTGTGCCGGCTTCCAGTTGTTCGGTCTGTGCGGGGATCGTGATGAATCCGTCGGCGAGCGAAAATGTGGTGACCGCTCCCGAACCTTTGCCCATCGGATACGCCGTGTACCCTCGCTCATTCTGAATCAGGCCGACGAGTAGATATTCGGTGCGACCGCGATCGGAATGCACGCGGATCGGAATCTCCGCCGAGATCGCTTCCCGTTTTTCCGCCGGGATCCCCGAATACGCGCGAATCACCGGTGCGACGAATTCGTGAAACGTGAAGATCGCCGACGTCGGGAATCCCGGCAACACGACAACAGGCTTACCGTTGGCAACGGCTAGACAGATCGGCTTGCCCGGTTTGAGAGCCACGCCGTGCGCGACGATCCCCGGCGAACCGAGTCGGCTGACCGCACGGTATGAGAGATCCCCTGCCCCTTTCGACGTTCCGCCGGAGAGTAGAACAACATCCGCCGACATCGCGGTTTGCAACGCCTGCGACAACAGCACTTCGTCATCGGGAATGACGCCGAGTTGCAGCGGTTCTCCCCCGAGTTCGCTCACGGCAGCAGCGAGGAGCGAGGCGTTCGAATCGTAAATCGTCCCCGGTCGCAGCGGTTGCCCGGGGGGAACGATTTCGTTTCCCGTCGAGATGATCGCCACTCGCGGTTTTCGATGAACCGATACCTGCTCGATTCCCAGCGCCGCCAAAACGCCGATTTCTCGCGAGGTCAGCAACTGCCCGCGACGGATGATCGTCTCGCCTTTGGCGATGTCGGTCCCCGCAAATGTGATGTTTTGACCTGGCGTGACCGACTTGTGAAGTTCGATCTGCTGAATTCCATGGGAGTCGATGAGATCGGTCTCTTCGATCATGATGACCGCATCGGCTCCGCGTGGAATGATCGCACCGGTCGCGACCGGTGTCGCCGTGCCGACCTGGACGGCGATTTGCGGCACCTGACCGGGAGTGAGATTTTCAGCGTTGAGTTTCACGAGCCGAGGCGTTTCTTCCGCCGCCGAGTACGAATCGACCGCATGCAGCGCGAATCCATCGACATTCGAACGATCGAAAGCGGGGACGTCAATCTGCGAAACGATATCCTGCGACAAAACGCGACCGAGCGACAATGCGAGCGGGACGGTTTCTTCGCCGAGCGGCATCAACGTAATATGTTTCTGAAATCGAAGAGCTGCCTCCTCTTTGCTGATGACGTCGAGGAATTGTTCCTGCCGTAATCCCGCCGTCGGCTGTACGGCGTCAGACTTGTTGTGTCGATCAGTCATGACCATATCCTCCCTCTCCAGCGCAGTGGGAGAGGGCCGGGGTGAGGGTGCCTTGTTATGTCGATCATAGTTTCTATTCATATCCCATCATAAAGATAAACCGTAACCAACGCACCGGCGGGGTATCCTTCGTGGTCTTGTGGAACCACGACAAATCCATCGGCCCGCGTTGTGGACGACAATATGCCGGCCCCGCTGATCGCCAGCGGTTCGACTCCATCATCGGCGAGTTTGACGCGGCAATAATCGACGCGTCCGATCGCCGACGAAATCCTTTTCGTTAAGCGCAACTCGGCTTTGTGATATGGCCACTCGTGTCGTTGTCCACCCATCAGGCGGATGGCAAGCCCCGCAAAAAAATCGTACGCACACAGGCACGACACCGGATTTCCCGGGAGCAAAAACACCAGCGAGTCGCCGATGCGCCCCATGCCTGTCGGACTCGATGGCCTCATCGCAACGCCGTGAATCGATAATTCACCGCACTCGGCGAGCAGCGCCGGAGCAAAGTCTTCTTTTCCGACGCTCGAACCTCCCGAGATGAGTATGACATCGGCACCGGGGGCGAGCAGCAACGATCGCAATCGCATCTGATCGTCACCGATGAAGTGGATGTTCTCGACGATTCCATCATCGCGTTCAACGAGAGCCGCCAGCATGCTCGAATTGGCTTCATAAATCTGATGCGGACCGAGCGGTGTGCCCGGCGTGACCAGTTCGCTCCCCGTGATGAAGATTCTGACGAGAGGTTTGCGGATGACCCGAATCTCGGTCAATCCCAGCGACGACATGAGACCAATGTCCTGCGGCCGGAGTCGGCGACCAGTTGACCAGACTGCCGTCCCAGCTTGGACATCTTCGCCGCGCCGACTGACGTTCTTTCCCGATGGCACTGGCGCGTTGCAGATCAGCGAGTTGTTCGCTTCGTGAGAATATTCTGCCGGGAGGACTGCGTCGGCGCCGTTCGGGACGGGAGCACCGGTCATGATGCGGACGGCGGTCCCACGCGTCACTTCGCCCGTGAATTCGCGGCCGGGAAGCGATTCACCAATGACCTGAAACGACAGCGGATTGTATGGTCCCGCACCTTCCGTTTCTTCGCCGCACAGGGCGTAACCATCCATCGCCGAGCGATCGAAGCTGGGGACATCCAGTGGCGAAACGATCTCCTGCGATAGAATTCGTCCCGCGGCCAGCTTGACCGAAATCGCTTCATCACTCCGAATCGCGGCATGGGTTTCGACCCAAAGCAGGGCGTTCGCAACGAGCGACCGGTTGGAGAAGCCTTTCATGCGAACTTCAAATGGTGAAGGAACGGGATCGCTCATCGGCCCTGCTTTATGACGTTAAGAAATTTCGGAGAATCCCGCCGCGGCCAAAGCGGCTTCATAGTCTGCGGGCGTATTGATGTTTTTCAAGGACTCCAATTCCGGATCGACGATCGTCAACTCCGAGACGGAAACGGAGCGCGAGTGAGATTCTTCGACCAGGAACAGCGGACGCATTCGGTCGGAGGCGATCAATTCGCGAATTTTCGGGACGAGCGTTTTCCGATAAACTCCTGCCAGCGGATGAAAGAATTTTCCTTCCTGCGGAATCGTGAGGTCGTGGTCGCCGAGGAAGGCGATCATGGCTCGTATGAATTCCGGTTTAAGGAGCGGCACATCGCAAGAGGAGATGTAAGCGGCATCGATCTCGGCGGGAAGAGCCGTCAAGCCGTGAAGCATACCGTTAAGCGGTCCGAGATGCGGGAACTGATCGCGAACGATGCGAACATCGACGAACGGGTTTCGATCGGATACCAGCGAGGGAAGTTCCTGCTCGGGCGCAGCGACGATGATGATCGGCGAAACGACGGTTGAGAGAATGCGTATCACGCGGGGAAGCATCAACTCCGGTCCGAAAGGAAGAGAGCACTTGGGGGTTCCCATGCGGCTGCTTTTGCCGCCGCATAAGACGATTCCGCCGATGCCGAGTGGTGATTGTGAATTGTCAGCGGGCT
>JBJXGP010000386.1:0-6941 GCA_046160425.1 Planctomycetaceae bacterium
CGGACGCGTCCGCCGTTCTGGATCGTCGATTTGAAGACGCTAAAGTCGCACGCGCCGGCGATTTCGCAGATATCGATGAGTTCCATGCCGAAGCGGAGATCGGGTTTGTCGGACCCGTATCGTTCCATGACTTCACGATGCGAGAACCGGGGAATCGGCAACTTCAGTTCGACTCCGCGAAGATCCTTCACCAATCGGGCGAGCAGGCCGTCGATGGTCTGTAAAATATCTTCGCGCGTGACGAATGCCATCTCGACATCGATCTGCGTAAATTCGGGTTGGCGATCGGCACGCAGGTCTTCATCGCGAAAACACCGGGCAATCTGCATATAACGGTCGAATCCGCCGATCATCAGAATCTGTTTGTACAACTGCGGAGACTGCGGCAGTGCGTAAAAACAGCCCTCGTGGACGCGGCTGGGAACGAGATAGTCGCGAGCCCCTTCGGGTGTGCTCCGTCCCATGATCGGCGTTTCGATTTCCAGAAACCCGTTCTCGTCAAAATAGTCGCGAGTGATTTTCGTCATCTGATGGCGGAGAATCAGAGACTGCTGTAATTGGGGTCGGCGGAGATCCAGAAAGCGGTACTTGAGCCGCAGTTCTTCGTTGGGCATGGTGGCCCCGTCCGGTTCGAACGGCGGCGTCTTGCTCTTGTTCAAGACGACGAGATCCTGCGCATGGAGTTCGACTTCTCCCGTGGCGAGTTTGGCGTTGAACATGTCCGCGGGCCGCTGGACGATTTTGCCGGTGATCTGAATCACATCTTCGTAACGCAATCCCCGCGCGGTTTTCTGCGCGTCGCTGCTGTCGCTGAGATCGAATTTGATCTGCGTCTTGCCGTACCGGTCGCGCAGGTCAATAAACACGATGCCGTGATGATCGCGGTACTTATCGACCCAGCCGCATAATGTGGCGGTTTGCCCGGCATGCGAGCTGCGTAATTCTCCGCACGTATGAGTCCTTAACACTATCCTTGTTCCTTCGTTGGGTGGCACTGGCGGCTTGTCCGCCAGTGTGAATACATTGACAACGTGACAACAGGTGCTTTCATCAGATTTCAAAAACCTGTTAAAGCCCTGTATTGTAGCGGGTTCAAATTCGCTCTCGCAATCTCGGATTGTCGCGATGAAGCGATTCCTGCAAGGATATACGAGAATCAGTCCCATCGAAAGGATGTATCTGATCGATTATGGGTTCGCAGCACCTTTTCGATCGATCAGCCGGTGCGTGAGTCATCGACGCATGAGTTCATCGTTGGAATATTTACAAATTGATCGCAGTCATTTGACGCGCATCATCCCATCGGCATTCGGGAACGGCGCGGCAACGGATTCGACAACAATCGCACAGCACTTCTAAGTGTTTACGCATGTCAGATTTGCATTCGCGACTTCAGTCAAATTGCTAAAAAAACGCTTGAAAAACTGTAAAAAATTCAAAATCGGCAAAATTTGCAGACGCTATTGACCCACCTTTCAGATTCGGTTAAACATCCCGCCACACGACGGCTGTGACACCCATCGAAACCACGTCGCCCATCCAACGGAAACCTCGAAATTCGCCGTCGTTCTGATTGAGTTGAAACCGGGTCGGTTGCCCTTTCCGAATCACATCTCTCTTCCCCGCAAACCCAACTTGTCATTCGTAGGAACATGCCCATGAACGGTAGTGTCCGTCCGCTCGTCTTTCTGTCGGGGCTGGCTTTCCTGGCCATGCCTCTTTCCCAGTCCCAGGCTCAATTCTACGGCGGCAATCCCTGCCAGTGCGTACAACCGGTGGTGCAATCGTGTTACCAGACGGTTCCGGTCACCGAGTACCGCACCGAAAAACAGACCGTGCAGCGCCCCATTTACGAAACTGCTTACGTCGATGAACCGGTCACCGAATATCGTCCGGTGACCGAAGTCAAGACTGCGAGCATCCCCTACACCACCTATCAGGATGTGGTCGAATGTCAGACCATGCAACGCGATAACGGCCGTTGGGTCACGCAGTATCATCCGCGGCAAATGGTTTCCGCCTGCCAATACGACGGAAGTCCGACGATCACAGGATGGCTGAACCGCTCTGCGTATTCGATCCGCAATTCGTTCAAACCCCGTTACACCGTCAGCCGGCAGTATGTCCCCAATGTCGTGGCGTACAACGTCCCGGTCACTCGCCGCATTCCGATTACCGCCTCGCGTCAGGTGAATTACAACGTCACGCGCATGGTGCCGTATACCACGACGCGAAAGGTCGCCGTCAACAAGGTTCGCTATGAGACGGTTCAAGTGGACGTCGTGCGTCCCGTCACCGTGATGCGGACCGTCCCCACGGGAACGAGCGTCGCGTATTCGTACTCGCCTTACGGATCGGCGACCGCGTTTGCTCCGAGTCCGGTTCCCGAAGCGAACACCGCTGAGTTGCAGAAAGTTCCGCAACGAACCGCCGATTCGTCCAACAACAACGGCACCTCGTCGAAGTTCACGCGTGAAAAAGACGGCGATGACGCCGATCACGAATCATCGTCGACCGACAAGCTCATCAACGACAATCGGACGTTCACCAAGCCGATCGTCAAGGAACGGACCATACCGAAAGTCTCTCGCGAGGCGGACGGTGACGCGTCGGGTTCCGTCGAACATTCCGTTGCTTTTCGTCCCTCCGTCCCTTCAGTTGTCCGGGTCAGTGGCTGGCGCGCTCGCCATCGTGGCAGTGACGCCAAAGGACCGGAACTCGCTGCTCCCCAGGTCGAAATGGCCCGCAATCGTTAGGCACCCATCTCTCAGGGTATCGCCTTCCGAGTTTTCTTGTCGAGTTGAACGCATTCAGATGAACTTTTTCACGGCATCTGATCAGGAGACACTCTACACACCCACCAGACGTTCGACACCAAATCTCTCCCGTCGAATGTAAACTCTCTCTTCCCTCCGGAAATGTTTAACGACATTTCCACCAAAGTCTCTCTCCCTGGTTAAACGCATTTCCCTCGCGGCACCGGCTTCTGTCCGGTGCCCATTTTTTTTGGCATCGTCCGATTTTCTACTCTCGCGATCTACCCCGCACGCTTGCTCGGGGGAACAACATCCGTCATGCTGAGACTCATCATTGTGGAGTCGTTGCGGGTAACCGAGTCGTAGGAAACCCGGACAACGGGCGAGGGAATATTTTTCAGGGAGTCATCCAATGCCAACGCTGTTACGCACCATGTTTCTCGGTTTCATTCTGGGCGGGTTAACCTGTTCCCCTCTCGTCGCCGATGAACCGATCTCTCCCGAACGCGCCAAGGCCGACGGAGAAACTTTATGGTACGATGCGACATTACTCGATGTCGAAGGGCGCGCCTGGACCGAACTCAAATCTCCTTACGATCGCTTACCCGCGAAGGCAGAAGGGGTCGTCCGTGATGCCGTCTGGGGGTTGAGCCAACATTCGGCGGGAATGAGCGTCCGCTTCCTCACCGATGCGGCTGCGTTTTCGGTCCGTTGGACGTTGATTTCCGATCGACTGGCGATGCCGCATATGCCGGCGACCGGTGTCAGCGGCGTCGATCTTTATGTCCGCAACAAAGACGGCGCCTGGCGCTGGCTCGGCGTGGGGCAACCGACGCAATTGACCAACACGGCCAATTTCAACGCGGACAATTCTCCGGAACTGCGCGAATTTCTGCTCTACCTTCCACTTTATAATGGTGTGTCTTCCGTCGAAATCGGTTTGCCGAAGGACGCGAAGCTCATCAAGGGATCCGCGTATCTCGAAGATCATGCGAAGCCGCTCGTGTTTTACGGGACGTCGATCACGCAGGGAGGGTGCGCGTCGCGGCCGGGAATGGTTCATACCTCGATCATCTCCCGCCGACTGGAACGGCCGGTGATCAATCTCGGATTTTCAGGCAACGGCCGTATGGAACCGGAAGTCGCCACGTTGATGGCCGAGATCGATGCTGCGGTGTACATCATCGATTGTCTTCCCAACATGAATGACGTTGACGTTGCAGCGAACGTCGCACCGCTGGTGAAAATTTTGCGGGAAGCTCATCCCGAGACTCCGATCCTGTTCGTCGAGGATCGTTCGTACTCGAATTCAACCGTGCTGCAATCGCCGCGCGTGCGCAACGAAACGAGCCGGGCGGCTTTGACAACGGAATATCAGAAATTGGTCGATCAGGGAGTTCAAGCCTTGTACTACCTCGACGGCGATACGCTGCTGGGGGCGGATGGCGAGGATACTGTCGATGGATCGCATCCGACCGACCTGGGTTTCTGGCGACAGGCTAACGCCTTCGAAGAAGCACTGCGACCCATTCTGGAGACCGCCCGGTAGTTGTGTATGTCGACGCATCCAACCGTCCGCCAACTTCAATTGCCGAGTCTGCTGGGGTACTGGTGGAGCGTCTCGGGCTCGCTGCTGATGTTCGCGACGCTTCCCGTCTGGCGACCTGATACCGAATCACTGCTGCCGCGAATTCCGCTGGTCGGCTGGGGATTGTTCCTTCCCCTCTGGCTCGAATGGACGGCTCTCATCGGGAATTTTATCGGTTTGTTGCTCGCCGGTCTGGCGACGTATTATGATCGACGAACGACGTTCGGTTTCCTGATCTGGTTATTATCGACAGGGATTCTGATCGTCGGAGATCAAGTGAGATTCCAGCCCTGGTGGATGCATCTGGCGATCTCCGGCTGGATCCTGACATTCTCGCAGCCGAAAACGGTTGCGCTGTGGTTGCGTCTGCTTCTCGCCGGCATCTATGGCTGGTCCGCATGGTCGAAGTGGGATTACAGTTTTCTGACGTCGCACGGCCGGGAATTGACCTCTGCATTGTTTCAGTCCGTCGGCATGCCGATTGATTTCTCCCCGGCGACGTTGACCATTCTGGCATTGTTGCTCCCGCTCGGCGAAACTATTGCGGCGGCGATGTTGCTGTTCTCGCGGACACAACGTTATGGACTGTACGCCGCGCTGGTGATGCATTTGCTCCTGGGACTGGCATTGGGACCGACGGGGCTAAATCACAGTCGCGGGGTGCATATCTGGAATGCGGTCTGTATCGCTGAGTTATTATGCCTGATTGCTCTCATGCGGTGCGAAACGCGCGAAGTGCCGCCACTGACGACATCGCTGCGTGAGGTTGCGCGAAAAAACCGAATTGTGGCGACGGTTGTGATGTCGGCCTTGTTGTTTCCGATGTTGTCACCGTGGGGTTGGTGTGACCCGTGGTGTGCGTGGGAGTTGTACGCCTCGCGACCCGCTCGCGCGGAGTTGTACATCGACTACCGCAGACGCTCGGCGTTGCCTTCTCACGTGCGGCGATTCGTCGATGCCGGGTCGGCAGCGCATCCCTGGTGCCGGGTGCGGATCGAAACATGGGCGTTGGAGGAGTACGCCGTCCCTCTTGCTCCGGGATGGCGACTTCCATTGGCCATTTCGAGTTCCCTCGCCGAAACATTCGGCTGGAAAAGTGAGTGTCGAGTAGAGATTTACGGTCCGGCAGATCGTTTTACCGGTCACAGGAGGAGACGCACACTTCGAGGGGAAGAGGAGATTCAACAGGAACTGAAATCATTTCTCTTGAATGTCAGCCCTCGTTCGGTATCGGAACCGATCAAGGCGTCAGAGGATGATCTTCAGTGATATCGTGCAGAGATACCGTCAGCAACCTGAGACGGAATGCGGGGTTGCGAAGGCTTTGATTTCATCCATGAATCAGCTTGCATGTGTCGGCGTCGATTCGATTGTACAGAAGCAACCCATCTGTCGCACGGATTGATGAGCATTCGATCTTTTTCTCCTGTGAAATTCGGCTCGCCCAGTCACACATCGTCGGTCAGTTCAGTGGATTGGCGAAGGGGGAACTGGGATTGTCGCAAAGGGAGAAGCCGATCTATACTTGCATGTGATCGGGCAAGACAAGAAATTCTAGCGTATGCAGGGTGACGGGCATTTTATGTGCGATAACGAGTTCATCAAGCTCCTGGCTCGCCGAAATGATGCCGACTTGACGCTGGCGGCGCTCGAAATTGCCCGCGATGCGTACCCGACTCTCGATTTTGAACCGACGCTGAACTGGATCGAAGATCATGGAGCCAATCTCGCCGGCCCTGTCGCCAAAGCCCGGACGGAACGCGACGCCTTGGAAATGCTCAAGCATGAACTCTCGGATTCGTGCGGCATCTTCGGCGAACTCTCTGCCTATCAGAACCCGGACAGCAGTTATCTGAACCGCGTCATCGAAACCCGACGCGGTTTGCCGATCACCTTGTCGATCCTTTACGAAGCGGTCGGACGGAGTGCCGGAGTCATTTTGCGCGGGGTCTCAAGCCCGCAGCATTTTCTGCTGCGCAGCGATACCTCTGAAGGGCCTTTATATATCGACCCGTTCAGTCACGGCCGGATCATGACGCGAGAGGAAACGATTCATTTTCTCCAGGAGATGACGCAGATCCCCGTCGATCAGATCAAGCAATCGCTCAAACCGGTCGGGACGCGAACGATCATCATTCGGATGTTGAACAATCTGAAACGGCTGCATGTCGCGCAGGAACGCTGGGAAGCAGCGTGGATCGTGCAACATCGGCTCGCCGCCTTGCTCCCGGGGAATTATTCCGAACAGCGCGACCTGGCTCTCGTGGCATTGAAAGCCGGACGATGCGGTCAGGCCATTTCATTGTTCGAATCGTGCCTGCATGCTTGCCCCAAACAAGAGGTCAAGCTGCTCAAGCAACATCTGGAACACGCCCGCGTTCAACTCAGCCGCTGGAATTGAATAGCGGCAGTTTCGATCATTTTTTGAATTCGCGGGCCAGGCTTGTCAATAGTGCGCGTTCCAGGTTTGCGTCGCGGCCTTGGAGTATCCACCCTGTCGGAGCCGAGTGGCCGACGACGGCTTGCATATCTCGCCGCAGCGGTTGAGCGTCATGAAACGTCCCGCTGCTAAGATTCACGGCGTTACCATCGACGTC
>JBJXGP010000387.1:0-9483 GCA_046160425.1 Planctomycetaceae bacterium
CCCCCACGCTGTACGGCCGGCATAAGGAAGTACACTGCGACGAATGCAAGACGCTGTTCGCTTTCGGAGCCAGCGACGAAGTCGACAAAGACTCGAATCTGCTCGTTCCTCATCAGCGGTTGGAGACGGCGATCTGCCCCAATTGCCGCTTCGATAATCACATCAAGGACGATCTCGCATTCAAGGGGGATCGAATCCTCGTCAACAAGTTTCCCTACGAAATTAGCGATCCCCAGCGCTGGGATGTCCCCGTCTTCAAGTATCCCGAAGAACCGCAAACCAATTACATCAAGCGGCTCGTCGGCTTGCCCGGGGAAGAAATCCAGATCAATCGCGGCGATATCTACGCCCGAACCGAACCGGAGGGAGCCTTCGAGATTCAACGCAAGGACGACCCGACGAAACAGCAGGAACTGCAAATTCTCGTCTACGATCACGCGAAGCCGGCAACTCGGCTGCTGCAACACGGTTTTCCCGAACGCTGGCAACCCCTTCAGCCCTCGGAAGAGCGATCGGGAGATTGGGAACAGGATGCGCAAGGTTGGACGTGGCAGGCAGACTCGCGAACCTTCGATATCGAGGCCGGGCAATCGCAAGTGGATGCTCCGCGCTGGGTGCGTTACCGGCATCTGCTCCCCTCTCCGCTCGATTGGGAGCGTGCGAATGAAGGGGCGGCGATCGCCGAGGCCCCGCGCCCGCAGTTGATCACCGATTTCTGCTCGTACAACGCGACCGGCGGCGGAGGCTTGAACAATCGCATCCAGATGGATGACGTCTACTGGACCGGAGACCTCACGCTGAGTTGCACGGTCGACGTCCGGGAAGACACGGGCCTGCTGTTGCTCGAATTGGTCGAGGGGGTCCGTCGCTACCGCTGTCAGTTCGATATTGCCCGCGGTGAGGTGTCGCTCTATCACCTCGACGATCATCTGAACCGCGATGAAGCGGAGCAGGTTGAAATCGCCAAAGCCGCCTGCTCGTTGCAAGGTGCGGGAACCTATGAGATCGCGTTCGCCAATGTCGATCAACGCCTGACGTTGTGGATCGACGGAGCCGTCATCCCCCTGGAAGGAAACGGAACCTACGACAGCCCCGCGTATCCGGGACCGCAGCGTGCTGACTTGTCTCCGGCGGGAGTCGCCGCCGCGGGAGCGAGCTTGACTGTCTCCGACTTCAAGATTTACCGCGACATCTATTATCGAGCCGAACGCTTGCCCGAGGACGGCTTCGGCCGCGATCAGGAATACTCCCGCAGCACGCACAATCTCCGGGAACTGCTCCACGATCCTGAAGAATGGGGACGCGAATATGATGCCCACCATCAGATCGTGAATTTCGCTCCGCTCGGAGAAGAAGAATATTTCATGCTCGGCGACAACAGTCCCCGCAGCCAGGACAGCCGATTATGGCCGAACTCGCGTCATGCCGAACGCCGCCATGCCGTCCCGCGATCGGCACTGGTGGGGAAGGCGTTCCTGATTTACTGGCCGCATGCGATTCCATTTATGAATAACGGGAGAGGATATACCATCTTCAACCACAAGACGGTCAAGGGGGAGACGACCGACTATCCGCAGTTTACTGTCCCGTTTTATCCCCACCTCAGTCGGATGAGACGCATCAGATAATTTGCTCTTCGAGAAATTTCCCGTTGCGGGTACATTACCGTTTTGGTTAGCCGCGACGCGCAGGGTTTCCGTAGCGGAGCGCTTGTCTGCGTCGGGTGGCACTGGCGGCTTGTCCGCCAGTGTGAAGACATTCACAGGCCGGCTGATAGATGACTCCACCGGTCGGATCATGGAGGATCCCACATGCCGATTTTGCAATGCCTCGGCCTGGTCAAGGAATACCCCGGGAAGCGTGCCGTCGACGGCGTCAGCTTCAACGTCGATCGCGGCGAAATCGTCGGACTCATCGGCCCCAATGGCGCCGGGAAAACGACGTCGTTCCGCATGGCGTGCGGCATGATTGCTCCCACGCTGGGGAAAGTCATTCTCGGCGGAGTCGATGTCACCAACTGGCCGATGTACAAGCGGGCGCAACATGGCATGGGTTATCTGCCGCAGGATGAAAGCGTCTTCGGCAAACTGACCGTCGAGCAGAATCTGCTCGCGATTCTCGAGTATCTGCCGGTCACTCGAAAAGAACGATTTTACACGACCGATCAATTGCTCTCACAGTTCGGTCTGGTCGACAAACGCCGGCAGACCGCCTCGACGTTGTCGGGAGGAGAACGCCGACGCCTGGAAATCGCCCGCTGCCTGGCGAGCAAGCCGAATCTGATTCTGCTCGATGAACCGTTCACGGGGATCGACCCGGTGACGATTCACAGCATTCAGGATATCATCGCCGAACTCCGCGATTCGGGGATCGCCATGCTGATCACCGATCACCGCGAGCGTGAAATTCTCACGATCACCGACCGGACCTACGTCATTTGCGCGGGTAAGGTACTGGTCAGCGGCGACGCCGAAACGGTGCTGAATAATAAGGAAGCCCAGAACCTGTATTTCGGCAAGCGTTTCGACGCCGAATCGATCATCGAAGGGAAAGAAACCTTCACCGCCGAGAACGACAACTCCCGCGGCTACTCCCGCGCCGCGTGAATATTGTAGGGTGGGCTGTGCCCACCATCTTCTTTGCGCCGTTGCGGTGGGTCAGCGCGGCCAAAGCTCTGCTCGACGCCACCCTACAAATTGAGCTCGCCGAGTCGTCCCCCTCGAAAATAACTCGTTTGCTTCACCGAACCGGCCATCGCCGGTATCATGTGGGAAGCAATACGACTTCATTTTCGTTGTCATATGCCGGCCGGAGTGATGCAGTTTATCGACAGCGAACGCACAAAGGAACCACAACATGCGACTCGCCTTTTACACCTACAGTTACACCGACCGGTTGAAGATGACGATCGAAGAATGCCATCCGCACATTGCGGCGACCGGGTACACCAGCGTTGATGTTTCGGGGACATACGGTCCGTCGGAAGATCCGCGGTCGTTCGACGAGGCTTTGCGCAAAGCGACGCGCGAATCGTCGGAGAAAGACAAGCTGCGGGTCGAAGCGATCATCACCCATGCCGACTTGACAGGCTCGTTCGACAATCCCGATCGCAAGCCGCTCGATCTGATCGGTTCGACCGACCTGGCGGCGGCGGTGGGGGGGGATGTCGTGACGTTTCACATGGGAGGGCCGCGAAAGGACATCGCCCCCGAAGAATTGTGGAAGCGCGTCGTCGACTGGTTGCAGAAAGCCTGCGACGACGCTGCCACCCGTCACGTCCGAATCGCCGTCGACGGCATTTGGCCCGAGTGGATCAACGACTCTCCCGACGCGCTGGAACGGTTGTTTAAGGACGTCGATCGGAAGAACATGGGGGTGAACTTCGACCCGTGTTATCTGACGTTGATGGGGGTCGATCCGGCGGAATTTGCCCATCGCTTTCACGATCGCATTTTTCATGCGCATTTGAAGGACCACAAAGGAGCGTATCCCAAATGGACTCATCATATCCCCGGGGCAGGGGAGATGGACTACGTGAAGGTTTTTAAGGCGCTGAAGGAAATTCGCTTTCGAGACGCAGCGGCGGTCGAATGTTTTACCGACATGCCATTTGCCCTTGCGTGCGATGACGGATATGCCGCCATGCAAAAGGCAGCGAAAGCGGCGGGGACGGAATTCGAACCGCGCAAGTAAATGTCGAGGCTGAATCGGCCGGCAAATTCACTCCGAATTGATGCTGCCGGTAAATTTGATATAACCGAGATCGGTCAGCCGTTGCTTGAGGTGCCGTTGCCATTCCGCTTCGGGCCAGCCCTGCAAAACGCCGAAAACTATGCAGCCCATGACGACTGAGGCGACCCGCACGACGGCCATCGGAAGGTTGTGGGCCTTGAGATCGGCGAAGAATTCTTCGGAGCTGCAGTATTCGCCGAACTTCAGTTGACGATAAAGCAACTCCATCCCGCAGAAATCTTTGCTCCATTCGTAATCGAATGGGCCGTATTCGACTCTGCGATGGGTCACCCAGAAGGTCGTTCCATCGAATCTGAGGCCGTGATTGAGCATGGTCATATTGTGAAAAAAACGTGTGAGGATACTGGACATCGAATGGGGAAATGATAAGAATCCTCGTGAGATCGGCAATCCCGGAATTGTATTTCCGGCGGACCGGGAATTGCAGGTTCGGATGTCGCTTGACAAAGTGGTAAAACTTTACTAATCAGAGTCGAGATTTCGTCAGTCTCGGCGAAAAAACTCGTCATCAGTCCGTGAAAAGTTCGAGAGGACGACCTGAAACGCTTGGGTTTGCGTCAGCTTGCCGTCGTCTTGCGTTCTTCGCACGGGCTGGTAAATTGTTGTCACCGTCACTACTACTGAGCAGGTTCACACGATGTTGATCACACGCATGAAAAACGAGACGTCTGGCCAGGATCTCCTGTTATGGATGGAGTCCGGAAGTGCAGGCGGGGATCTCCTCGTGAACTCGCTATTCGTTGTCGGAGCACGCCGCAAAGATGACGAAGAGGAGTCCGAGGGAGCGGAGTTCGAAGACGACGAGGAAGAGGACGAACTCGAAGACGAAGAATTCGACGACGAAGAACTCGAAGATGAAGAATTCGACGACGAAGAATTCGAAGACGAAGAATTCGACGATGAAGAATTTGAAGAAGAGGACGACGACGTCGACGACGATGAGGACGATGAAGAAGACGACTTCGACGACGATGACGAAGACTACTGATTCGATCTCCTGAACGATGGGAACCTGCCGATCATCTTTGTCGAAAAATGGTATCGTGTCCTCTATGCCTTCGTCGCGGATGGACATCGATCCGCGTGACGTGCTCGCTTGGCAGACCGTTGAAAAATGGTTGAATGCCGAGATACATGAGCCGGGTGGTTTATCCACCCGGTGTTTTCCCAACGATCATCAACCTCACTACTGGGCAAGGCAGGAACGGCACACTTTTTCAACGGCCTGTTAAGGGAAGTCGGCGTGAATTCGCTCTCCAACCAGATCGCTGAAAGTGTGGAGCGAATTCGGCGATCCTGGGCGGGTAGGCCCCGCGTCGGCTTGATTCTCGGCACGGGACTGGGCGGCCTCGCGGATCAGATTCGCACCGACGTCGTTCTGCCATATGCCGACATCCCGCATTTCCCGCTTTCTACCGTTCAGTCTCACGCCGGGCAACTCGTGTGCGGCACATTGAGCGGCGTCCCGGTCGTCGCGATGGAAGGGCGGTTCCATTATTACGAAGGTTACTCGTTGCAGCAGGTCACTTTTCCGGTGCGCGTCATGCGGGCGCTGGGGGCCGAACTGCTGATCGTCACCAACGCCGCCGGGGGGATGAATCCTCAGTATTCGCTTGCCGATGTGATGATCATCGACGATCACATCAATCTCATGCCCGAAAATCCGCTGCGAGGGGTCAACGACGATGCCCTCGGTCCCCGCTTCCCTGACATGTCGGCTCCGTACAATCGCGAACTGATTACGCTCACCAGAAATCTTGCCCTCGAACTGGGCATCCCTCATCAGACCGGCGTGCTGGTCGCTGTGACCGGGCCGAATCTTGAAACCCGCGCCGAATATCGCATGTTGCGTCAGATGGGGGCCGACGTCGTCAGCATGTCGACGGTCCCCGAAGTGATCGTCGCCAATCACGCGGGGATGAAAGTCCTCGGCTTATCGATCGTGACCGACATCTGCTTGCCGGATGCCCTCGAACCGGTCGAGATCGAAAAAATTCTCGCCGTCGCCGCTCAGGGAGGGGAAAGGCTCTCCCGCCTGATCCCCCGCGTGCTCGAAGAATGGGGTTCGAAGCAGGCCTGAACGCCGACTTCGCGAGGTTTGAGCCGATTCTTCATCAAATTTGAACATTGATTTCATATTGCATGGTATTGGCAGAATGAAGTTGATGTCGCTTACGTTTGATGAGTATCGAAGATGAACGCTTCCTGCAATGGCCTCGCGCGATTAACGTGGCAACAATACGTGCGGTTGACGTGCTGTCTCATCGGCCTGACAGGACTGATGGCATTCGGTGCCGGACTGTCGCGAACGAAAAGCACGACCGATAACAGCAGCGAGATTGTCACTCAGCCTGTCAGCACGCAATCGACCGCCGATTGGCCGAACCTGTTTGGACCGACTCATCTGGGGTTGTCCTCCGAACTCGGCTTGAATCTCAACTGGCCGGCGGAAGGGCCTCCGCAAAAATGGTCCCAATCGATCGGTAACGGTTACAGCTCTCCCGTCGTCCTCGGCGAGCATCTGATTCTGTTCCATCGCATCGGCGATGAAGAAATCGTCGAATCGCTCGACCCGGAATCCGGAGCCTCCCGCTGGAGGTGCGCCTATCCGACCGCCTTCAAATGCAAATACGAGTACAGCAACGGACCGTATGCTACACCAGTCATCGATGACGATCGCGTTTACACGTGGGGAGCGGAGGGACTCTTCCATGCCCTCGACCTCAACTCCGGCAGCGTCATCTGGAAGCGACACCTCAATCAGGAGTTCGCCGTCCCCGAAAAATTGTTCGCGGTCGGTTCGTCGCCGTTGTTGGAGGGGGATCGACTGATTCTGAACGTCGGCGGCAAGAAACCGAATTCGGGGATCGTGGCTCTCGATAAAATGACCGGCGAATCCCTCTGGTCGGCGACCGAAGATGGGGCCGGCTATGCAACGCCCATCGCCGCCACGATTCACGGCCGGCGGTATGTGTTTGTCTTCACGGAACTGGGACTGGTCTCGCTCGACCCGCGGGATGGCCGCGTCTGGTGGAGCGTGCCGTTTCGCTCCAAAACAGTCGATTCGGTGAATGCCACGTCACCTGTGGTCTGGAACGATCTGGTCCTCGTCACCATCGGACCCGGTCCCGGCTGCCTGTGTCTGCGGATTCTGCCCGACGGTTCCTACGAGGAGGTCTGGCGCGATCGGCGGGCCATCGACAGCACGTTCAACAATCTGATCTGCCGCGACGGATACGTTTACGGCTTTTCGTCGATGCGGAATCACGGGGCCAGTTTTCGCTGCGTCGACATGCGGACCGGGGAATTGATGTGGGAATGGTCGTCCGAACTCTGCCGCGGCGCCTCGCTCTGGGTTGAGAACCGCTGCATCCTGCTGGGAGAGTACGGCTATCTCGGGATGGTCGACGACAATCCGCGAGAATTGCAAGTCCGCTATTTGTCGCCGCAGCCGATGTTCAAGCGACCGTGTTACTCGGCCCCGGCGTTATCTAACGGATTGCTGTTCATCCGCAACGAGTTGGAGCTTGCGTGTTACGATCTGCGGAACAAGTGAGTGGATTACGTGGCGGTTTTCTCCGACAGCACATTCTTCTCGGCTCCGCAGTGCGCGCAGTGTGGCAAAAGCGAATGCCTGACCTTGTGGCAGGCGGTGCATTCTTCGAACAGGCCGCTGCCGCATGAGGGGCAGGTATAAACTTCTTCCTCATTGGTTTGTTCGGTGGGAACGACCATCTTGTTCACGGTGCGGCGAGTCCAGTACAAAAATCGACGAGGGCCGGTGCGGATCGGATACTCGCAAACCGGGCACAGAAATCGCTCGTAGGCTTCGCGATACTGATTGATCAACCATTGCGCTTTGGGGTACGCGATCGTGCGGATGAAATAAATCAGGATCTTCGCGACGACGATCAACAGCGAGATGATGAAGATGTATTTGAAATACCGTGTCGGAAAGTACTCGTGCAGCACCAGCGTTACCTTGATCAACGTCGCCAGGCCGCAGGCGAGAAACAAGGGGAAATAGATGCTGGTCCGCTTTTTGACCATCAACGTCGCCGCCACGAGCATGATCGGCACGAGCACGAGGAGCTGAAAGAAAGCCAGCCTGAGCCGGTGGGTATCGTATTCCCGCTCGAATTGCTCGCGTGCGGGTCGGCGTTGGACTTCAAGCTGTTGTTCCAGAATTCCCTTTTCTTTTTCGAGTTCCTGTTTCTGGATCAAGGTCTCGGCGAGAGATTGATTCAGATCGTAATACTTCTTCTGATTGTCGAGAAACAGATTGAGGCTGTTCGTGAAGTTGGTTTGCTCGGCTTCGGAAAAGGCGACATTTTTCTGGATTCCAAGTTTTTGAAGTTCGAGCAGTTGATTGATCGTCTGTTGCAGATTTTGGGAACTGTCTCCCACGACGCGCTGTTTTTCGGTCAAGTTGGAGATTTGCCGCGTGAGTTCGCCGAACTGATCTTCGAGAATCGTCCGCTTTAATACCAGATTATCGTCGAGGTATTGCCGTTCGATGGCGGAGTAGTCCGGACCTTCAATCGACTTGATGTCCGACACCAGAAACCCGAGCAGCCAGTAGATCAGGATCGTGAGGACGACCGTGGAAAATCGAATCGCGAAACGGTGAATCCAGGTTCCCTTCGACTTCACGGCAGTGTTCACGAATTGCTCCTTGGGGTCGGTTTTGCGAACTGGACTTCAACTTGTGCTACGCGAACATCAATCGTCCGCGAGGCTCAGGAATAGGGCGTCCGAGTTGTTTGGCCGTTTCAATCCATTCGGCGATCACTTTTTCAGCGTTTGCAACCGCTTCCTGATACGTCGCGCCATCCGCCATGCAACCGGCCAGTTCAGGGACTTCGACAAGAAACGAGTCATCGTCCCGGCTCCAGTAGATGATCATTTCATATTTGGCCGACATCGTCCGCTCCTAATTTGTACTTGAAAATGAGATTACGAATTTGTTTCACCTGATACGGTTTGGCTTTCGAGCCATTGGGCTGGATATTGATGATCTCTTCGATATCCGAACGAGAAAAAATGTGATGGTCGCCTCGTACCCGCTCATCAAAACCGAAATGCGTCAACAATCGTGTCAAGTCAGTAAATGGAATGTTGGCATCTGAGTCGCCACTCATGATTCGTTGAAGCAATTTGTCGTACTTTCCCATGCGGCTTTCCAATATTCGTCATTGCGTATCATGGATTTTATGAGCCAAATTATAATAATTAACCGAATCACTGAGTAGATGGAAATGAATCTCATTGAAATGTCGATGTTTGTCGACACTCAAAAAAAGAAACACGGAAAAACCCACTGGTATTGGGGATTTCCGTGTTCTTGTGATTTTAATCTGTAAATTTGAACTTACTTCGCCGGGGCGACATACCCCGGGGCTGCGAAGAAACTCGAAATCACGGCGGCGTCGTCTTCATTCCAGACTTTGATCTCGCCGCTGAAGCTGCCGGCGGCCAGCATCTTCGTGGCGGGATTGTACGCGATGCAATAAACCCAGTCGGTATGGCCGGGATAGCTGCGGACGGCGGCACCGTCGGCGACGGTGTTGAGCCGGGCTTGCAGGTCGGCGCTGGCGCTGAACAGCTTGCCGTCGGCAGTCACCTGGATGCGGAAGACTTCGTTGCCGAATCCGCCGATCGCGCGAATCTGCTGAGCGTTGGCGGGGTTCCACGAACGAACCTGACGGTCGCGTCCGCTGGTGAGAACCT
>JBJXGP010000388.1:0-3403 GCA_046160425.1 Planctomycetaceae bacterium
CGGAAGGTGCCAAGGCGATGCTTTCGATCGAGAGGGAACTACGCTAATCGTAGTAGACGTAAGCCGATACAACGTAGCTTGTTATCGAAGAAATCGACGCTGTCGTCATTGATCGGCCCTGGCTGGAAACCTGTCGGAGCCTATCCGTTTTCTGCAAAAGCTATACAATAAGCATCTCGCAAAGTTTTCGACAGGAGAAAATCACAAATCGGCGGGAGACATCGCACCGGCCGGAAATGTTCAGCAGATATTCAGTGATTCGGGGGGTTCGTCCTTCGCGCACAGAATCCATCCATTTGGAAAACGGTTATGAATTCGTCAATACCTCACGTCGTCGTCGTGGGGCGTCCCAATGTCGGTAAAAGCTCGCTGTTTAACTGGCTGGCCGGGCATCGCATTTCAATTGTCGACCCGATGGCCGGCGTCACGCGGGACCGCGTTACGTATCTGATGCACGAAAAAAATCGGTATCTCGAGTTGATAGATACCGGCGGTATCGGCATCGTCGATCGCGACGATCTTTCGGCTGATATTGATCGCCAGATCGATATCGCCATCATGCAGGCTGACCTCATATTGTTCGTTGTCGACGGCAACGCGGGGACCAATTCGCTGGATCGCGTCGTCGCCGACCGGCTCCGAAAAATCGATTGCCCGAAAATCCTCGTGGTCAACAAGTGCGATTCGCCGAAGCTCGATGTGGAGGCGAGCGCGTTTTTGCGATTAATCGACCTTCCGCTGGTGACCACGAGCATCCCCGGAAATCGCAACCGCGAACTCCTCATCGAACAGATCATGGAGTTGCTCCCCGCCGAACATCCGGACGAACAGGAAATGGGGGCGGCGGCCTCGGCGAAACCCGAATTGAAACTTGCGCTGGTGGGGCGAAGGAACGTCGGCAAGAGCACATTGCTCAATTCGCTTGCACAGACCGAACGCATGATCGTCAGCGAAATCGCAGGGACGACGCGTGACAGTGTTGACGTCCGCTTCGAACTCGATGGGAAATCGTTCGTGGCGATCGATACTCCCGGGGTGAGAAAGCAAAAAAGTCTGGCCAATGATGTCGAGTATTATGGATTGACTCGCTCTCAACGAAGCATTCGACGGGCTGATATCGTGCTCATGCTGCTCGATGCCACGCAGACGATCTCACAAGTCGACAAGCATCTTATTTCAGACATCGAAGCCGCGGGGAAACCCTGCATTTTCGTCGCCAACAAATGGGATCTCGCAAAAGAGGGCGGGATGGAAATGGCGTCATGGGGAGATTATCTGGCGCGAACCTTTCGGACGCTTTCGTACGTTCCCGTTGCCTGTATCACGGCGAAGGACGGGCGAAACGTCAAGAAGTTAATCAATCTCGCGCAGTCGATGTTCAAGCAGTGCGGCACGCGCGTCAGTACCGGCCGGCTCAACCGGGTGCTCAAGGATGCCCTGACGAAGTACGCTCCCTCCTCCAAGGGAAAGAAACGGCCGAAAATTTATTATGCCTCACAGATCGGGATCGAGCCCCCGACGCTCGTCATGAAGTGCAACGATGCGAAGTTGATCGATGAAACCTGGCGGAGATACTTGGTCGGCGTGCTGCGCGAGCAACTGCCGTTTCACGAAGTTCCCATCAAAGTCTATTGGCGCTCCAAGGGGGATTCGTTTGAGTTCGAATCGACGCGCGAGGAACACCAATTTGAGCCGATCGACGATTGATGTGCATCGCACCGGCGTCGATGTGCCGGAAGTTCGGATCAGCTCAAGCGGTAAATCTTGATCGCATTGTCGTGCCAGAGTTTCTGACGGAATTCCTCCGACCGGTCCTGCACGATTTCGCGAAGTGCGAGAATCCATTCCGGTAAGGTCGCTCGCAACATACAGACTGGCCAGTCGCCGCCGAAGACGACGCGCTCAGAACCAAACGCGTCGAGGCAGTAGTTGACGAGATCCGCCAGGTCGGCGGGTTTCCACTTTTCATTCGCCGTCGCCACGACTCCGGAGATTTTGCAGGCGACGTGCGGCCGCTGTGCGAGTTCCTGAATCGCGTGCTCCCAATTCTTGCGCAACTTTTCATCGGGCGATGCCACGCCCATGTTACCGAGATGGTCGAGGATGAATTGCGTCTTGGGACATTTGTCGGCGAGTTTGACGGTATCGATGACCTCTTCAGGGCGCATGCATAAATCGAAGCTCAGGCCCAGTTTTCCCAGTAGCTGCACGTGTTCGACGAATTGAGGTTGCAGGCAGTGTCCAGGAGGAGTCGATGAGCCGTGCAGAACCTTTCTGACTCCTTTGACGAATGAATTCTCGGCGAGTGTTTTGATGTAAGGGGCGAATTCCTTCTGATGCAGTTCGCCGGAAATGACCACACCATCCATGGGATTGTCCTCTTTGTCGCACAATGCGAGCACGTAATCGGCTTCCTTCTGCTGTTGCGAGGGATGGACGTCGACCTCCATATACACTGTCTTGGCGATGTTGAACCCCTTGGTTGTTTCGAGGTAATCCGACATCAGGTAATTGCGGTTCATCGACTCGAGGCCGGGATCCTTGACCCAGGGGAGATTGAACTTTTTCAAGTCCCACAGGTGTTGATGCGTATCGATGATAGGCTGCTTGTCGTTGTTCGTCACGTCTTTGTCGTCCTCTGCTGCCGAAAGTTGCCGGTCTGAGGAAAGATGAGTCCACGCTTGTGCCGCCACTCCTGTGGCCAGGATGGCACGGCCCGATTGAGAAACAAATTCACGTCGATTCAACATGGTACTTTCTCCGCTTCGTTGTCGAACAGGGCTGACCGTTAAGGCATGCTTGTATGAGACATCACGCGATGGATGGCTGTTATTATTCACGAAACGTCTGACGAGGGCAACGGCGGCAGACCGACGCGGCAGCAAACGGAAAGCAACGGGCATTCGGTGCAGCGCGGTCGGCGGGCAATGCAGATTCTGCGGCCGTGATGGATCAAGCGGTGAGAGAAGTTGATCCATTCCTTACGAGGCAGAATTTCGATGAGGTCGGCTTCGATATGTTCGGGGATCGTCTTTTCGGTCAGCCCGAGAAGTCGCGTGATCCGCTTGACGTGCGTATCGACGACGACTCCGGTAGCAAGCCCAAAACAAGTTCCCAGGACAACGTTGGCAGTCTTTCGACCGACGCCGGGAAGAGTCGTCAGTTCTTCGAGGGTTCTCGGCAATTCGCCGTGAAAATTGTCGACCAGTTTCTGAGCCATTCCCCGTAGGTTATTTGCTTTGGCACGAAAGAACCCCGTGCTGCGAATGATCTGCTCCAGTTCTTCCTGTCGGGCGGCGGCTAAAGCAGCGGGAGTCGAGTATTTCTTGAACAATTGCGGAGTGACCATATTGACCCGCTCGTCGGTGCATTGAGCCGACAGGATCGTGGCGACGAGCAGTTG
>JBJXGP010000389.1:0-11821 GCA_046160425.1 Planctomycetaceae bacterium
CGTATTTTCGTCCAGTCACGATGATTCAAAAATGCCGCCAGCGCGCGAGAATCCAAAGAATCAATTGGTGCGGTCGGCCTTTCAGAGGAAGCTGTCTTTTTACTCAACTTCGCAGCGTGGTGTTCCAATAGATCTGCTATCTTAATTAGCGTCATTTGTTCGAAATCAAGGCATTCCATACCACGAACCGAGACGAAGTATTCTTGAAGTTCGCGATATCCTTCCAGTGGCTTGCCATGTAGTTTCTGCCACCAATAACCGATTTTGATGATCGGTTCCCGGCAGCCTTTGTCTGATGCTCGGCGAAGCGATTCAATGTCGCGAATCAGGTTTTCTGGTGCGTCACTCATTTTGCACCGCCTTCCGTCGCAAATAACCAGCGATGGACGGTTTTCACGACGTCGGTCAGACGGTCATCGCCGATCGATTCACGATAAAGGCTCGCCATATCATCTCGGGCATGACCCATGATGTGATCGACGGCCACCTGATCGCGAGACTCGCCTGCCACCGTTTCAAAGCCGTGCCGGATCGCATAGAACGATACGCCCTTTCGTTTGATTTCCAGCGACTTCAGCAGCTTTGCGAACTCTTTGCCAATCGCATCATCGGGAGTTTTGTTCGCGTTCGTCTTCACCCAACGATGCCCATATTTTGTAACGAATAGCAAGCCCTTGTCGGCGTCATCCTTCGGCGCCGGTCGTTTCTTGATCGCTTCGCGGACGGATTCGATCGTCTCTCTCCAGAGCGGGCAGCGTCGGTCGACGCCGGTTTTCGGTCGAGGGTAATCGATCCAACCGGCATCCAGGTCGATCGCCGACAGTGGGAGTGATGAAAGGTCAGATTGACCGAATCCGCAATTCGCGGCGAGTAGGATCATGGCCTTCAACGGCTGATCAGCAGCATTGAGGATCTTGCCGAGTTCATCCGCGGAGAACATTCGACTGCCGTGCGCGAGCTTTTTTTCTGCTCTGTGAATCCGTAGCGTCTTCCGGCTCGGCTTTTTGAAGTCCTGTCCAAACCGAACTGGTGCATCGATCAGCCCGGCATCGAAGCCATACTTGAAAATCATGCGGACGCGCTGGATTTCGTTCCCTAAGCTCACCGGCCCGCGTGTCTTGGAATAACTGACGCGCAACCTGCGAAAGTCGTCTGACGCCAAATCTGACACCAAACGGTACTTGCCCATTTCATTGATCAGACGTTCGCACGCTGCATAATAGCCGTGATACGTCCGTTCGCTGATCTCGCCAGTTTCCAACAGGTGCTTCTTGGCCGTCATGAAAGCGTTGGCCAGACGCATCACGGTCATCCCGTCCGTTTTGGGACGCGGAGTACGGCCGGCAAGCCGATCTTCCTTTTCGTCCAGCCACTTATTCAACGCCAGTTCGCCCGAAGGATCGTCGGCGACCTTGCCGAAATAGAAAAACCGGCCTTTGACCTTTTTGCACCACCGTCCCGATGCGTGCTTGAACAGTGGGAATTTGTCGGCGGTCGACTTGGCAGGTTTTCGCTTGCGAGCGGGCTTCTCGACAGGTGTCAAAACGGGTGTCACGGCTTCATCGACCGTGAAATCTTCGGGACCGGGAAGCGAACTGAGGGACTTGCGGAAGTGTCCGGACGTGATAGAATGCGTCATGTCGTCACCTTCTCTCTCAAAAGTAGTGGGTGATGGCCGACACCCGGAAGCTACAACTTCGCGGGTGTCATTTTCAACGCAATTCAGTGTATCAGGTGTCAAAACAGGTGTCAAGCAATTGGGCACGAAATCCAGAAAACGACGCAAGTAACATTAAATAAATAACTTGCACCCGTAGCTCAATGGATAGAGCATCGGTCTTCGGAACCGAGGGTTGGGGGTTCGAATCCCTCCGGGTGTACTTCAATGGCTTGCCGCGCGTGTTGTATCGTGTTTGCGCACTCGTTTCTGGTGATTGTGTCAATCTGCCGGTTATTCCTGTCCTCGATTGTTATCCCAATCAAAAGCCGCTGCTGATGCTGTTTCGCTGGCTCACAAACCGTCGACGCCGCCGACTGCTGGCGCAGCCTTTTCCGCAGGAATGGGAATCCATTCTGAACGTCAACGTTCGGCATTTCCTGTTACTCAACAACGACGAACGAACCAAATTGAGAAATCTGGTCCGCGTGTTCGTGGCTGAAAAAAACTGGGAAGGTTGTCTCGGTTTGCGGCTCACCGATGAAATCAGAGTCACGATCGCCGCTCAGGCGTGTCTGTTGTTGCTCGGATTCGACGACGAGTATTTCGATCACGTGTTATCGATATTGGTCTATCCCACCGCGTATGTGGCACCCGACAAGACGATCACAAAAGGGGGGATCGAGATCGAAGAGCGTTCGAACCGCATGGGGGAAGCCTGGTTTCAAGGGCCGGTGATCCTCTCATGGATAGACGCAGCCGCAGCGGGACGCGGGGAGGCGAAAGGCCACAATGTGGTTATGCATGAATTCGCCCATCAACTCGACATGCTCAACGGACAGAGCATTGATGGCACTCCCCCTCTGTCGAGCACTGCGCAATATGATCGCTGGCAAGAGGTGGTCCATCGAGAATACGATCGCCTGGTTAACGATTGCCGGTACCGGCGCTGGACGGTGCTCGATTGTTACGGCAGCAGCGACATCGGCGAATTTTTCGCCGTGGCTACCGAAAGTTTTTTTGAACAGCCCGATGAACTGGAGGAGGAACGTCCCGATTTGTATGCGGTCCTGCAAGCATTCTATCGTCAGGATCCGGCGAGACGGTGATGCATCGTCGAGGAGAATTGACTGCGGGCGGATTTTGGATTCGGTATCGGATTCACATCCGCAATTTCGCGCGGCGCTGAACTTCTCGTATGGCTTCCGACATGGGAACATCCGGAGAGATATCGGAAGGACGTTTGCCGACCCCATCCAGGATATTATTGACGTTCCATTTCGAATAGAAGTGAGCCGGCAAATCTGAGTCTTGCTTCAGATAAAGTCGAGGGGGGATTTGCGTCCATTCATTCGTGCGCTGGTCCAGGCGATTTGAATAATAAGCCTGCAACGTCCGGCGCTGCGTGCTGTTTTGCTTGAGCCGCGCATTGTGAATCGCGCGCGCATGAAAAAAGACGGCGGTTCCGGCGGGGCCGATCAGGTCGACCCCGGCATCGACCGGAATGTCTTTGGGATTCAAGTCGAGCAAGCGGTTATGCGATTCCGGCACGATGGCAAAACAGTGATCGGTGCTCGAAACGTCCGAGAGGTAAAACATGACCGAGACGGCGTCGATTTCATGCCGCCGGTTAAACTCCCGGATGAGATCGCGATGCCAGCCTTTGACTTCGTTCAAATTCGCCGTCGGATTGCGAAGCATGATCGCAAATTCTTCGAATGTGATATTATCGCCTAATATTGCCACAAGAATTTCAAGCGTCAGCGGGTTTTCGATCACTTCATCGAAGTCGGCCGTGTGCGGGAGAACGTTCGTTCCTTCGCAGAACGAATCGCTGAGCGAAACCCAATCGTTGGGGAAATTGCGAACGTGTCGATCGACGGCGGAATTGAGCCGGTCAACCTGCATTGGAGTCAACGCGCATTCGACGCACAGGTATCCGAGACGGTTAAAGTCGTCGACCATCCGAGCCAGTTGCGCACGGTCATAAAACGTCGTCATTGAGCATCACTCCTTGAATCGACCAGGTCGAGTTGAGGTTCCCCGATATTCGGCACGCAGGTCGTTGCATGAAAATTGCAAATTAGCTCGGTGAATATTGCTCGTCCAGTGGGTTTTTCCGGGAAACCGGACGAAGTTGAAATTCCTTCTAGGCAACGGGTGGCGAAATCGATTACGCTACTATTCTCGATCGATGGTGGGAAACTGCCCCATTTGAAGATGCAAAAATCGTAACTCTGGCTTTGACGAATGTCACTGTAGGATTAGAATGTATAGATAATGCGTGCGGCGATTAACACGTTCGAGGTGCAGGCGAGGTGCTGAAATGCTTGGATTACGCAAATCGGGATTTACACTGATCGAACTCCTGGTGGCCATTTCGATCATCGGACTGTTGATTGCGCTGATCTTACCTGCCGTGCAATCGAGTCGGGAAGCCGCGAGGGGGATGCAATGCCGCAGTCAAATGCATCAATTGGGACTGGCGCTGCATAATTATCACGATGTGCATTTGACGTTTCCGCCGGGATGCGTGGGACATTCGTTGAGTCACGACGGGGCTGAAGCACAAGCCTGGGGGTGGGGGGCACTGATATTGCCCTACGTCGAACAAGCCAATCTCTACAATGCGATCGGGCCGAATAATAACTCGCTTGCCGATGTCCTCGTCAGTGAACCACTGCAGCCGTTATTGAGAACTCCCTTGTCGATATATCGCTGCCCGAGCGATATCGGCTCCCAACAGGTCCATAACTATCGATTGATGAACGGTTTCATATTGCCTCCCAGTTCAGTTGTGCAATCGACCCTGGCACCGGTTTCGACGATCGCATCACGTTCAAGTCACTCCGGTCCACGGGCGATGGCTGTTGCAATCCCCTTTCTACAGCCGATGATTTTGGAATCGATTATCGGTCATCCCCTTCCACCGACGCCGCCGCCGGGACCGCCGGGAGGCGGGGGATTGTTCGGCATCCCGACGTCGACGTCGAATTATATCGGTTCGTTTGGAGACACATGGCATTCCGATTGCCTGTTCAACGGACTGGAAGACCTTCAAGGGAACGGCGTGCTGGGGAGTTACTCTTCCGTCAGCTTTCGCAGCATCAGCGATGGAACCAGCATGACGTTTCTCGTCGGCGAGCGATCGTGGAAGGGATACGCCGCCGCATGGGCCGGAACCGACGGTTGGGACCGCTTCGATACGCAGGGATTATCGATGGTCGTGGGAACCGGAGCGTATTCTCTCAATCTGCCCCCCGATCCTTACAATCTGAATTGTGACGGTCGAGGTTCGGCAGGATTTGGAAGTCTGCATCCGGGTGGCGCCTTTTTTCTGTTTGCGGACGGTTCTGTGCGATTTTTGGGCGATTCGATCGATTCGCGAAATTCATCGATCTCTGCCCAAAAGGGAGTTTTTCAACGCCTGGCAAACCGCCATGACGGAGAAACCGTACAGACGCCGTGAAAAGTGTTCCATCTACTTCGGGCTGTGTTCAATATGCGATGTCTTGAACGCTTTCACGATCGATGTCTCGAGAAGTGCGCGACGTCCGGTCGCTGGAAAACCAATGGAACCCCGATGCGAGTGCTGCTGCTGATTTCGTTCTTTGTCGTGGGCTGCGGCGGAGAAAAGGTTCCGACCGAGCACGACCACTACATCGGCGATCATTCGGGGATCATCGTTTCGGTCGGCAGCGATCACTACCACGTCGAAGTGCTCTTTGCCGAGGGAGAAATGCGGTTCTACACTCTCGACCACGATCAGGAAGTCGTGCTTCCCGTGCCGGAACAGGAACTGACGGCTTACGTTCGCACCGCGGATGCCCTCGAAGCAGTGACCGTCAAAATGCGGGCCGTCCCGCAAGTCGGCGATCCTCAGGGTCAGACATCTCAATTCGTCGGTAAACTTCCCGATGCAGTTTTGGGGCAAGATGCGATTATCACGGTGCCGAATATCGCATTCGGAGAAAAACGATATCGATTTGCCTGTCAGTTGAAGGCGGAAAAGCACCGGCAATCCATGCCCGATAAAGTCGTTGATGAGGAAGAACGACAGCTCTATTTGACGGCTGGCGGGAAATATACCGAGGCGGATATCACGGCGAACGGCAAGCAGACGGCTTCGCAGAAATATGCAGGATTCAAGTCATCGCACGATTTCAAGCCTAAGGCGGGGGATGCGATCTGTCCGATCACAAAAACGAAGGCGAACGATGCGTGTACCTGGATTGTCGATGGCAAGGAATATCGCTTTTGTTGTCCCCCCTGCATCGACGAATTCGTGAAACTGGCCAAAACGAATTCTGACACGATTGAGCCGCCGGACAATTATCGGCAGCGTTGACTCGCCGCGAAAGAGCGGCAGCAACCGTGTCGCTCTTCGATATGGCGTTCAGAAATCGAATTTCGATTTGGGTTTGGTGCCCGGCTTATCCGGTGCCGGGTTCTTGGGCGTCGTTTTGGGACGAGTGGTAGATGGTCCCGCTTCGTCGCCTGATTGAATATGGGCGCCGATAGGCCCGCCGAACTCGCTCCAACTGCCGGCTTTTGTCCGCAGATCGAGGTTAAAGTCGTCGATAGTTGCAGCCGCTTGTGCAGGCTGTTTACTGTGCCCTCGTAAAACCACGACATTTTGGCCGGTCAGGGGGCGTTGAATGCGAGCCGATCCCCAAAATTGTTCCCAGTCGGTAGAAAACTTTTGCGCCGTGCCGGGGAGATCGTTTTCCTGCACGCGGAAAAACTGAATCGAATCGGAATACGCGTTGGAGTATTCCCACCAATCGAGCTGTTCCTTTGCGAGATCCCTGGGAGTCGTCAGAAGTATTTGAGGGGAATTTTCGTCGGCACGCGTGTTGCTGAAGGGTGCCAAGGCGCATTCTTCCGTGAAGAAATGCAGTCGAGGTTCGGATGTCTGGTGAGCCTCGGATGTCGAGATGAAAAAATATCGGTTCGTGGACGCCAGCGTACACCGCTGCAAATCCACGACATTCGACGTCTGGGCATTCAGGAGAATGAATTGGGCGATGGTCCCCGTGCTGATGAATGCGGAGTTTCGCCCCCGCCAGATTTGTCCGTTCAATTCCATCCTCAGCAGCGTTCCCGGGCTGTAAAGAAGTGTGTCGTTAAAGACGGCAGCCGATGTGGGTGCGTCTTGTCGCTCGGGCGCACGCCCCGTCCAGTCGATTAACCCCTTCCAATTCTTGGGAGGAGCTTGTGGACCGCGGCAGATGCAACCATCCAACTCAAAGCTTCCCCGCTCAACGTGCAACATCCAGCTCGGTATCGGCGTAGGGCGGCGGTCCAGCATGTTATCGATGATGATGCGGGCATTTTGCAGTTTCAGTTTTCCATCGGTCACGTTCAAGAATGCTTCAAGAGGTGTGCTTTGTACTCCGGGGGCCGATTTGGGCATTTGCGGAATCAAAGTGAGCGGATCATGTTCATCGTGCTCAAAGATGATGGAGACCGATTTCCCCGTGATTTGGACGGAACTGCTTTTGCAACGACCGCTTCCCGTCGCACGGATCACGATGGTCTCGGGCAGCGTCTGCTCTGAAATCCATTTTCCCAGATCGTTTTCGTTCAGATTGACGGCGATCTCGTTGGCTGAAGAGTAATCGAAGTGATCGACGGGAATCGCCGGTTTCTTGGCCCAGGCGACGGCTCGCGCGAACTGGTGCGCATCGGGCGAGATCAATTGTTCGACGAAACAGCCGGGGACGATTGCCGACGTCGCTGATGGGGAATGCGTCGATACGCCCGTCGGTTCGAAGTCGAAAGGCGTCGATTGTCCGAAGTCGTCGATGGCTTCCGCAGGCCAAGGCTCCGTCTGAAACGGTTGACCCTTGATGGGCGTTTTCCAGAATGAGTTCCAATCCTGCTCGTCCTTCAGGTGCTTCGGTGACGGACCGTTTTCACCGCCGATTTCAATCAGATTGGACCACCCGCAAAAGACCGTACCCTCGGATATCCAATCGATCCATTCCGTCGAGGATTTTGTATCATCGTTCAGCGGCTCAATCGGAGCGCTGGAACGAAACATGGCTGCATGGTTATCGCGACGCTGAGTGGCAATGATCGAATTCGCCGTGGCGATCTGAGTCGCGGGAAAGAGTTTGGCAGTTCCCGGTTGGAGATCCCATGCCGGACTGCAAACCAGCGTACTGGAAACCACGCGACAGATTCGTTGAGCAGGAGGAACGGGACTTGTAGAAGTTGGGGCCGCGCCCGTTGTGGCGTCGGTGGCAGGAGCCGATTGTTGAAATGAAATCGCCGCGGCGGAACCCAGTGCAAATAACGAGTTGTTGACGATCAGATCCACCGCCGGTTGATCGATGACGATGCCGGTGAGGGAGTTTCCACGAATCCAGACACGGTTGAAAAAGGTGCGCGATTGGTGTTTCGGCTGGCGGTCTTCCCAATGGCCGACACCCGACAGATGAAATGCGGCAGTGGTCCCCGATCGTTTTCCGAATAGGGTGAACGAACAATCGTGTACCGCCAGATCGCCTCCGCGAACTTCGATCATCGACAGTGGTTCGGCATTTTCGAACTGTTCGCCGATCATCACGAAATTGATTCCGATGAGGTGCAGTGACCCGTCGCTGATTCTGAGAAGACTGTCGACGGTCGTCTCCCCCGTGTGATTAGGTTGAAAGACGACGATCGGCTTGAAACCTTCTGCCGCTCGCAGCACGAGCCGTTTCTTCTTTTGCACTTCGGTAGGGGGCAAGAGAAATGGGCCGGAGCCTTTGAGGTCGATCGTTCCCCCTTTTTCCGTCAATTGCTTGAGAATGTCGGGCAACGAGAATGCCGCTTCGGTGACTTGCGAGGACGTTCCAGAATCAGTGGGGGATGCCCCACTCCCATTAACCGGCAGTGGGACGCCCGATACACCTGGTGCCGGGGTTCCGATCCGCGGGGGCCGCGCGCTGAGCGTGACGTCGGCACGCGGCCGAGGCGTGAACGTCGATTGTGGCGGTGCCGTGGGAAGATTGATCGGAACGCCGGGAGCGCTTTTAGAGCCGGAATTAGGTGGACGGGAACCTCCTGATGCGGGAAGTGTTGCTGAACCTGGACGCGGCCCCGAGGCAATTCCTTTGCCTGGATCATTTGAACCTGGCCCAGGCTTTCCGGCAGATGGCTTCGGATTCGCTTGAGGTGTGAGTTGTGGCGCTATCGGGTAATGCTCCAGCATCGCATTCGACTGCGACCACTCGGGAAGATAATGAGTTTCCCCTTCGCGATTCGTGAGTGGTGCTGTCTTCGAATGGGCCGAGGTTGGTGCCGACGGCAAATTTCCCGCGACGGGGTTGGTTCCCGGGCGTGGAGGTGATCCCGGCGTACTTTCCAATGCCCCCGGCAGAGGAGCATTCGGAAGATTGACATTTGCGACCTGCGAATTCGCGCCCCCTTCTTGCGACGAGCCGGTATCATTTTGTGAACCCGCACCTTGAGATCCCTCGTCAGGGTTGAGATACGGATGATTGCCAGATGTGTTTCCCATGTCGAACGAGGAACTCAGTCCCTGAGTGAGCCACCAGAACAATCCTACGACGCTCAGCACGATGACCAGAATTCCGGAAATCTTCAATGCCGAAATGTTGATCGATTTCGCTTCAGAGAGCAGCGGCACCGATTCCATTTTTGGGGGAAGTTCGATGCTCGACGCGGTTGCCGCGCGCTTCTTGACGGGTTGCGGCTCCCCGTCGGCGTCGGCCAGTGCGGCCAGCACATTATTGGAAATCGATTCTCGGGTCAGATTGGTATTATCGAGATCGTTGAGCAGTTCCTGAGGGGTCTGGTATCGGTCTTTGGGGTTCTTTGCCAGCATCTTGCGGATGACCGCGACAACGCCTTCTGGAACCAGCGGATTCTTTTCGCGCGGGTCCGGAGGCGCTTTTGTAGCGTGGGCGGCAAGCTTATTGGTGAGACTCCCTTCGTGAAACGGCGGATCCCCCGTCAGCATATGATGCCACGAACATCCCAGTGAATAGATGTCGCTGCGGATGTCGGCGGCTTTGCTGTCTCGCGCCTGTTCGGGAGACATATAGTCGACCGTACCGACGGTCGTTCCCGCACGAGTGATGTTGGTTTCGACGGTCTCGTCGATCGAACGGGCCAGCCCCATGTCCGTGAGCTTGACGGTCCCGTCGCGCTTGATCAGAAAGTTCGAAGGTTTAAGGTCGCGATGTACGATATTCTGTTCGTAGGCATGCTGCAGGGCGCGGCACAACTGTCGAATGATTTCAATCGACCGCTTGACGGGCAAAACCCCGCGCTTGGCCACGAGGTTGTGAACGTCGGTCCCTTCGACGTATTCGAGGGCAAGGTACAAGTAACCGTCGGCCTCTCCCGCTTCGTAAACGGTCACAATGTTCTGGTGACGCAGGACGGCGGCGGCTTGTCCCTCCGACTTGAAGCGCTTGACGAGGGTCGGATTCTGCGCTTTTTCGCGGGGGAGAATCTTGAGGGCCACCGTTCGATTCAGTTCAACGTCGACCGCGAGGAAGACCGCGCCCATTCCTCCCGCACCGATCTTTTTCTCGATGCGATACTTCCCCAATTTATTATTGACGAATTCCGAACCGGGCGACTTGCCGGAACTACCCGGCTTGTTGCTCTTATCGGAAACGTTCGATTCAGACGACATCAGGCTACCCCAAATCGGAAACGCGACTCAAATACTCGAAGACCGTCGCATTGCGTAGTCACGACACGCAAACTGTGTTAAGAACAGTCCTTCGATAGTTGCTCAAAAAATGCGCGCGCCCACATTGAAAAGTCGGAAGCAAAATTACCAAGAGCACCCGAACTCCTGGATGACCCTCGATCGGTCGTTTCGGATAGATGACGTGAGATTGCCCAAACAGATGTGCCCGACCGTTGTAGTATACCGTCTTGAAGTTCCAAGAGTCAAAACGACTTACGAAAAAATGAACCGACTGGAGAGGATTCCCGGCGTTCCGGATACCTTGCGAGAAAGCCCTCTCACCCCGGAAACCGCGATGTCCATGCCGGGCCGTTGTTGGGATCAAATAGCGAGATTAGCGATCCGCTGACCACCCCAGACAGATAATTCTGCCTTGATTCAGGCCGCAGTACATACGTTTGCCCAACGGGTCGGCGATGACCCGGCGGATATCCGTCTCGGTGTTTGCTCCCCATAACAGTTCGCCGTCTCCATCCAGCCAGTACAAATGTTGTTCGATGGTGGATGCGGCGATTCGCTCTGCCCGGTAGGAGACGGAAACGCGATTGACGGTCCCCTCCGTCACCAGCGAGGCGCGGTTGATCCCGTCGGAATCGTAGAGTTGCAATCCATGATTGTAACCGGCAATCCAGATGGCATCGCCGCTACCCACGATACTGATGTCGCCGATATTGGACCAGGTCTTGTCGGCCCAGACTTGCGATCCATCCAACTGGTGTCGGCAGATCAACCCGTACTCCGCGGCGGCGATGAGTTCCGGACATTCGATCAGAAATCTGGCAAATGCCAACGGACGAACCGTTTCAAACCGGCTGATCGTGTTCTTATTGCGATCGATGATGAGATTCCGACCATCCACGAGGCAGATGAGCAGATAATCTCCGCGCGGATCGAGAGCGATCTGTAGACAAACTTCCGGGAGGTCGAGCGACCAGAGTTCTTCCCCCTTGCGATTGTAAAACCCGATTGCGGTTTCACCGATGAGGACCACAAAAAAGTCGCCCGTATCGGCGAATACAATCGCGCGGACATTCCGAAATTGATGCGAGACGAACTGGAAGCGACCTTTACGATCGACGAGATATAAACTTCCGGTGTCATCCGCGGCGAGCAATTCACCCGATTCACGAGCCGCTTCCAGACCGATCAGCGAGCCTTCGGTCGAGAACGACCACAATACCTGTGGGGGCTGGCCGCGACCCTGAAGAACCCAGTCTGGTTGCTCACCGCTCATGAAGAGGCAATCTGCTTTTGAAGAACTCGTAAACCCTCTTGAATATCCGGATCGTCGTTCCAGTCCTGTCTCGGCAGTCCCCGGTAAATCAAGCGTTTTTCTTCGGGAGTCGGGACAACGATGTCGGGTCGGACTCCAATCTTACCCAAGGTCCGGCCGTGAGGCGAATAAAATTTCGCCGTCGTCAGACGAATCCCGCTTCCGCCGCGGATGT
>JBJXGP010000390.1:0-4894 GCA_046160425.1 Planctomycetaceae bacterium
TAAATTGCACCATATGCAGAAGACTTACGTGACAG
Organism: Planctomycetaceae bacterium; assembly: GCA_046160425.1. GTDB lineage: Bacteria > Planctomycetota > Planctomycetia > Planctomycetales > Planctomycetaceae > JAQCEJ01. The sequence goes on from JBJXGP010000390.1 coordinate 36, forward strand.
GTCGCACCTTCACGTCACGAGACCGCCGCTCGTACGTTCCTCAAACTTCTTGAACGTCTCTCACACACCCACCATATTGTCAAAGAGCAAAATCACACAGCCAAGAACCAGACCCTGTCAGAAAACCCGACACCGTCGGGAATCCCACTGTCGGGACTCTCCCCGCTGGTGTGATTGATTCGTCTGTCATCATACAGGACCAAATCTGCCTGTCAATGGTTCGCCGAGGAAAAAAGAATTTATCGTGAACCTCGCCGATTTCAAGGGGTCAAGTCATCCCAAACCCCTCAAGCGGGCGTCATCCACAGGCTATTTTTCAGGGGACTCTACTTATCGGATCCCCACACGTCCCGCATGAGCAAGATGCCGTCCATTTTCTCACATTGACCTGTGCCATCCTCTTTCGGAATTGCGATTTGCGGCCCCGTAAAGCTACAATCCCCGCACCCATTTGAAGCGGAAGCGAACTTGTCATTCGTGAGTTGACCTTGCCGATTGATCTCGGCGGACACCTGAATCGGATTTCGAACAAGGAACCAACAGGGTTGCGGCTGCAACATACATGGACACAATTATTTACGATTATTAATCGCGACTTGCAGTGTACCGCTCAGGAGTTTGCATGTCCCCCCGTCGGATTCTCGTCACCGCTGCTTTACCTTATGCCAATGGGCACATCCACTTAGGGCATCTGGTCGAGTATTTACAGACCGACATCTGGGTCCGTTTTCAGAAACTCCGCCAGAATCGCTGCCTTTACATCTGCGCCGATGACACTCACGGGACGGCGATCATGATCCGCGCCCGGCAGGAAGGGCGCTCCGAAGAGGAACTCATCGCCGAGATGAAGTCGGCCCACGTCGGCGACTTCACCGGCTTTCAGATCGAGTTCGACAACTACGGCAGCACCAACAGCGAAGAAAATCGCGAGTTGTGCGCACGCATCTGGTCGGCGATTCGCAAAGCCAACATCGTCGTCGAGAAATCGGTCGAGCGGCTTTACGATCCCGAGGTGAAAACATTTCTCGCCGATCGTTTTGTCAAAGGGAAGTGTCCCAAATGCGGAGCCGTCGATCAGTACGGCGACAGTTGCGAGAAGTGCCTCGCCAACTACAGCCCGGCGGAGTTGATCGAACCGTTCAGCACGATCTCCGGTGCGAAACCCGAACTCCGTTCGAGCACGCAACTCTTCGTGCGGATCGAAGACCTGCATGCGTTTCTCGAAGAATGGACGCAGACCGGCGATCATCTGCAACCCGAAGTCTCGAACTTCCTCAAGCAGAATTTTCTGAGCGAGCCGCTGCGCGACTGGGACGTCTCGCGGCCGGCGCGATACTTCGGCTTTGAAATTCCCGACAGCCCCGGCAACTACTGGTACGTGTGGTTCGATGCCCCGATCGGTTACATCGCCTCGACGTGGGAGTGGTGCAAGCGGAACGGCGAAGAACTCGATACGTGGTGGAAAAATTCCGAGACCGAGATCCATCATTTCATCGGCAAGGATATCACGTACTTCCATACGCTCTTCTGGCCCGCGATGCTCAAGACGGCGGGATTCAGCCTCCCGGCGAAAGTCCACATTCATGGCTTTCTGACCGTCGACGGGGAAAAGATGTCGAAGTCGCGCGGGACGTTTATTCTCGCGCAGACGTACCTGAAGCATCTCGACCCGACGTATCTGCGGTATTATTTCGCCTCGAAACTCGGTCCGAGGCTCGATGACCTCGATCTCAACTTCGACGATTTCATCGCCAAGGTGAACAGCGATCTGGTGGGCAAAGTTGTGAATATCGCCAGTCGTTCCGCCCGTTTTTTGGAAGGAATCGAACTTTCTTCAACATACCCTGACGATAACGGCTTGTTCGCCGCTGGTGCTGGAAAAGCCGATGTTATTGCCGAGGCGTACGAGCGGTGCGATACAAATACGGTCGTGCGCGAAGTGATGTGGCTCGCCGACCAGGCAAACCGTTTTTGGGACGAAAAACAACCGTGGAAAATCGATCGTGCGAAACAACAAGAGTTGCGTGATATCTGCACTGTCTGTTTGAATCTGTTCCGGCAGATTGTCGTGTATCTGGCTCCCGTGCTGCCGGAGTTGGCTCGGCAGACGCGAGAATTACTCGGCGCGCCGATCGCCGACTGGGCCGAGTCACAGCGGCCGTTGTTGGGAAGCCGCGTGAATCCGTTTCGTCATATGTTAAATCGAATCGAAAGAAAACAGGTTGATGCCATGATTGAAGAGAGCAAACCGTCCGTCGCCGAAGGTACGTCCGCTGAAACTCCCGTCGCCGATATCCCGGCTTCGGCCACGAGTGGAGACACGCTCGAAGCCCTCGAAAAAGAACCGCTCGTCGCCGAGTACTGCACGATCGACGATTTCACGAAAGTCGATCTGCGGGTGGCCCGCGTCATCGCCGCCGATCACGTCGAGGGAGCCGACAAGTTGCTCCGGCTGACATTGAGTCTCGGCGGGGATCTGCGGCGAAACGTCTTCGCGGGGATCAAGTCAGCCTATCAGCCTGAAACGCTCGTCGGCCGGCTGGTGATCGTCTGCGCGAACTTGCAGCCGCGAAAAATGCGGTTCGGCGTCAGCGAGGGGATGGTCCTCGCCGCCGGCGGAGGGGGGAAGGAGATTTATCTGCTCGAACCCGATTCGGGTGCCGTTCCTGGACAGCGCGTGCATTAACAGTCCGTTGAAAGTATGCCACTGCTTGGCTTGCCCAGCAGTGGAGTTCATAACTGTTGGAAAAACACCGGGTGGATAAACCACCCGGCTCATGAATTTTAGCAATTTATCATTTTTCGACGGGCTGTTTAGCCTTCCCGCAAGCGGGCGAGGGAGAAACTTGTGGAGCCTGAAGCATGAGTTTCAGCAAGGTCTCATCCGATGTGCGGCAGCGGGCGCGAACGCTGGCGGCCGAGTGGCGCGACGGCTACACGCTCGATCAGCCGTTCTACACCGATGTCGGGATCTTCGAACTCGATCTCGAACAGATTTTCTGGCGGCACTGGCTGCTGGCGGGGCACGTCAGCCGTATTCCGCATCCGGGCGATTACTTCCTGTATGAGATCGCGGGGGAATCGATCATTGTCGTCCGCGACAAGCAGAATCAGATTCATGCGAATTACAACGTCTGCACGCATCGCGGTTCGCGGATCTGCGACGAACATACGGGACATGCGCTGGCGCTCATCTGCCCGTATCATGCGTGGACGTTCAATCTCGACGGTTCGCTCCGCGGGGCACGGGCGATGCCCGACGATTTCGACCGTTCGCAACATGGGCTGCGCACCTGCCCCGTGAAGATCCATCACGGCATGATCTATATATACCCGGGTGATGGCGAGCCTCCCGAATTCGATGCGGTCCTCGCGGAGACCGATCCGTTTCTCGCCGCCCACGAACTGGAACACGCGAAGCTATGCCGGCGGATGACCTGGGAGATCAACGCGAACTGGAAGCTCGTGCTGGAAAACTTCGCCGAGTGTTATCACTGCGGTCCGTCGCATCCCGAATACTGCTCGGTGATGGCGCACGGCATGCCATTATCGACCGGCGTGCAGAAAGACCTCGACGAACTCGAAGCCCAGACGCGAGAGTGGGAAGAAGCGACGCGGGTGAAAGGACATTTCACCGGTTCGCTCAAACCGTTAGCAAGCACGCTGACGGCTGCCTCGCGCATTCCGATCGGCAGCGGCCATTTGAGCCAAAGCCGCGATGGCCGACAGATCGCGCCGCTGATGGGGAGATTTCGCGAAAACGACGGCGGGCTGACGAGCACCCGCATCCATCCGGGGGGTTATGTGATTGCCCCTTGCGACTATGCGATCATCAACCGCTTCACGCCGCTGGCAGTCGACCGGACATTGCAGGAGATATTGTGGCTGGTGCATCCCGACGCCGTCGAGGGAGTGGATTACGACCCCGAAGAAGTCGTCTTCCTCTGGCGCGTCACGTCCGATGAAGACCTCACGATCATCGAGGCGAATCAACAGGGCGTGAACTCACGAGCCTATCGCCCCGGATGCTATTCAAAATCCGAAGACGGCCCCAACCGCCTCGTCAAGTGGTATCTGCATGAATTGACAGACGAGCGTTAGCAGAAGCGTGCGGTGCGAACGGCACGAAACATAAGTGCTCAAAGCAAAACCAAAATAACAGCCGCAAGAAACGCAAGAATACGCAAAAGGGGAGATGTAAGAATCAACAGATTTGGTGTCGTGCATTCCATTTTTTGCGACTTTTTGTGTTTTTTGCGGCAATTGATTTACCAGCCCGAAGCACCAGTGAGGTATCCCCATGCTCAACGATTTCGCCGAACGGATTCAACCGGGACTTGAAGCGCGGATCAACGCGGAACTCGCCAAGGGGAAAATCCCCGGACTCGCCGTCGGGGTCGTGCGCGATCAGGAACTGATCTGGAGCCGAGGCTTTGGCAAGGCGAATCTCGCCACAGGCAAGTCTCCCGATGAGCAAACGCTGCATCGCGTCGCCTCGATTACGAAGTCGTTCACGGCGACGGCGATCATGCAGCTTCGCGATGAGGGCAAGCTGCACCTCGATGACCCGCTCGCGAAATTCATCCCCGAATTCGGCAAGGTGCAAGTCAAAGCGGGAACATTGCCGGGAGTCACGCTGCGCCGGTTGCTTGCGCATCATTCGGGGCTGGTGAGCGAGACACCGCTTCCCACGTGGGATGCTCTCGATTTCCCCAGCCGCGACGATGTGCTCGCCGCGCTGCCGCAAACGGAAGTCGTCATCCCGCAGGATTCGGCGTTCAAGTATTCCAATCTCGCGTACGGTTTATTGGGCGAAGTGGTGGCACGGGTCTCCGGCATGCCGTATTTCGATTACATTC
>JBJXGP010000391.1:0-3257 GCA_046160425.1 Planctomycetaceae bacterium
CGCATTTGAAATCATCGGCTTTTGACGTGCGGCTTGTTCAGAATGATCCTTCATAAAAAAGGGGTCGCGACAATAAAGCACAGGAAACCGGTTCTGCATACACCGCAAACTTTACCTCGACGGAATAGTTTGCCAACCCGTCAGGGAAAATTCCCCAGCCGTTCGTGGGCCAGGCATGCCGCCGCATGGGCGCATGCCGCCGCGGAGGTTCTTTTCCCGAATGCCGCCGTCAGCGAAACCAGCTCGATGCTCGAAAATCGCGGATCATGCTCCACGATGTCTCTCGCGAGAAATTCACCGGTTCCCGAAATCAACACCATGTGGGGAGCCTCGTTCAATCGCCCGAATACGCGATCCAATCCTTCGTGTATAAGCGATCGCTGAGACTGGGAAATCTGAAGAGTCATGTCATCGAGCTCCGCATCGGTGATCTCCGTTCGGTCGCAACAGATCATCCTCGCCAGCCGGTCGGCTGCTTCATGACGCGTCGCGGGTCGATCGTTCGCGGTATCGCAATCCGCGGCATCTTCGTCGCATCGACGTTGCCAGAGATAAACATCCCGCATCGTTGCAAACAGTTCCGCCGCGAACGACACGCGCGACGTGCCGAGGCGGACTTCCCGGCAAACGGCACAGATCGGCGTGCGACTTATCCCGGTATAAACCAGTTCCCCGGATGCAAGGCGTTCTCGATCGGTTAACCCCGCTGAAGCGGGCAAGCCTTGTTCCAGCGGAATAATGTCGGTTGTCGTCGAACCGATATCGATCATGATCGCCGTTCCCTCCGGGACGAACCGCCCCGCGTATGTCGAGAGAAGATGCCAGTTCGCCGCCGCCACAAGCAACGGCGTATCGCGGGCCTCATCGGGAGTGACGAATTCGCCCCCCATTTGCCAGACCCGAATCGGGCGATCCCCTGCGATCCGTTCGACGGTACTCAGAATGCGATCGACCCCCTCCGCTTTGGTGCGGAAGCAATCGGCCAGTTCACCCGTCATCGTCACCGCGAAGGCATCGGCTGGAATCATCCCGGAATTCGTAATGCAATCCTCTAGCAACTGCTCGAGCGCTTCGGAGAGTCGATCGGGATACTTCCAGAGCGCGAACGGCCGCGAGCCTGAGTGACCTCTCGCGTCACTGACTTTGATATTGGCCCCGCCGATGTCTAATCCGACATAATTCATCCGCGTTCATTCTTGGCTGAGTGCGATCCAGTCATTGCGGGTGTGAATCGGATGATCCTGTCCCGATGCCAGGGTATGGGACTCCATTTGACGGTGGAATTCAATGGCTGGACGGTATTTAACATCCGTTCGGCGAGATTGCACGTCGTCAGTTGACGATAACCGAGATAACTCGTCGTCAGTCGGGGATTGATCTCGACAAGCAATATATTTTCGGGATCGTCATCGGGGATCAGCAAATCGAACCCGACGTAGCCGCGGAGACCCGGAATGAACCGGCAGGCTTGCCGAATGAGTTCTTGCCACTTCTCATTAACGCAGTCCAAAAGTTGCAGTTCGGCGGGAATTTCGCCGCCGAGATATGAAAACGCGCCATCCCGACTGATGATCTGTTTGGCGAGCGGGAAAATATCGGCGCGATCCGAAGCGGCAACCAACGCAGCACACGACAAGGGCGTTCCCTCGATGAACGGCTGCAAGAGATATTCAGGCGGTTGCGTTTGACCTTGAGTGAGGCTCTGATAGGCGCAATTGAGATCGGCGGAGTCATGAATGAATCTCATTCTCTGCGATCCCGCCCCGTCGCGGGGTTTGAGCACGTAACCGCTCGCAGAAAATCCGATCGGTGAATCGTCCGGAAACAGACGGGTCTCGATCGTCGGGATATGATGTGCGTTGAGCCGTTGAAACGTTTCCCACTTGTCGCCGCAGATATGAATGGCTTCAGACGATGGGCCGAACAGCCGGCCTCCGCGGCGTTCGACGAATGTCGCTCGTTCTTCGAGCATGCCGTCCGATTCCGGTGCGATTAGTAACACATCGGTCGTATCATCAATGAGATCGTTCCAGATGCGGCGTTCGTCGTCCGGCCCGCTGACTTCATAAACCCGATAGGCCGGCAAGTCCCACGGTCCCAATCGTCGATCCCACGTTGTCCAGACTTCGCAACCGGGAACACGATGGAAGTCGGCAAGAATGGCGGTGAGCATTGCCTTTCCTTCCGACAACAACGATGAATCAACTGGCGGAGTTGAACATCCGCCGCCGCAGATTGCTTCGGAAATCAGGACTTTTCGTTTCATCTCGTTTTTCAATGAATTGCTCGAAACGTTATGGGCATGAACCGACATCGTAGCGGATGAATTCGCACATTGCATTCAATAAAAATGACCAGTGCTGGTTGCGAATTGATCGACTCGTCAAATAACATAGCTGATGCAACATGCTTCTGGCGATGACGAGGCTCGACGACCCTGCTGAGGAATAAATTTATGTGGCGATATTTGCTTTTGATCGCAAGCCTGTGCGTGGCATCGACGGCTCAAGCCGAGCCTCCCGACCTGATTCTCCATCATGGAAAAGTCGTCACCGTCGACGCGGCGTTTTCACTCACCGAAGCGTTTGCCGTCAAGGGGGACCGCATCGTCGCCGTCGGCTCGAATGCCGACATCCTCAAACTTGCGGGTGAGGCGACGAAACTGATCGATGTCCAGGGAAAGTGCGTGATCCCCGGCTTGATCGATTCACACGTTCATGCCACGGGTGCCGCGCTCTACGAGTTCGATCATCCGATCCCCGAAATGGAGACGGTCGCCGACGTCTTGCAGCATATCGCTCATCGCACGACCCAGATTCCGGAAGGGGAATGGATCTCCCTCAGTCAGGTTTTCATCACGCGCTTGCGTGACCAGCGTTACCCGACGCGCAAGGAACTCGATCAGGTCGCGCCAAAACATCCCGTAATATTTCGGACCGGCCCCGATTGCGCGGTCAATTCACTCGCCCTTGAATTGAGCGGGATCGATAAGGACTTCAAAATCCCCGAAGGATCGACCGGCATTATCGAGCGGGATGAAAACGGAGAGCCGACCGGGATTCTCCGCAATGCGTCGGGGTATGTGAAAACGAAATCGAACGAACGTTCTCCGAATGATGAAGAGCGCAAAGAACGGTTGCGGCTGCTGCTGGCCGACTATAATTCCGTCGGGTTGACGAGCATCGCCGATCGGGGTGCCGGGGATGGGACGATCGACCTCTACAAAAAGTTGTTTGATGAGGGGCAATTGACCTGCC
>JBJXGP010000392.1:0-5010 GCA_046160425.1 Planctomycetaceae bacterium
TGCGGCCGCCAAAAAACTCAAGGCCTATCAATGGATTCTCAATGTTCAACTTCCCGCCGTGATGCCCAATGCGCTTCCCAGTCCCACCGCGGCTGCCAACTACAATTACTGGGCAGCCTATCTCGATTATGTGATGTCTCCGTCGAATGGACCGGCCAATCAGGACTCTGATCGTATCGAAGATTTTAACAATCCGAATAACTCGACATTTCCGAATGCGTCTTCCAACCTGCCTAAGGTCAATCAATCGCAGATCGGCTATATGACCTACGTGCAATTCATGATGGATTGGGGGCGCGATCGAAGTCCCGAGCAAGCTAACAGCAGCAATTCGAATCCCGGCCTAGTGGGCAAAACGCCCCTTTCGCTGCTGAGTCCCGATTGTCCTCTGCATACCGAAGGAACGCCGGCGGGGGACTTTTCGTTTCCGCCGCGCGAGCAGCCGACCCACGCCGTAAGGCGTTCGCTCATCGCCGCCCTCAAAGTCATCGAGGATCTGAACGGCGGGTTGCCGAATGGTGCCGGCGACCGCGTCTCTCTCGTCACCTTCGATGCCATCGATCAATACCATTCGCCGGAATTAGTTGTTCCCCTGACCGGCAACTACCGCACAGCGATGGATGCCTGCACGGAACTGCAAGCCGTGGGTGACATCAATGCCTCGACGGCGACCGAGTATGGCTTAATCAAGGCGCGGCAGCACATCGCTCCCGTATCGGCAGGAGGACAAGGACGCACCAATTCCACCAAGGTCGTCGTGCTGCTGACGGACGGTGTTCCCAATATCTACTCGAGTTCATCCTCCACGATCAACAGTTACATCAAAGGCAATCCCGACTCAAATTTTTACTCGGGGAGTGCCTCGCAGTATAACTCCGTCCTGATGCAAGCGGATCAGATGAAGACCGACAATGTCGAAGTCTTCAGCGTCGGTATGGGACTGGGTGCCGATCTCGATTTTATGGACCGCATCGCCCGCATCAACGGGACCGACAGTAACGGTCTCAGTCCCCGAGGGACGGGTAATCCGGACGACTACGAAGAGCGGCTGACCGAGATTTTCCAGAATATTCTCGAACATCCCGGTACGCGGCTGGTCGATTGATCGACGTCGTCGGACACTGCACGCCGACCGACGGGATCTACTTTACCGCACCCTGTTGGCGAGCCAACGCGATAATCTCGGCTGTTGTTCCGGGAGTTTTCACCGATCCACCGCTTGCGGCTGCCGGTTTGGGGGCCGGTGCCGATGCTTCAGGAACGACGGGCTTCGCAACTTCCACCGGTGCGGCAGCCGGGGCTTTGACCTGCGGAGGCGCAGCGGCTTTCGACGCACTCCCCGCCGCCCCTTGTTGACGCGCCAGTTCCAGCGGTGATAGCTTTTTCCCTGGCGCAGGTGATGCTGCTGCGGCCTGCTTCTCGGCTGCCGGCGCTGCGGGTGCGGATTTTACGGGGGCTGCTTTCGCTGCTCCGGCGGCACCTTGTTGACGTGCGAGTTCCAAGGGAGAGAGTTTCTTCGGTGTTCCCCCGGCGGTGGCCGGTGATTCTGCCGCTTTCGCGGCGCCCGCGGCCCCCTGAGCGCGAGCCATTTCGAGTGGGCTTTTCCCGGCGGGTTTGGCAGCGACCGGTTTTTTTTCTACCACAGCCGCTTGATCGGCGGCGGGAGCATGGTCGCCGGTTCCCTTTTTCTCGGCAGTCTTGGCAACCGGAGCCGTGACGACTTTTAGATACGTCGGCTCGATATCGTACCAGGCGATATCTTCGCTGCCGTCAAATTGCACCAAAGCCCGTCCGCTCATATTGACCGTCTTGATGAATCCCGTGCGTCCCTGAAATCGGCGCAACTCGGGAATGCCGTCCTGAACGACCACATAGCGGTCCGTCAGATCCTTTTTGAGCTGTTCCACTTCTGCAAACGTGATCATAACGTGTGATTCTCTCATCGCAAAATTCGAAAAAACGGTCAACCGGGAGATTCTGGTCCAAACCGTCCCTCAAATCAAGGGTCTAAAGGACCAAAACGAGTTCAATCCACCGGAACCAGGGAAAATAATTCGCACTATCGACATGCCCGCGATCTCGACGGAAATCCTCTATTGATCGACCTCTCGCCCCCGTCTGTAAGTTGACGATCGTCGTCAGATTTTTTTGCTTTGTTCGGGTGAAGTTGTTATTCTAAGCAATGCTTGACAAAACTCCAGATCCCGTCCGATACCCGACATGCATATGATTGTGTCTCTGAGAAATGCCCGTCCCGACGCACGAGAAACTTCGATGCGATATCTCCCGAAACACAATGCGAAGCGTATGATTCATACCGGACGACGATCGGCCTTGCTGGTCATCCTGGCGATCATGGGCCTCGCCACGCGGTTACCAGCGGACGAATTCACTTATATCGACCGGCAAGGAGAGACGCAGACCGTCCAGGCGCGGTTGCTGGGGTCCGGCGAGGGTTTCTTCGCGCTCGAACAAACAGACGGACAAATTCTGCTCGTACCCGAAGGGTCGATCGAAAAGCGGACTCCGGCGGACGACCCCGAACCGCTGGACGGCGATCAAGTCGCTGCCAAACTTCAAACCACATTCGGCGGCCCGCAAAAGGCACTGGCATACGTTGAAAAGCCGCAAGTGCTAATTTACATTCTGCACGAGCAGACGGCCGACAGAAAGGAAATCGCCCGGAAGACATTGCTGATGAAACAGGCCGCTCGATTTTTGAAATCGATGCACAACAAGTTTCTGAATTTTGTCCGCGAGAACCGACTTGAAGTGCAACCGCTGAAATTCCCTCTCGTGGTGCTGATTTTTGAGCGCGACGAAGATTTCGAAGATTACACCCGCGAGGTGACTGGCAACGTCGGACTCTCCGCCGGTGCCATCGCCGGCTTTTTCGATCAACTGACCAACTTTCTCGTTCTGCGGGAGAGCGAATGCGATACATTCGAGGTTCCGCTGCACGAATCGATTCATCAGCAGGTTTTCAACCGGCAGATCCTGCAACGGCTCGCTCCCGTTCCGGTCTGGTTTAACGAAGGGCTTGCAACCGGCTTCGAGGGGGACGGCAAGACCGTCCGCAAAGGACCGGGAACCGTGAGCGAACGATACAGCTTCCTGGCGTTGAATGCGAATACCGTCACCTGGGAGGAGATCGTCCGCAGCGACAAATCGTTTCAGGGGGACGTGCTGGCGGGTGAAGCATACGGACACGCCTGGGGTCTGCACTGGCTGATGATCGTCAAGCACCGCGCGAAATATTCGCAATATGTTAAGTTGCTCGCGCAGACGGCACCATTCACGAAAGTCGATGAGGATGACCGACTCGAAAATCTGGAATCGATCTTCGATTGTTCGATCGTCGAATTGCATCGCGAATTCGAAAAATCGATTCAAGCCGCCTTGAAACGGATCAAGCCGAAGTCGAATACGTATCGTCTTCCGCTCGGCGCGGATCATCAATATGCTTCCGCTGGACCGATCGACCGCACGCAACTGTTTTCGCTGCGAGTTCGGCCTTTCTCGTCGGTCTCCCCGCACGAGACGCTGTTGTCGTCACAAGCCGCTCAGCCCAGTGAAGACGCGGCGGCAATCACTGTGCGGTTCCATCGCGACGAACCGTCGGCTGCCGAGAAAGCGACGAGCCGCCAGCCGTACCGTTTCGATCTCAACAGAATGTTGCAATCCGACATCGACTTTTCGCTCCCCGTCGAAAAACGGCTGCGAACTTCGATCGATCGATAAGGTTTGCCGGGAGTAGTGAGCACCTCGCCCTAAAGCTCGCGACGGCATCGTTCTCTTTCTTTTGAATAGAGTACTTTTTCGATGCGATCTGCTACACTCGTTCTTAATGCGGCTGGACTTCAAGCTGCCGTAATCGAATTACACTTTTCAGTCCATTGGTATCGCGATTTCGCACCATGTCCATGAAACTCTCCCTCTCCGTACGCATCGCCGAAGCACCGTGCAAAACAAAGCTTAACGTCCCTTTGGGCGAGATCGTCCAATTGGCAAAGGAGCTGGGTTATCAGGCGATCTGCATGAGGGCCAGCGCCGGCGGAGTGCAAACCCCCCGCGCCGAATTGGAAAACATGCGGCGGCAAATCGAATCTGCCGGCTTGACCGTTTCGATGGTCACTGCCGACTTCGACGTTCCGCTCAACAACGATGACGGCCCGAACAGTTTGCGAAACATCTCCCCCAGTCTCGACGTCGCAGAGGCTCTCGGTTGCGATCTGATCCGCATTTGCCTCAAGACGCAAGAGGATTTATCGTACCTGTTGCCTGCGGTCGAACAGGCGGCGAACCGGGGAATTCGCCTGGCCCATCAGTGCCATCATGCCTCGTTATTCGAAAGGGTCGACGACGCACTGAAGATTTTGGAATCGATCGGTCACGATCATTTCGGTCTCACATACGAGCCGGCAAACTTGTACGTCTGCGGCGAAGACTATGGACTCGACGTCATCCGGCAGTTCCAACCGTACCTGATGAACGTCTATCTGCAAAACCATCGTCTCGCGGCCGACGGCGCCGGCACGATGGAAAGCTGGACGCGGGGAGTTCAAAGATTCGATCACCTGCCGATCTGGGAATCTGGCGGCGTCGATTTTCCTAAAGTCGTCGATGCCCTCAAAGCGATCGATTACGACGGCTTCGTCACGATCCATCAGGCCTACGGCGAAATCATGGGCCCGCGCGAAGCCGCCGTCGAAAGTGCGCGATACCTTCGCAGTCTGGGAGGCTTCACGCCGCACGGAGAAGGACGATGAACGTCATCGTCGTATCGTTCGATGTTTTGCCGCTTAACTTGCTCGGCTGCTACGGCAACGAGTGGGTGCTCACGCCGCACATCGATACGCTGGCATGGCAGGGGATCACCTTCGATCAGCATTTCGGCACCGACCTGCTCCCCGACGAGCGAACTCTTGCCTGGTGGACCGGGGCGTCGGCTCGAAGCAGCCGCAGTACGCTCCCCGAATCCAAAGCAAGATTCGTCGAGCATTTCACCGG
>JBJXGP010000393.1:0-6075 GCA_046160425.1 Planctomycetaceae bacterium
GGTCTCCCCATGAATTACCGTTCGACCTCTGAGGTTTTCGACGAGTTCGCCGCCCTCACGCACAGCTATCAAGGCCTGTCGCACGACAATCTCGGCCCGACCGGCAAATTATGGCCGTGTGCCGACCCGCTGCATGGGGACGGCGAAGCGATATTGTTCGGCGATCATTTTCCGACGGCCGACGGCCGGGCCAAACTCGTCCCGTGCCCGTACCAACCGGCGGCTGAGGTTCCCGATCGCGAGTATCCGTTCGTGCTCAGTACGGGACGCGTCCTCGAGCATTGGCATACGGGAAGCATGACCCGCCGCAGTCATGCGCTGAATGCGATCGAACCCGAAGCGTTCGCGGTGATGCATCCGTTCGATCTGACCGAGCTTCACATCTCGAATGGAGAAAAAATTCGCGTGAGCAGTCGCCGGGGGACGATCGAATTGACGGTGCGCGAAGAAGAGACCGTCGAGCCGGGTTGCATTTTCATTCCGTTCCATTTCCGCGAAGCGGCGGCGAATGTGTTGACCATCGATGTTCTCGATCCGTTCGGAAAAATCCCCGAGTTCAAATACTGCGCCGTCAAAATCGAACCCGTCACTGAAAGTGCGACCGCATGAATCTCAAATCGGATGCAGAGCCTGCTCCCCCCGCCCGCAGCCAGGCCTGGACGCAGTTGGTGGGGGTGATTCTGATGTCGGCACTGGTGCTCAACTACGCCAACCGTGCGGCATTCACCCAGAACGCCGTGCGCATTCAAGCGACGTTCGACCTGAACGATAAGGAGTGGGGAGCGCTCGAAAGCTGGTTCGGCATCGGCTTCGCCTGCGGCGGGCTGTTGTTCGGGTTTCTCTCCGACAAGATCAGCGTGCGGATCTTGTACCCGCTGGTCGTCATCATCTGGTCGATCGCCGGGATGATGCCGGCATTGGTCGGGAGCGTGAGCGTTCTGGCCGCGAGCCGATTTATACTGGGGCTGTTTGAAGCGGGTCACTGGCCGTGCGCGCTGCGGACGACGCAGCGGATTTTTCTGCCGGCGCAGCGGACGTGGGGGAACAGCCTGCTGCAAAGCGGGGCCTCAATCGGCGCGATCGCCATTCCGCTGGCCATCGTCGCCTGGAACCGTGTGTCTCCGGATAAGTGGTACGGACTGTTTCTCGTCGTGGGGGGACTCGGCATTCCGTGGGCAATCTGGTGGTGGCGATCGGTCAATTATGCGGACATGCAGCGCGAAGTCTATTCATCGGCCGACGTCGACTCCGCCGTGCAGGAGACGAAACTCGTCGAACAGCCGTTGTGGCAGATCTTCACGACCCGCCGCTATTGGATTCTGTTCATCTTCGTCAATTGCATCAACATCCACTGGCATTATCTGCGCGTCTGGCTACCGCTCATTCTGGGGAAGGAACACGGCTACGGGGAAGATGAAGTTCAATATATCTCCGCCATGTATTACGTGAGCACGTTTGTGGGAAGCCTCGCCTGCGGAGGGTTCACGTACCTGCTGGCGCGTGCAGGCTGGGGCGTGCATCGAGCGCGAATGACGATCTTCCTGTTCTATGCATTGCTCGCTGGTGTCGCGACCCACGCGGCGTTTCTTGGCAAAGGCTGGGAGTTGATCGGTGCGTTCTGGATCGCCGGCTTCGGCTCGCTGGGGCTGTTCCCGCTCTATTACTCGCTGAATCAGGAAATCTCGGCGCGGCATCAGGGGAAAGTCGGCGGGACGCTCGGCTTCTCGGCGTGGATGATCATTTCGGTCGTACATCCCTACGTGGGGAGTCTGGTCGACGCTGACCCGACAATACGCCCGCAGATCCTGTCGATCATTGGGACGCTGCCGATTGCCGCGTTTGTGGTGGTCTCCCTGTGCTGGGGGAACCGGAACGCGACCGCATGAGAATCTTCGAGAGCTTCCGCTTTGCGACTCCACGTTGCATGAAGGTGCGTCACGACGCACCCTACGACGGGGCAAGGTACTTCTAACTGACTCGCCGTTTACTTCGTCTCGGCCGTCTGGTTATCGGTACCCGCAGCGGCATTGGCTTGGGTTTTCAGTTGCTCGGCGAAGGCGAGTGCATCTTGCCAGCGCTGGAGTTCCGCCTGAGCGGCATTCACAGCCTGCGCGCCGGTATCGGCTGCGGTCTTGGCGGTGGCGGCTTGTTCGGCGGCCGGTTTCAGGCTCTCCGTCAAGGTAGCAACCTGCTTCGTCGCGGTGTCGACGTTCGCGGTGTAGGTCTCGACTTCCTTCTGGTGGACGGCGAGTTGATCCTGAGCGGTTTTCAGTTCGGTCGCTTTCGTCTCGACGACTTTTTTCGCCTCGACGATGGCGGCTGCTTTCGCATCGACCTGCTTTTGAGCTTCTTCTGCGGCCTTGGCCAGGTCGGCGTTATTGGCATCGTTCGCGGCGTCAGCTTTGGCTTTCGTCAGCGCATCATTGAGTGTGACCAGTTCCGCTTCGAGATCGGTGACGGTCTTGTCGGCCGTCAGTTTTTCGGCAGTCGATTTTTCGACGGCGGTCTGCTGTTCGGCGACTTTGGTCTTGGCCGTATCGAGCAGCGTCTGATTATCGGTCACGGCTTTGTTGGCGGCATCGAGTTCGGCTTGAATCTTGGTTGCTGCCGCTTGAGCGGCATCGGCCGCCGCAACGAGAGCGACCTGTTCGGCATTGCGGGCTTCCAGTGCCGTTGTGGCGGCTGTAATGCGCTGGGCGATCGGCTGAGGGTTCGAGTCGAGTTCGCCGACGAGTTTTCCTTCGGCGGCATCCCAGACGCGAATCGTCCCGGTCCAGTCGCCGGAGATGATCCGGTTCGATTCATCGCAGAACGTGACCTGCAACGCGAGGTCGTTGAAGGCGTCGAAGGCCTTGATCTGTCCGCCGTCCTGATTCCAGAGCTGCGTGAGGCGGTCGCGTCCGCACGAGGCGATGCGGCCATCCATCGTGAATTCGACCGAACTGCAACCGCCGCTGTGCGCGCCCCAGTTCTTGACCAGTCCGCCGTTTTCCATTTCCCACAATCGGATGGAGGTGTCTTCGCTGCACGACGCGAGGATGTTCGAATCGCTGCGCCACGACAGCCCGTTGACCGCCGCGCCGTGTCCGCCGAGGACGAGGAACTCGCGCCCGTTCGGGGCCTCCCAGACGATCAGTCCGCCGTTGCGGTCCGCCGTTGCCAACAGGACGTTATCGGGACTGAAAGCCACGTTGTAGATCCATTCGGTATGCTTCTTCACTTCGTAGACGAGTTGTCCGTCGGCGATCGAATAGACGCGGACGATCTTGGCTGTCCCGCCAATGGCCACCAGAGTTTGATCGGCGCTGATATCGGCGGCGAGCACGGTATCGAGTTCATCGCCGACTTCGGCGACCCGTTCGCCGGTCTTGATATCGAACAGCACGACAACTCCGCGATACGCCCCGCGGCCACCGCCGACGAGGAGCAGCGATCCCGTGCGGCTGAATTTCAGCACTTGGGGAGTTCCTTCGGGGAAGGGGAGCACGCCGAGAAGTTCCAGCGTTTTTGTGTTGTACAAGAGGACTTGCTTCTGACCGGCCACCGCCGCCAGCGGAGCCCAGGGGCTTGTCGCCAAGGCGGTCACTGCGCCGCGCAGCGACGTCGTCACGACCGGTTCGAGCAACAGTTTGCCCGGCATCGGGGGATCCCCTTCGGGTCGGCCCGTCGGAGCACTTTGCAGGGCGAGATTGAATTTGGGCTTCTTGCTTGCAACCGGCTTGGAGCCGGCGTTTTCCAAGGCTCCGCCATCGATCCATTTGGCGATAACGGCGAGAACGTCGTCGGGGAGTTTTTCCTGATTGGGGGGCATGAACGGTTCAGAGGTGTGGGCGACCAATCCGTAAAGATAGCTGGCGCTGGCATCGCCCGGCTCGATCACCACTCCCGAGCTTCCACCCTGCATCGTGGCGGTGTAGCTCGTGAGATCCAGCCCGCCGGTTTTCTTATCGGTGTTATGGCACGACGCGCACTTATCGCGGAAGATCGCCTTGACGTGATCGTCATACGTCACCTTTTCGGCGGGCTTGTCTTCGGCCAGCACAGCCGATGAAAGCAAAGCGAACGCGGCCAATCCGCAAGAAAGGCATGACCAAAGCGAACGACGATTGGGATGGTTCGAGAGCGACATCTGCTGTTCCCTTAGCGACAACTTTTCAGGCACTGCATCGGCTCATCACGGCTGGAGCGGGGGATGCGGTTGCCTGCGGTTAGACGAGATCATTAAAAAAATCGGATGCTGCTTTGACTGCGACAGCATCAATGATTGAACACAAATTCTCGCGAGTTCAGGACCGCCCAGAAGATGTCTTCCAGGATTTTCTGCTGTTCAGCCGGATCAGTACCCGTCAGAATTTCATTGATGGCGGCGAATTCCTTTTCGGTCGGTTTGCGCGAGAAGGCCATTACGTACATTTCGGTCATGATGTCCTGCCAAGTCTTTCCTTCCTGCAGGCGCGTGCCGATCAGGTTCCCCTGTTGAATTTTCTGGTTGACCGTTTCGCCATTCAGCAGGTGGAGAGCCTGCGACAGGTTAGGCTCCATTTTGACTTCGCAGGAGCAGACGCTTTCGCGTTTGGCCCGGCCGAACGTCGTCAGAAAGTAGGTGGATGTATTCCCGTTGGCGATCTGCACGGCGCGGGCTCCGAGCGGCAGGCCGGGGAACTTGTTCTTCGTCAACGTGACTTCGCTGATGCAATCGAGCAGCACTTCGGCTCGAAGCCGACGCAATGTGGCTTTGGCGAAGTTGGCTTCGTCCGATGCATTGGTTTCGTTGGCTTGGGTCGAGAGTTGATAGGTGCGCGAGGTACAGATGTCTCGCACGAGTTTTTTGAAGTCGTACTGGTATTCGGTGAATTTGCGTCCGAGTTCATCGAGCAGTTCGGGATTGACCGCCGGGTTGCTGACTCGCACGTCGTCGACTTGTTCGATGATTCCGCGACCGAAGAAGTGTGCCCACACGATATTCGAGAGGTTCTTGGCAAAGTACGGGTTTTCTGGAGACGCCAGCCACATGACCAGCACTTCGCGGCGATCTTTGCCGGCGACGTCGGGAACGGCCCCGCCCAGGAATTTCGGAGGCATCACGCGCCCGCCGACGGGGTGACTGACTTCACCGCCGCCGCTGTTGAAGATGATCAGTTCGCGGGGGTCTTCTCCTCCCTTGCGGCCGATCTGCGAAAAGAAGGCGGCGAAGCTGTAGTAGTCGTCCATCGTCCATTGATCGAAGGGGTGGTTGTGGCACTGGGCGCATTGAATGCGCATCCCCATGAAGACCTGAGCGACGTTTTCGGCGACCTTGAGCGTGTCGGATTCGTTCTGATAATAGTTCGTTGCGGCGTTGGCAAAGGTTCCGCCGTTCGAGGCGAGAAGTTCCTGCACCATCTTGTCGATCGGGACGTTGTTGGCGATCTTGTCTTGCAGCCAGTTGTAGTAGCGAATCGCCGACTTGTAACTGACGCGGTTCGGGACTTCGCGGATTTGCAGGAGTTCTGCCCACTTCATCACCCAAATTTCGACGAATTCCTTCCGATCGAGAAGCTCATCGACGAGCATGTCCCGTTTTTTCGGATCGGTATTCTGCATGAAACGGTTGAATTCTTCAGTCGTCGGCAGAACTCCGACGACGTCGAGGTAAACGCGGCGGATGAAATCTTCATCGCTGCAGAGTGGCGACGGGGCAATGCGGAGTTTTTTCAATTTGACGTTGACCAGTTGGTCGACGTAGTTGTTCTCGGGAGTTTCCGGGAACTGGAATTGCAGACCCTTGGGAAGGATGATGTACTGACGACCGACGGTGTACGTTCCGAAGCGGGCCATGATGAACGCTTCGCCCCGATTGGCGGCTGTGACTGTACCGTCCTGCGAAACGCCGGCAGAGTTGTCGTTATTCGTCATGAAGTAGGCGAGCGAGGTCACATCGCGATCGGTTCCATCGGCATACTTGGCGCGGACGGAGAGTCGTTGCGTCGTCCCTTCGCCATCGAGAACGCCCCCTTCAGGAAACAGTTCGACCGCGACGACCTTGGGAACTTCTCCCTGATCGTTCGGCGCACCCGCTTCCAGCCAGCGGATCAG
>JBJXGP010000394.1:0-10431 GCA_046160425.1 Planctomycetaceae bacterium
GGTGGCTCATGGAAAATTGGCAACTCGCCTGAATTCATGTCGGAGACTTTTCCATACCCGGTTCTGGGTAAAAAAACGGAGTCCGATGAAAACTCATCGGACTCCGCAGTGGGATTCGAAATCGGCCATTGTGACCCCGTCGGATCGAAGGCCCGTTTCAATGTTATTCGGGCTGATTGGGCAAGCCATCGTTGGGTGTGCAGCCATTGCGCCATATGATCGCGTCCATGTTGGCTCCCATTTTTCGGACGCTGCCGTCGGCCATCGCCATGTTGATCAGACCGACGTGCTGCGTGCTGGGGTACCAGCTTTCACAGACTTCCTTGGTAACCGCCGACTGAAATTTGATGCCGTCATTCCAGCCCGGTCCGGTGGCTCCACCGATGGATGCAAAACAATGGTTCCAGTAACGAGCGTAGGACGCACTTGCTACAAAGTCACCACCATCGTGCATCAATGTCCCGCCGTAGGACACCGTGTTGCCGTTCAGGCAGACCTGATACCGTTCCGTGACGAGAAATGTGTTCGATGTTCCGTCTTTGATGCCATCGGGAATCTTGGCCGGCTTGGCATGGATCGCGTCGGCATAGGGGTTATTGAAATTCGCAACCGATGGCTGCGGATTCCCGAAGACGAGGTAATTACCGACATAATTTCCCGGAACCCAACCCGCGACGAGCGCGCCGGTCGAGTTTGAGGTATCCGACGGACAGATAAACGCGGCCGGCATCGGCTTGAGGTAGGTTGTATTGGTACCCATGTTGAAATATTGATAACCCACAAGAGCCTGATCGTACAGCGGTTTTTGTTCGATGAACATCAATAATGTGGAAAACATCGAACCATTGTATCCCGCGTTGTAAAACGGGCTTGTTGTGGCCGCCGAAGTCAGACATGCCGGCGGGAAACTATTGTAAGAGTCATGAATGTTATGGAAACCCAAGGCCTGTTGTTTCAGGTTGTTCGTGCATTGCGTTCGCCGGGCCGCTTCACGGGCCTGTTGCACGGCGGGCAATAACAGGGCAATGAGCACCGCGATAATCGCGATGACGACGAGCAATTCGATCAATGTGAATCCGCGACGATCGCCGCTTTTTGAATTCGTTCGACATCGAAGGCGTGACCTGACCATGAGAACTCTCCCCAAAAGTGAAAATAGAACAGTTCGGAACGAAAAAGGTGAACCCATCCACGGGAAACGAAACACGAAGGCATGTATCCTCATTCTATTGACCTCAATTGCATTGTGTCAATCGTACATATTCACAATCACAATTTTGGAGGGTATTTCCGCTTTTTTGTCTTGGTTGTTTTTCGTCTAGGTGATCGATAATATGGTTCTTTATGCGGGATTTGGAAGTAACCCGCATGGATCGTTTTTCTTCAAAAATCGTTGATACAGGAGCCATCCATGAGTCGCAGCGGTCGGTTGTCATCACTTTGTCTGTTGATGGTCTGGGTTTGCTTACTGGTGACCGGCTGTGGTGAGCCGGCAGCTCCGCCAATTCCTGAACCGGGAAGCGATGCGAAATCCGCGCTGGACTACGTCAACAAAACCCAAATGGGGCAAATGTTGGGAACCAACGCCGCACGCTACAAGCCAGATAGCGCCAAGGATCTCGGCGGTGGAAAATTCGAGATGGAAGACACCGAAGGGAAGAAGTACACAGTGACCGTGACCTCCGAAGGGTCAACGTACAAGATGGGAACGCCTGAGCCGGTGAAATAGCATCACGCTCGATCTTGCTTCGATGGCAAGCCGGGAGTGCCGCCCATTTTTGACAGCCTGTTGAAAATCGTCTTATCGTAACCCGAAACGTCAGTGAGGGGGCTATTAGACGAGGAATTTACCTTGTGCAAAGCCCTCGCTTACGCGTCGGGTTGTGATGAAAGGCAATTCACGCCCAACCGCGATTTTGACGCGACGACTTTCGCTCGGCCCGCTGTTTTTTCTCCGTCAGTCGACGTTCTTTGGAACCCTTCGTCGGACGGGTCGGCTTACGGCGTTTGGGGGGCTGTAATACCGTCGTCAACAGGGCCTGCAACTTTTCCAGGCAATCCAGCTTGTTCCGCAGTTGATCGCGATACCTCTGGCTGCTGATGACCAGATGTCCCTCGTTATTGATCCGCGAGGTGTAACGCGTTCGCATCCGTTCGCGGATCTCGTCTGGAATGCTGGTTGATGCCAGGAGGTTCCAGCTTAACCGAACTTTCGAGTTCACCTTGTTGACGTTCTGTCCCCCTGGGCCGCTAGCGCGCACGTATTCCCAGTCGAATTCCTTGTGAGGGATCGATACACTGCGGCTGATTTGCAGGTATTCTTCGGCGGTCATGGTGAGCCACTTTCCATCAGAGCTTCCTCGCGGCGAGAACGGTTTCCTCCCCTTCTCCCGTGGAATGAACCATGACACCATGATACACTGTTTTGTTCGTGAACGTTCAATCGGAATCTCCATATTTTCCCCATCCACGTGCCGTGTGGGAGTTTGCACATGTCATTTCCTCGTATGCTGCGCATCCGACAGAATTTTGAAACCCCGCGCGTGGATGATATCCCCGGCGAGGTCGATCGTCAGTTATCGCGATTGAACTTGCAACAGAAGATCAAGCCGGGCCAAACCGTGGCCATCACCGCCGGCAGCCGCGGAGTCGCCAATATTGCGGTGATCATCAAAGCGGCGGTCGATCATTTCAAGAGGTTGGGGGCGGTCCCGTTCATCGTGCCGGCGATGGGGAGCCACGGCGGCGGCACGGCGGCGGGTCAAACGGAGATTCTCCGCGGTTACAACATTACTCCCGAATTCATCGGTGCCGAAATCCGGGCATCGATGGAAACGGTCATCGTCGATCGGACGCCGCAAGGAATTCCCGTCCATTTCGACAAACATGCTTCGCTCGCCGATCACGTGCTGGTCTGCGGCCGCGTGAAGCCGCACACCGGGTTCGTCGGGCCGGTGGAATCGGGCCTGCACAAGATGATGCTCATCGGCCTCGGTAAACATGAGGGGGCCAAGATTTATCACCGCGCGATCGTGAACTACAGTTTTCTGGAGATCATCCGCACCGTCGCCGACGTCGTGCTCAAAAAATGCAAAATTGTCGCCGGGCTGGGGATCGTCGAAAACGCCGACGATGAAACGGGACTGATCGAAGCGGTTCCGCCCGACAAATTTTTCGAACGGGAAGAGGAACTGCTGAAACTCGCGATCAAATGGCTGCCGCGATTGCCGTTCCGCAAAGTCGATCTGCTCATTGTCGATCGCATCGGCAAGAACATCAGCGGGACCGGGATGGATACCAACGTCATCGGCCGCAAGTACAACGATCACGCGGCGACCGATCGCGACGACGCGGCGTGCAAACGTGTCTTCGTGCGTGGTTTGACCGAAGAGACGCACGGCAACGCCTGCGGGATCGGCATGGCGGAGTTCACCAATCAGCGAACGATCGATTCCGTCGACTTGAACATCACCCGCATCAACGCCTTGACGGGGGGACATCCGACGGCGGCGATGCTGCCGATCGCCTTCGACACCGATCGCGAAGTGATCGCCGCAGCTCTGGATACGATCGGCCTGATCGACGTCCCGGACCTGAAAGTCGTGCAGATCGCCGACACTCTGCACATGCGGGAAGTTCTGGTCAGCGAAGCATATCTACCGCAAATTCGCGAACGAAGCGACCTGGAAATCATCGGCAGTCCGTCGGAGATGGCGTTCGATGCTTCGGGCAACCTCCTGCCTCTCAAAGTATGAGTATCGCAAAACGGATGCTCGCTGCGCATTGTCGGCTTGTGTGCGGAATAGAAAATCGATTCGATCTCTTCGTATCTCAGCTCCTTTGTTCCTAGGAAGACGTGCCGCATGACCGATTCTCCGGCGGAGACGCAACCCACGCCGATACGGCATTATGTCGTCAGCATCGCCATGTGCATGTCGATCCTGTTGTATCTCGACCGATTCTGCGTTTCGTTCGCCGAGCGTTACATTCGGGAAGAGATGAATCTGTCGAATGAGCAGATGAGTTGGTTTCTGGGGATCTTCTTCGCCACGTATGCGATCGCACAGGTCCCGTCTGGTTGGCTCAGCGATCGATTCGGACCGCGGTTGATGCTCTGCCTGTATATTCTCGGTTGGTCACTGTTTACCGCCGGCATGGGTCTTGTCAACGGGTTTGTGATGCTGCTCATCATGCGGGCGGGATGTGGCCTGACGCAGGCGGGGGCGTACCCCTCCAGCGGGACGCTGCTCAGCCGCTGGATTCCGCTTTCGAGCCGCGCCAAATCGAGCAGTTTCGTCGCCCTCGGCGGACGGATCGGGGGGGCGATCGCTCCTCTGTTGACGGCGTTTCTCATGGTCTTGTTCGTCCCCGTCAGCCGAAGTTCGTTGCTGACCGATGCGGAACTGCTGAAGCCGATTTCGATCAGCCATCATCTCGTCGAACTCCAGGAGATCAAAAAAAGCGAGGATGGAGACGCATCGAAGAACAAGACAATTCCACGACCGGACTGGGAACACATCGCGACACTCCTATCGACAGACGGACATATCCTCGTGAAGGAGATTGCACAACTTCCGGTTCCCGTCTCCGACGACAATTCGAATCGCGCCGCCGAGACTATCTCTGATTTCCAGCGTGGAGCACTATTGAATGAGTTCAACACATTGCTCGGAAAGCCGGAGTTTTACGTTCCGGAAGTGTTCAAGGGACTCAATTTCTCGCGCGAGGCGCAAAACCTGATCCGACGGAAGACCGAGACCACGCTCACGAGCGACGAACAGACCCGCTTGAATCGGCTCGTAGCCGAGGCGGTATTTCCCGGCGAAATCGGTCAGCTTTATGTCTTCGGCTGGCGGCCCGTGATGATCACCTACGGCTTGATCGGCATCTTCGTCGCGGCGGGGGTCTGGTTCATTTATCGCGATTACCCGTCGCAGCATCCCTGGTGCAACGCGGCTGAACGCCGACTGATCAGTGGAGTCGTCGCCGGCGAGGAAATTCATGGCGCAGCTTCTGTCGCTGAAGCATCGCAGCCAAAGCCGGCTGCGATGGCGATCCCTTGGCGCGATATCTTGCATAGTTCGAGCATCTGGTGCAGTTCCGTCAGTCAGGTGATGATCAACATCGGGTGGTTGTTCATCCCGACGTGGTTTCCCCGATATCTGGCCGAAGTGCATCATGTTCCCATCGAACAGCGGTCGGTGATGGCGAGCATCCCCATGTGGTGCGGCATGTCGGGGTTGTTCATCGGCGGTTTGCTGACCGACTGGCTGACGCGAAAAATCGGACTTCGCTGGGGACGGGGAATTCCCATCACCGTCAACAAAGTGTTCGCGACGGCGGCGTTTCTCTCGTGCATCTGGCTCGATTCCCCGTGGGCGGTCACGGGGGCGATGGCCTGCGTCGCGTTCTCGACCGATTTGGGAATCGCCGGTCTGTGGGCCTTCTGCCAGGATGTCGGCAAGAAGCATGTCGGCACGATCCTCGGTTTCGGTAATATGTGGGGAAATTTCGGGGCGACGTTCTCTCCCTGGCTGCTGAACGAAGTGGTCAAACATTATAGTTGGAATGGGCTGTTCGTCGTCTGCGCCGCCGCGTATGCGATCTCGGGTGTTGCCTCGCTGGGAATCGATTGCACCAAACCGGTCTTTCGCGATGAGTCGGGCGATTGAAACGAACCCTGCATTCCGGATTCGGGTCTGATCTGCTGTCGGTTGCGGTGAAATCTTCGCTTCGCTATTGTGCGTAACGGCGTCATGGAAATGACATCTTATTAACGGGAATGTCAGCGCCAACACGATTGATTTTTATCGTTCAAGGAGTTGTCGAACGTGACGGAACGAGTTGTGATTATCGGGTCGGGGCCTGCCGGCTGGGCCTCCGCAATCTATACGGCGCGCGCGAATTTGAATCCGCTGGTTTTCGAAGGAGCGATCACCGAAGATAACCGTCAAAAGGGGACGCTCCCCCTGGGACAATTGGCGCTGACGACCGAAGTGGAAAACTATCCCGGTTTCCCTGCCGGCAATCTCGGCGCGTATCTCGATCATTCGATCGACAAGACACGCCGCGGCTACATGAGCGATCATACCGGTCATGGAGTGAGCGGCCCCGAGTTGATGGAGCTGATGCGCCAGCAGGCCGCGAACTTTGGGACGAGGATCGTCACCGACGATATCGTCGAGATCGATCTCTCGAAACACCCGTTCGTCATGAAGACGTTGTCCGGCGAAACACATACGGCATTGGCGGTCATCGTGGCGACGGGCGCGCGCGCGAATTATCTGGGGCTTCCCTCTGAAGACAAATACAAGAATTTCGGCGTCTCGGCGTGCGCGGTCTGCGATGGCGCCCTCCCTCGCTTTCGCAATCATCCGCTGGCGGTCATTGGCGGGGGCGATAGCGCGATGGAAGAAGCGACCTTCCTCACAAAATTCGCATCAAAGGTCTACATCATTCATCGCCGGGCTGAATTCCGCGCCAGCAAGATCATGGCCGAACGGGCGCTGCAGAATCCCAAGATCGAAGTGAAATGGAATTCGGTCGTCGATGAGGTTCTCGGCAACGATGAAGACGGCGTCAGCGGCGTCCGCATCTCTCACATCAATGACGGGAGCAAGAAGGAAGAATTGGCGATCGCCGGATACTTTGCGGCGATCGGGCATACTCCGAACACCGATTTTCTCAAGGGACAATTGAAGCTCAATTCCAAAGGTTACATCGTCTGGACGACACCGCAGCGGACTTATACCAGCGTCGAGGGAGTCTTCGCCTCAGGAGACGTCGCCGACGATTACTACCGCCAGGCGATCACCGCCGCCGGGACGGGTTGTATGGCGGCTCTCGATGCCGAGCGCTGGCTGGCGGCGAAGGGGCTGGAATAACTTCGGGTGACTTCGGTGAAATGTATGAGGCGTTCGCATACCAAGGGACGTCGATCATTGTTGGATGCGTAAGAGCGATCAGGAAATTCACACTGGCGGACAAGCCGCCAGTGCCACCCGACGAAGGTGAGACATGCTCTCGCAAGCAGGTTGTCAATCACGCCGCACGAGGTTGTGGCAAGCGTTACCCGGCTCCGTGGAATGGTTGCTCATCACCGATTCTCGGCATGTCCATTACTTCGCCAACTTCTGGATTCCTCCCTACAACTTTTCGGATAAAGAGCGCGCGTGGTTGCTCTTGAAGCGCGATGGACACTCATCGCTGCTCGTCGATAATTTTTCGTTCAAGTCGACGTCGGTCGGTTCGCCGTTTGTCGATGAGGTCGTCAATCAAAGCTGGTACGATCATCGACATGGCGTGCGTAATCGAGATCACATTCTCATCGATGCCCTTCAAGAAGCGATCGGCGGTCTCGACCTGTCGCGAGGCTTGCTCGAAGCCGAAGCGACGCCGTTCATGGCCGCCGAATTATTGACGGGAGTGAAGTCGCATGTCGAGTGTGATATCGGTGGAGCGCCTCAGCGAGTCGATATGACTCTCGGAACGTTGATCCGGCGCTTGCGCCGCCAAAAGGAGCGGGACGAACTCGATTTACTCAACCAGTGCATGCGGGCGACCGAAGCGGGACATCGTCGAGCCCGCGAGATCATCGCTCCAGGCATCGGCGAGTTCGAAATCTTTTCGGCGGTCTATCAAAGCGTACTTGCAGCAGCGCAGCGGCCGGTACTGATCTACGGCGACTTTCGCGCCAATTCTCCGGAGACACCCAAGCAGGGTGGATTACCCACGAACCACATTCTGCGGGACGGAGAGTTGTTCATTCTCGATTATTCGGTCGTTATGGATGGGTATCGCAGCGATTTCACCAACACCTACGCCGTCGGCGAACCGACGAATGCTCAACGGGAGCTGTTTGCTCTCTGTGCCGAAGGCTTGTTGACGGGCGAACAAGCGTTGCGTGCAGGGATGACCGCACGCGAGGCATGGCAGGCGGCATCTCGGCCGTTGCAGGAGGGTGGATATCCGCAAGGGATCCCGCATCACGCCGGGCATGGCATCGGACTCGGCCACCCCGAAGATCCGATTCTCGTCTGTGAAAATGATGATATCCTCCTCGAAAACGACGTCGTGACCCTTGAACCCGGCCAGTATGTCGTCGGCATCGGGGGAGTCCGCGTCGAACACAACTTCCGCATCACGGCGACCGGCTGCGAGCGCCTCAGTCACCACGAGATTCGTCTTTGACAAAGCCCTTTCCATGTCCAAATCGCTTCCCTGGATACAAGATCGACTCGACCGCGCGGCACGCGACGAGTTGCTGCGCGCCCGGCGATCGTTTCAGACCGACGAACAGGGATATGTCATCGAAGCCGGAAAGCGATACCTGAATTTTGCCGGCAACGATTATCTGAATCTTGCGCACGATCCGCGAATTCTGGCGGCGGTCGAGCGCGAACTCCAGCGAAGTGGCGTCGGGGCGACCGCCAGCGCGCTGATCATCGGGCGCAGTCCCGCACAACGGGAACTTGAAGAGCAACTGGCCGAATTTGAAGGGCAACCCGCGGCGATCGTATTCCCGTCGGGATACGCAGCGAATCTCGGCACGATCACCGCGCTGGTTCAGCCGGGAGATGTGCTCTATTGCGATCGCTTCAATCACGCGAGCCTGGTGGATGGTTGCAAACTCTCCGGAGCAAAGCTTCGAATCTATCGTCACGATGATCTCGATACCTTGCGACGCGAGTTGAAGAAATCGGCACCATCGGGCGATGCATCAACGTCAAGCGGAGGTGTATCCGCCTCTCGACAATGGATCATCACCGAAAGCATCTTCAGCATGGATGGCGACATGGCTCCGCTCCGTGAGTTGTGCGATCTGGCGGAACAATACGGGGCCGAGTTGATTGTCGATGAGGCGCATGCGACGGGGATTTATGGAGAACATAGCCGGGGCGTCGCGGAATTGCTGGGTGTCGAAGAGCGCATCGTGGTCCGCATCGGGACATTGAGCAAGACGATTGCCTGTCAGGGGGGATTCGCCGTCGGTGCGCAGGCGACGATCGATTGGTTGTGGAACAACGCGCGAACGCAGATGTTTTCCACGAGCTTGTCGCCATTGATGTGCGTTGCGGCGGTGGCTGCGATCGGAATTATTCAATCAGAGCCTGAACGGCGACTACGTTTGCAGGGAAACTTCGATGTCTGGCGAAAGGAAATGGAGTCGTCCGGATCGATGGTGAGGTCTCGACTTTTCGCGGGGGCGAAAGGCCCGATTCAACCATTGCTGATCGGTGAACCCGGTCCCGCATTGCTACTGGCGCAGCGGCTCAAAGAGGCCGGCTTTCTGGTCGCGTCGATTCGTCCGCCGACGGTACCGCAGCATACGTCTCGATTGC
Organism: Planctomycetaceae bacterium; assembly: GCA_046160425.1. Taxonomy (GTDB): domain Bacteria; phylum Planctomycetota; class Planctomycetia; order Planctomycetales; family Planctomycetaceae; genus JAQCEJ01. Next base: position 9,342 of record JBJXGP010000394.1, read on the forward strand.
GAATCTCGTTCAACTGTGCGCATACGATTGCGGATGTGCGGCACATGGCCCGCACGCTGCTCGGCGAACTCGAACGAACGATTCCCACGTCGGTCGAGGTGCCGTGTGAGTGATTCGGTCCCCACATACGCATCGGAGTATCCGTTTACCGGGCATCGACTCACGATCGGCAACGCAGCGATGCATTTCATTGACGAAGGACCGCAAGACGGATCGGCAGATGAAACGTTGCTCATGGTTCACGGAAATCCGACGTGGAGTTTCGCGTGGAGAAAGCTGATTGCCGCGTTCTCATCAAACTATCGTGTGGTGGCCCCCGATCATATTGGCTGCGGCCTTTCGGAGAAGCCGATTCATTATTCTTACCGTCTCGGACAGCATATCGACAATCTGTGCGAACTGATCGAAAAACGGGAACTCCGCCGGATCACACTCATCGCCCACGATTGGGGAGGCGCGATCGGCATGGGTGCGGCATCGCGGCTCGCGGACCGATTCGAGCGGATCGTACTCTTAAATACCGCCGCGTTTCGCTCGCAGAAAATTCCGTTTCGCATCGCGATCTGCAAGTGGCCGATCGTGGGACCGCTGGCGGTCCGTGGGTTCAATCTGTTCTCGCGTTGTGCGCTCTGGATGGCGGTTGAAAAACCGGAGCGGTTCTCGCGAGCGGCACGAGCCGGGTATCTGGCTCCGTATGACTCGTGGAACAATCGTCAAGCCGTGCTGCGATTCGTGCAGGATATTCCGCTGAGGCCGACGCATCCGAGTTACGCCGACCTTGTCGAAGTGGAGCGGGGTCTGGAAAAATTCAAGCAGACGCCGCTGCTGCTGATCTGGGGAGAGCGGGACTGGTGTTTCACCGTCGATTTCCTCCATGAATTTCAGCGGCGATTTCCGCACGCCGAGACGGTCTCGATTCCCGATGCGGGGCATTATGTGTTTGAGGATGCCCCCGAGACGATCATCGCCGCGCTACGCGAATTTCTGCAAAAACATCCGCTAAAAAACTGATGCCGACATTCGTAATGGCTGGAAATCGCGAACCTGACTTGCCTTCGGATCAGTCAAAGTCGAAGCCGAATTCTTCTTC
>JBJXGP010000395.1:0-7209 GCA_046160425.1 Planctomycetaceae bacterium
TCGATCAGCTCGAAGACGATGCGTCCGAAATCCTCAGTCGAACGAACTCCCCAATGTCGAAACACGGTCAGCGCCATGGGGCCGTACAATTCGATCGCCAGATCGCGAATCCCCGCGAGCAATTCCTGGCCGGTGATGTGCAACCCCGCTTCTTCATCGATCGGCGTCGGGGCTTTATGAAATTGCTGCTGGGCCTGCTTCAACCCCTCAAACACAAAACGATAGGCGTCGGGATGAAATCGTAATTTGGGGGGGAGCAGTTTACTGGATGTACTCATGAACAAAGTCTCATTCTACAAACCGTATGATGACCCACTCAACGGCGAAATGAAAAGCGATTGCAATGATGCGCCGTCAAACGCTGCGAAAAGACTATCGTTAATATAATACAATACCGGCAGATCTCAAAGCCAGAAATAAATAATCCCGATCTGCATTGTCCATGAGAAATTATAGCAGTCGGGTTGGTTTTCAGTACGATCGATGTTCTATTTTTTATGCGTCGATTTGACGACCGTCATGATGTCTGCCAGATCGGTGACGAGTTGACGACTCCCCTCGTATCTCACCAGAAGCTTTTTGGACAGGATTTCCTGCGCTAAAACCTGGCCCTGTCCATGCCGAGTGACGACCGTTGCGCCGACCGGCGGAAGTTCCTTTTGGAAGTCCTTATACGTGTCGTACTCGTATCGCAGGCAGCACTTCAGTCGACCGCAGCGTCCCGATATCTTGTTCGGATCTAAAGTCGCCTTCTGCAATTTGGCCATTTTCATCGATACCGGAGGCATTTCGTGCAGGTGCGTGTTGCAGCAGACCGGCTTGCCGCAGTCGCCGTAATCGGCGAGCAATTTGGCTTCGTCGCGCACTCCGATCTGCCGCATTTCGATTCGGGTTTTGAAGCGTTTCGCCAGATCCTTGACCAGTTCGCGAAAATCGACGCGGTCTTCGGCAAGATAATAGAATACGACCCGCTCTCCGCCGAACAGGTGCTCGACGTCGACGAGTTGCATGTTCAGACGCCGCTCGTGAATCATCTCAGAGCAACCCTGAAATTCATCCTGTTCCCTTTGGCGGGTCTCTTCGTGGAAGTTGCGGTCTTCGACCGTCGCCAGACGCATGATCTTGCCGTCGGCCTCCTTGCGACCGAGATATTCGCGCGTCCGATCGCTGGCCGGGCTGAGTACGATGCCCCATTCGACGCCGCGTTCCGTGCGGATGATGACCGAACTGTTCCGGGGAACGTCTTCGGGATTCCTGGTGGAAAACTCGCCGATAAATCGGGTCGTCCCATACCGAACTACATATTGCGTACCTGACATAGGCTGAACCAATATTTGTCAATGAGAACAGAAGGATATGAGAGCTGGAATTCTTCCGCCTGAAAGCACATCGCTGGTGATATTATAAAGACAATTCGAACCGGCTCATACGACGATCATCCATTTTGGCATGTGCGGGGTAAATATTTTTCCACGGGAAATTTCTGCATGAATACGATCGCGTTGACTGAAATTCACGTCGCGGCTGGCGTCTGCTTCTGCATTTGAGACAGTTCGGCCAGCCAGGCTTCGAGGGTGAGCGTCATATTCAGATTGTCGTCTCGCCGCAATTCCTCATCGAGGCAGCGTTCCAGCAGCAAGTTGGCGTTTTCGAGTTTCCACCACAACTCCGAAGAGACGTCGGAGATCTGTCCCATCGACAACTCTTCCGACATCTGTCGGCTCAAATCGGCAAGTAGTCCGCGATAGTATTCGACCGCGAAACGCAGCAGCCAGTTCCATGCATGTTTTTTTTCGCCGGCATCCGCCGATTTCGATTCGATGTGTTCGATCAATGCGGCCGACAGCTTTCCGACGTCGATCGATGCCGACGCCAATCCGTTCCATAACAGGGTTTTGAGATCTCGCCAGCGGGGATCGAGCAACTGCGCCCCCTGATACAGGCTCCCCTCGCTCAATGCGGCGATTTCCTCTGCCATCTTGCGATCGTCTACCCATTCCAGCCGCAGCAGGAGTTCCGCCACATCCTGTGTCTGCAACGGATGAAAGCGTAGCAACTGGCAGCGCGAGCGGATCGTCGGCAGCAGCGCGTCCGGCTGGGAAGAGACCAGAATGATGATCGTATCTGGAGTCGGCTCCTCGAGCGTCTTTAAAAAGGCGTTGGCCGCTTCGGCATTCATGCAGTCGGCGTCATCGACGATCGCCACCTTGCGTCGACTCAGCATCGGACGCAGCGATAAGTCGTAACAGAGACCCGACCGCCCTCGATCCTCCCCTTCCCCGGCGATCGACGCGATCGGAATGATCCCTTTCCCCGCCGGCAAGCCGACGGTGAGGCAGTCGGGATGATTCCCCGCGTCAAAACTCCTGCAACTGCTGCACGAACCGCACGCCTCTAAATCGTCATCGGTCGACTTCTCGCAAAGCAGCGAACGCGCGAAGAGCAAAGCGATGGTGTGCTTGCCGATTCCCGCCGGTCCGCCGAACAACAGCGCATGCGGCAATCGGTTTCGGCGGACGGCTTGAAACAACATCTGGATCTGAGCCTGATGCCCCAGCAGGTCGGACCAGTTCATGGGTCGTTCCCCGTTTGTTTATCGACCGGCGATGTGGCATCGGGGAGTGTGTCGGCGTCAATCGCGATCCAGCCACAGATATCGCCGGGTTGCAGCGCATCGGAGGTGAACCGTGAAACCGATTCGAGTCGCCCCGATACCGGTGCGGAAAGATCCCAGACGATCCCCGGCAGCGAGATCTCCAGGATTTCTTCGCCTTGCTCAATCCGTTCGCCGACGTCCACCAGCCAACTGCCGAGAACCATCGGCTCGGTTCGCCCGATGATCGTCGGCACGACAACGGGGATCAGGTCGGTGCCATTCAGTGGAGTCGCTTCCATATCGCCTTGGTTTTGAATCAATGTACCGACCTCGTTCCCGTTGTCCATTTTTTATCGCCGCGAGTCAGCGGCATTACTGAAGCTGCACGAGGTTCTCCGAAGTCGGCGCGATCAGTTCATTTGCCATTTCACCAGCGTGATAACTCGATCTCACGAATGGACCGCTGGCGACCATGCCGAATCCGAGCGAACGAACCATCTCGCCGATTTCATCGAATTCTTCGGGGGGAACATAGCGTTCAACGGCCAGATGCGCCGGCGAGGGCTGCAAATATTGACCGAGCGTGATCATTTCGCAGCCGACATTTCGTAGATCGGCACAAACATTTATTAGTTCCTCGATCGTCTCCCCGAGGCCGAGCATAAGGCCGCTTTTGGTCGGCATGTTTGGCGACTGTTCTTTCACCATCCGCAACAAATCGAGCGAACGCTGATACTCGGCGTTGCGGCGGACGCGATGATACAACCGCGGGACGGTCTCCATGTTGTGATTGAAGACATCCGGACGCGCTTCGATCACCGTTTGAATCGCCGCTTTGTTCCCTAAAAAATCGGGAGTCAGCACTTCGACCTGGGCGCCGGTTCTCTCTCTGACCGCGGCGATACAGCGGGCAAAATGATCGGCACCACCATCGGGAAGATCGTCCCGCGTCACCGACGTGATGACCACATATCGCAAGCCGAGCCGTTCGGCTGCTTCGGCCACGCGATCGGGTTCATCGAGTTCAAGGGCTTCGGTTTTTCCTTTGGGGACCGAACAGAATCCGCACGGCCGCGTGCAGACGTTTCCGAGAATCATGAACGTCGCCGTCTTGTGCGACCAGCATTCGGTCCGATTCGGACACTTCGCGCTCTCGCAGACCGTTTCCAGCCGCAGGTCTTCGATCACCTTGCCGGTAAACATCATGTCGGGTTCGGGCATCGGCCGTTTGAGCCACGGCGGCAGCCGTCGTCGCGGAGGTTGAGCGGGAGGACTCCCGATAATTTCAAGCGTAGACATGCTTCGTCCTGCGCACCCGGCGGAGCAGCGGATGCGATGTATAAAGGTGACTTCGTTCGTAACCGAGTTCATGTTGCACGTGATGCATGATCCGTTCGCGAAGCGAGGGGATCGCCACCCGTCGCGACTGTTCGATATTCGCCGATCGCGGATTCGCCGAATACGTCTGCGAAATTTCGATCGTCACGTCATCGCCAAGGTCATCACAGGCGACAAGATCGACGACATGGTCGGCGTGGTCCACTTTCATCGTCGACCACTTGACGGCTCGGTGCAAATCGAGCGGACTCGATACATTCAGAAAGATTCCCTGACGCGATATGCCGCGGGAGACCGACAATCCCACAAAGCCGACTTGCCCGTATTTTGTAAAAATGCCGGGGATGTCGTCCCTCGTTTCCGCTCCGATGCGAAAGTCCCGGCAGGCCAGCATGACCGCCCGTTGCAATTTCTCGCGATATTCGAGCAATCCGCAGGACCGCAGTTCGAGCGGCAGGATCGGATAGATCGCCAATTGTCCCGGAGCGTGAACGATGGCCCCTCCGCCCCGTTTGACCCAGCGGACATCCAGCGAAGGAGGCCCGTTGGAGTCGTCGTGATCTTCGGTCAGCCAGGCGTCGGAGTATCCCAGGTTGGCGTGTCCCCCTTCCCTGCCGATGCTGATGAGAGGGGGATGCTCGCAGATCAATAGCTTCCCGTGCCGATCGCCTCGGTATGCCAGCTCATCGGCAAACGTCTGCTGCAGAAACTGAGCGGCATCGAAATCGACGCATCCCAGAAAATAGACATCCAGCGCGGCCGGTTCAGTTCTATCAACGTCGATGTGAATAAAGGGCGATCGATCGATCATATTCTTTGCCGTTCCTTCCGTGGAGGACTTTTTTGTTATTCGCAGCAAACCCGGACTCTTGCTCATCAAAACCCGAAGCGTGAGCGAGGGGGCTCATTATATCCAATCCTCGCGAGTATTTCGCACCACCGGCACTTTTCCGGAGTCGGACTGTTTTCTTCGCCTCTCCTGTATCGTAAATTACAGTATTACTTGGCACTGCATTGTACTCATTGCAAAAACGACTCACAATAGGCATCCCCCCGATCGCCTTCGAATGACGACTTCAACGCTCACGCTTCCATAGAATTGTCATGGCCAAATCAAGCAACGATAAAGACGATCCGAATTCGAAATCGATCTGCCGGAATCGAAAAGCATTCTTCGATTATGACATCCTCGAACAGTTGGAGTGCGGGATCGTCCTCCAGGGGAGCGAGGTCAAAAGCATCCGCAACGGCAAGATGTCGATCGATGAAGCGTTTGCGAGAATCCGCGGCAACGAATTGTGGCTGCTGGGGAGCGACATCCCCCCCTATCCGCAAGCCACGTACATGAATCACGAACCGAAACGCCCCCGCAAACTTCTGTTGCACAAACGCGAATTGAGCAAATTCGCCGAAGAAGCCGGGCATCGGGGATTGACGATTATTCCGCTGGCGGTTTATTTTTCCAAAGGGAAGGTCAAAGTCAAACTGGCAATCGCCAAAGGAAAGAAACTGCACGACAAACGCGAAAAACTCAAGAAGCAAGACGCCGGCAAAGAAATGCGAAACGCCATGCTCAAACGAAAGTAAACTGTCGACGCTTGCGATATGAGATTCAATCGATAACCGCACATCAGAAAGTACACGATGATTACCAGCACGGGTCAACCGTTTTTGCGATTGCATATCGACGATAATATCGCCCTGGCCAAACAGAACGTCGGCAAGGGAGCACCGATCGTCGTGGAAGGACTCGCTTCGCCCCTCTTCACGCGCGATGCGATCGATCTGGGTCACAAAGTCGCGCTCTGCAAAATCGAAGTCGGTCAGCCGGTCCGCAAATATGGACAACTGATCGGCTTCGCGTCCGAGCCGATCGAGCCGGGGGACTGGATTCACAGCCACAATCTCTCCGCCGGCGATCTGACTCTCGATTACGCCTATTCGACGGCGGTTCCTCCTCCCCCGACACCGATTCTCGGTCGGACCTTCATGGGATATCGCCGTCCCGACGGCCGCGCCGCAACGCGGAACTACGTCGCCATCATCAGCACCGTAAACTGCTCGGCGGCGACGTCGCGGTTCGTCGCCGAGCGGATCAGTTCGACCGTGCTCGCCGATTACCCGAACATCGACGGCATTCTTCCCATCGTCCACAAAGGGGGCTGCGCGTTTCAGTACGGCGGTGAAGACCACCAGCAACTCTCCCGCACTCTGGCCGGCATCGCGAAGCATGCCAATGTCGGGGCCTATGTCGTCATCGGTCTCGGTTGCGAAACGGGACAGGCTTCGTACTTGACCGACACCCAACATCTCGTGCATCTGAATCTGCCTGGCCAGAAACAGCAGAATACGCCTCCGCTGGTCCTCAACATTCAGGAAGTCGGCGGCATCCGCAAAACCGTCGATCGCGGAGTCGCCGCGCTCAAGGAATTGCTCCCTCTCGTCAATCGGGTCCAGCGAGTCCCCATTCCCGTGGCGGAAATCCTTCTCGGCACGAACTGCGGCGGAAGCGACGGCAACAGCGGCGTGACCGCCAACCCGGCACTCGGCATCGCCAGCGATCTGCTGATCGCTCACGGCGGAACCTCGGCATTGGCCGAAACACCTGAGATTTACGGCGGGGAACATCTCCTCACGCGAAGGGCGATCACGCGCGAAGTCGGCGAGAAGTTGATCGAACGCATCCGCTGGTGGGAACACTATACGGGGATGTTCGGCGTGAAGATCGATAATAATCCGTCGGTCGGCAACAAGAAGGGTGGCTTGACCACGATCTACGAGAAGTCGCTGGGAGCCATCGCCAAAGCGGGGAGCACCGCGTTGCGCGCGGTCTATCTTTTTGCGGAACCGATGACCGAAAAAGGTTTCGTCATTATGGATACGCCGGGATTCGATCCGGTCTCGGTGACCGGTTTGGTTGCCGGCGGGTCGAACGTCGTCGTCTTCACGACCGGCCGGGGAAGTTGCTTCGGCTGCAAACCGGTCCCCAGCATCAAAATCGCCACGAACACGCCGATGTACGAGCGGATGATCGACGACATGGACATCAACGCCGGCAGCATTCTGGATGGTGCCTCGGTCGAAGAAGTCGGGCAGGAGATTTTCGAAAAGATCATCTCCGTCGCCAGCGGCGAGAAGACCAAGAGCGAAGCGCAAGGGGTGGGAGACGACGAATTTGCCCCGTGGAGCATCGGCCCGACTCTCTAGCCCGACGCGCCAGCGAGGGCGCGCGTCTGGGCGCCGGTCGACTCCAGAATCATGCCCCGTGCATGGCT
>JBJXGP010000396.1:0-5217 GCA_046160425.1 Planctomycetaceae bacterium
CGATCCTGTGTCTCGTCACCGGGTCGATGTGGCTTGCCGTCTGTTTGCAGGCATTGCTGGGCGTGCGCACGTGGTCTGCCACGGTCATCAGCCCCGCCTCATGGCAAAGGATCGTCGAATCGCTGAACGGCGAAGTCCTCACGCAGCCCGATGGTGGAATGACCGCAAATATCGGTTTCTCGACGCTATTTTTCCTCATCAGCGGGACATCGATCGTCACTTGGCTGCTGGGAGCCGCGCTATGCACTCGAAATAACGCCGAATCGCGTCGCTCAGGCTGGCGGACCGCATTGGCCCACTGGGGCTGGAACGGCTGGCGCTGGTGGTGGCTCGCCGGTGCATGGGAGGTCTTACGCATCGCCTCGTACCTCATCGGCTGGGAGGGATTGGGGCAACTCATCGTCTCCACTCCGCAATTTTTTCTCGCGATTGCCTTTGCCGGCTGGCTGACGGAGTTTTTTACGCTGTTGGGATTCCCACGTGAAATCACGATGCCGAATGACTCTCCCGCTTTGCTTCCGCCCGGACAGTCCGGGCGATTTGCAAAGTTGGCTGCATGGTTTCGCTCGTATCCGCGCGGCGTCTGGATCGCCGTCGCGTTGTACGTCGTCGTGTTGACCGCGATGAATTGGCAATTGTATTTCGGCTTGTGGATTCCGCACGGCGATTCGGCCATGTACGAAGAACATCTTTGGAATCTGCTAAACGGCAAGGGATTTCGCAGCTACCTCGATCAGGGATTGTTCCTTGGCGAACACATTCAGGTGATTCACCTGCTGTTGCTGCCGCTGTATGTGCTCTGGCCATCGCATCTGTTGCTGGAACTCAGCCAATCGGCGATCCTCGCGCTCGGGGCGTTGCCCGTCTACGCGATTGCCCGGCGACATACGGGTTCGAGCCGTGCTGCCGCGTGTCTGGCGTGGGCCTACCTGTTGTATTTCCCTTTACAGTTTCTCGACATCGCCATCGATTTGAAGACGTTTCGACCGAATGCCTTCGGGGTGCCGATACTGCTCGCGACGATCAACCAGTTCGAGCTGCGCCGATTTCGCAATGTCTGGATCGGCGTATTACTGACGCTGTCAGCGCAGGAAGACTTCAGCATCATCCTCGCCTGCTGGGGAATATGGATGATCGTCTTTCCGCGCGCCACGGCGAGCGATGCACCTTCGGCCATCGATTCGTCCAGAGTCCGCAAACACGGGATCGGTCTGCTGCTGTTCAACGTCGTGTATCTGGTTCTCGTTCTGCGCGTGGTGATCCCCTGGTTTCGCAGCGGAGTCGAGATTCATTACTCGTCGTACTTCAGCAAATTCGGCAACTCGATCCCTGAGATCGCATCCAATATTCTGTTGCACCCGATGCAGACGCTGGGTATCGTCGTCAACGTCAACTTTTTCGTGTATGCGCTGGCGCTGCTCGTTCCTTTGGGCTTTATCCCTTTGAGGGCCTGGCATCGGCTGTTGATCGCCTTCCCGCTGTTTGTGACGTTATGCCTGAACGAAGTCGCCGCGAATCCCCGGCATCATTTTCATGCTCCCGTGATCCCATTTTTGTTCTGGGGATGTGCTGTGGGACTAGGGTACTATTTTCGCCGTGTTCCCTCGGACGATGGCGTCGCATCCCCTCGGCGGTCATTATGGATCGCGAACTGGGTTTGGACGAGCAGCCTGACGACGGCGATGTTTTTCAGTCTCTCTCCGATAGGGATCGCCTTTTGGGATCCCGGATCGCTCTGGCATTGGCGTCATCTGTATGTTCCCGGTCCGCGAGCGGAAAACTTTCCCGCAGTATTAGAAAAAATACCGCGCGACAGCCGGGTCGCTTCGACCGATTTCATTCACCCGCGGTTCACGCATTATGAACGGTCATACGATTACAGCCATTACAAGCGCCGGGTCAGCGGATACGAGTTGACGGTCCCGGACGACACCGAGTACATCGTTATCGACACCGCTCACCCTTACAGCGAAATCAAGACTCCCGATCAGGTTCGCGAATTCCGCGAACATCCCGATCGCTGGGAACTCCTTCCCGATGATACGGATGGTTATTATATCGTTCTGAAGCGGAAAGTTATTCCGCCGACCCGACTTTAACGCATTGATCTGTCGATCGAGCTTCCGACTGATGAAAACATCTTCCTTCAAATCGTTCTGGATTCCTGTCGCGGGAGTGATTCTATCGGCGATCGCGCTGACGGTGGTTTTCTGGTCGGGACTCTGGAGCGGGGGGACTCTGATCGGCGGAGATCTGTATTCGTATTACATTCCGCAAAAAACTTTCCTCTCCGAGCGCCTGCAAGCGGGTGAGTTGCCGATGTGGAATTCGCTCATCGGGCACGGCTTCCCGCTGATCGCCGAAAGTCAAACCGGCATCTGTTATCCGATCGAACTGGTGCTGTACCGTTTTTTTTCGATCAACACGGCGTATAACACCATCCAGATCATGCATTATGTTCTGGCGTTCTCGTTGACCTGTGCGTATTGCCGTCGCATACAGATCGGCTGGTGGGGCTCGTTTTTTGCAGGTCTGGTCTATACGTATGGCTGGTTTCCGTCGCGCATTTGCCTGGAGTGGGCGATCATCGGCGGGGCGTGGCTGCCGCTGGCGTTCTGGGCCGTCGAGAGCTACCTTCAGCGGCGAGAATGGAAATATCTCTTCGCCTTGGTCGTCGCCTTTACGTGTCAAATTCTCCCCGGACATTTCTGCATCGGCTTCATCACCCAACTCGCCGTGGTCGTGTATGTCGGTTGTCGCTTGTGGCAATTGCGTCAGCCATCTGCCGTCGCGATGAGTCTTCCGTCGACTGTGCTTAAGGGTTCGCGTCGCGGTGTGATCGTGGGGATCATCGTGGCGTTTGCATCCACCTATGCCATTTCGGCGGTGCAGGTTTTGCCGACGTGGGAACTCAAGCATCTCAGCCAGCGTTCGGAAGTGGGGAAAAAACACGATCCCCGCGTCGGCCATCTTCCCGTTTGGTATATCTCGCAGGTGGTTCAGCCGTGGAAGTGGTATCTCGATTCGCAGATCGATCTGAACTCTCTACTTGAGCCGGGTTCGGCGGTCACGAATAAAGTCGAAGCGCATTTGTATTTCGGCATGATTCCGACCGCACTGTTGATCTTCGGATTGGCTTCGATGAACGTCTTTCGACAGCATCGCTTGTCGTGGATCTGGCTGCTCATCGGCCTGATGGCGCTGGTGTACGCGACGGGGCATTTGATTCCGCTGGTGGGCCGCCTGCCGGGGTTCAGTTTCTTTATCGGTCCCGGACGCTTCGGAATCGCCACGACATTCGCCGTCGCCGTGATGGTCGGCGTGATGATCGATTGGCTTCACGTGCGGATGCCGCCCCACATGGCTCGAATTGTCCTGGGTTTGGCATTGCTCATCACGACGGCAGAATTGTTTGTCGTCAGCCGGCTGGTGACGTATTCAACGGCCGTTTCCTATTCGTTGATCGACTATGTTCAAGAGAGCCCGATCAAGGAAATTCTCGGCGATCGGCCATTCAATCACCGCGTATTTGGTCCCGGACCCAATTTGCCGACGATTCTCGGTGTGCCGTACACGCCGGTCTATCTGGGGATCGGTCCCGTGGAATACTACGATGCCAAGTGGACGTTCCCCGACCCGTTCGATCCGGCTCTGCCCCCTACGCCTCAGCAGGTGGAATGGCTGAGACGAGCCGGCGTGACGCATATCTTGAGCATGCAGCCGCTGCAAAGTTCGCAGTGGCCGTGCCGCCTGTTGTTTTCGGGTCTCGATCCATTTTTGAATCAGGCGTGGGGAACTATTGAGCCGCTTTACTTTTACGAGTTGACGGGAGGTCGCGGCCGCGTTTCGTGGGTGTATGACGTCGGCGATTCACAGGCGGAGATCACCGAGTACTCTGCCAACCGCGTCGTCATTCGGACAAAGTCTGCACAATCCGGCGATCTGATTCTCACCGATCTCGATTATCCCGGTTGGGAAGTGACGATCGACGACGAACCGGCCCCGAAGAAAAAAATCGACGACATGTTTCGCGGCGTGACGGTCCCTTTGGGGGAACATGAAGTCGTCTGGCGATTTCGTCCCCCCTCGGTCGCATGGGGACTCGCGATCAGCCTGATATCGGCCATGGTTTGGGCGATCGCCGGCCACCGGCGGTATCATGGAGGATGGCTGCCGAAGAAGCAAAACAGAGTGGGCGAGGGGGAGTAAGATCAAGCAGAAAAACGTGAGCTTATTTTCGCATAATTAAGGTTAGCCGCGACGCGAAGGTTTCCGCAGCGGAGCGCGCGATAAGATCGAACAACGTCAAGGACAATGAATTGATGGCTCCCCTGTGGTCGTATCTTTCGACCGGATACTTGCTCGCGATGAGCGTCTGGTTGCTCACGGGCATTGCCATATTTTTTCTGCTGCTGAAACGACGTCAACATCGTCGCTCGGCGGGAAAGTCGTTGACCGCGATACACGTTGCTTTGGGGATCTGGTTCTGTCTGGCGGCGTTGACGATACCCGAATTGTATTGCGCTTTATTCAGCGATCACACCGATTCGTTCAGCATGACCAACATTTCACGGCGGTGGTTCAATCGTCACGTGCGGTTGAACGCGCAAGGTTTTCGCGATGAAATCCCGTTCGATACGCTTCCCGCAGATGGTCGCCAGCGTTTGGTCTTCATCGGCGACAGTTTCACGTTCGGACATGGAATCGACGAGCTGCGGCTGCGTTTCAGCGATCGGGTGGCGCAGCAACTCGAAGTCGCCCATCCAGAGAAATGGCAGGTGAACAACGCCGGGACTCCCGGTTGGGAATTGCGTCAGATCGTGGAAACGGTCGATGGCTGGACGAAAGAGGGAGCCCAAATCGACGTGCTCGTCTACGCCTTCGTCCTCAACGACATCGAATACTTCGACGAGCGGACGGGCGCGTACTATCAGCAACTGGCGACTCTCGAACCGCGATTCTGGTTTTTTCGCGAGACTTACTTTTACAACCAGTTCTACTATCGCGTACAGGCAATGAGCCGCTCGGAGTCGGTCGGCTATTACACCTACCTGCAACAATCGTATGCAGGACCGCCGTGGGATCGCTTTACTGCGAAACTCGATGAACTGCAAGGCATCTGTCGCCGAAATCAGATCGACTTGCGAATCGTGTCGTTCCCGTTTCTGCATACGAGCGAGGGAGAGGATCCTTTCGCACAGGCTTTGAATCAACTCG
>JBJXGP010000397.1:0-3057 GCA_046160425.1 Planctomycetaceae bacterium
ACCTATCCGAATAACCCGAACGGCTCGATCGCCAACATCGCCGGCTTGTGCGATCCGACGGGGCGAGTTCTCGGATTGATGCCGCATCCCGAGCGATTTTTGTTTGCGACGCAGCATCCGCAATGGACCCGGCGAAACCTGACGGGTGAAGGTTCCGGGATGGCGATCTTTCGCAACGCCATCCAGTATTTCAGTTGATGAAACTGGAACGCACCCTTGAGCCGGGTGGCTTGTCCACCCGGTGTTTTTCCGATGACCTGCCATTTCACTGCTGGCAAGCCAGCAGTGCCACCCATTTTTCAACAGATCGCTAAACGATCCCGTCGCCAAACGTCCCGTCGTCGCGGCGCATGGCGCTTTGCTGCGTGATTCGCTGAGACTGCTCTTCGCGCTGCGATTCCGAGTGGGGAGCCGACGTATTCGCCGCCGGATCGATCCGGTGGATTTGGCCGTTCCCTTCGATGATCATCAGCGATTCTTCCGACTCGTGCAGCGAGGCGTAACTCTCTTCGCCATAATCGTCATAGGTGCAGACATAACCGGGTTCTTTCGCCTTGATCAATTCGGTTTCGTAAGAGGTCAGCACCTGCTTCTGAATCATTTCCCGGCATTCGGAATTGATCGGGTGCGCGATGTCGGCGTAGAGCCGTGCTCTGCCGTCGGAATCCTTGAGGGCGCGTTCTTCCATCAACCGGGCGCCGCACTGATTGCAGAACAACGAACGGAGATGGTTCTTGCAATGGCATTTGGGACAGCGGTCGGTCAGTTTGCGGCTAGGCATCGCCACGAACGAGCCTTTTGTCCCCTGAATGATTTTCAGGTCGCGAATGACAAATGAGCCATCGAGAGTGATCGAGCAGAAAGCCTGCAGTCGATCGTGAGGATCCTCCATCAACTTGATGCGGACTTCGGTGATATGCACGGTTTGCCTCCTGATTGCAACCTCTTAGACCCGGCTTTGGACCGCGAAGGCGTAGGGAACTCCCCGACTTCGCAATCGTACGGCTGCCGCCTGTGCCAAATTCCGATTGGCACACCATCCGTATATCGCGGTTCCGCTGCCACTCATAGTGTGGCCCCAGACCGGTAAATCTTCAAATTTCTCTTTCAATTCACCCAGTTCAGCTTCGAGCTTTTCAGCCGGTTTTTGCAACGCATTGTAAAGCGAGCGGGCCGCTCTCGCCTCGTTCCCCTGTTTTAGCCAACCGATCATTGGATTTGCCGAGTTGGCTGCGACAGATGGTTTACAGTCCGCGAAGACCTTCGCGGTGGATAATCCCGCGTGCATGCGCGCGATGACAAAATGAAAGTGATGTTGAACGTGAAGAGGTTGTATCGCTTCCCCTCGGCCGTGACAGAGTGCCAATCCTGCGGGAGAGAGGAAAAAATTGACGTCGCTTCCGAGTTGAGACGCCAGTTGATGGAGTTCCTTATTGCTGAGTCCTAACTGCCAGAATCGGTTTAAGGCATTTAACGTCGCCGCCGCGTCGCTCGACCCGCCCCCTAAACCGGAACCCAGAGGGATCCGCTTGAGCAGCCGAATCCGAACGCCTCGTTCGCACCCCGTGTACTGCTTGAGGAGCAGGACGGCGCGCACGACAAGATTGTTTGCATCTTGCGGAATCGGCAGTCTGTCGTCCGGCTGCCCTGAGATATACTCCGCCGAGAAGTCGACGGTTTCGTCTGGGGCGTCCGCAAACGTCAACGTATCATACAAATCGACGGCGATCATGAGCGTTTCCAACTCGTGATAACCGTCGGCGCGTTTTCCGAGAACTTCGAGAAACAAGTTGAGCTTGGCGGGGGCGTGAACGATGAGCGATTGCTCGTGCTGCTGAAAGAGCATGGCGATCACATCCTGTGAGCTTGCTCAACCCGAAGAGATTCATCGAAAGGATTTATTTAATTCACCGTCGAATAACGGTGAGTTATACGCGCAATTTTTCATTGAAGAACATGAAATGGATGCGCGGATGTTAAACCAACATGAACAAACCGTCAAGTTGAATCTGAGAAAAGGGCGAGAATACAGGCAGATATTTGCGTGGAGACGTGACTTGTTTTTCGACGTCAATGCAGGTCGCGGTCTCGCATGCATGGACGGTGAATGAGGAAAATAGGAATGAGCAGCCGCGGTTAGTGATTCCGTTCGCGTCCGGCATGACGCATGATGATTGCGCCATGAATGATTCCCATCAACGAAATCGCTCCGGCGATGTATGCAGAGACGATCATCTCCTGCTTGACAAAAACGGCGAAAATTCCGACCACGGAAATCACCGTCGTGCAGACCGCCCAGGTGATCAATACCAGTGCCCGCAAGGGATTGGGGTTCGCATTTTCATGCGCAAGGGCTACACGGTCATTCTTGGGCTGTATGTTGTTTTGTGTCATGATTCGACAACCTCTACCCATCCCGACATGTAGCAGGCGAAGCAACTGTTGGCCGTATCGATATAGGGGTGCTTCATCCGGCCGTCCCCACCGTGCGCATCAGCCCCATCGTCCCCCAGACGCTGCCGAAATAGGTGAGCGGAACAACGAACGGACCCGGCGTGACCCCCGGGTGTCCTCGCCGGGTCATCGGCCAAGAACCATCCTCGTTTTGGGTTTTCACGAGAAATTCGACGGCGCGTTGAATTTCCTGCCGATCGGGTTTCACTCCCGCGAGGTTCAATGCGTATAGCGCCTGTCCGGTGGCGTAGGCGTCGCTGGCGCGATCGTCGAGTTGTCCCCATCCGCCGTCTTCATTCTGCTTACCGATAAATTTTTCGATCAGCGGTTGAATCGTCTCCGGGGGTTGACCAGCCTGCACGTTGATGAGCAAGTTGAGCGCCGACGACTGCGTGGTTTCTTCGGGAGTGATCGTCGCCAGCCAGTCGGCCGCCTTCTTGCGGCTTTCGACGATCGCCGTTCGTTCGTCTCCCTCAGCGGGGATGTCTCGCCCCAGTGCGATGTACGTCAATTGCGTGGCGACTTCATCCGATTCGAAGAATGGCGGCGGGCGATTCTTCGCGGGAGCGGAAGACCAGGCCCACGAGCCGTTTTCTTCCTGAT
>JBJXGP010000398.1:0-9948 GCA_046160425.1 Planctomycetaceae bacterium
TAGGACGACAAGGACGGCGGGGATAAACCCCGCCGCTCGTTTGACCGATGAGCAGAGAATGTCGGTATATTCATTGAACACGAAGCGCCGTCATGTTCCAATGGATCCACGAGTATTCCTGCCGACATCTCACAACAGGCACCGCACACGTCATACGGCGGCGTGCCGTTGTACTACGTCGACAATGAGCCAGTTCCAAGTGTGGATTGCGATGAAGGGCACCAAATGCTTTCGATCATCTTAGGTGCCGTCGTTCTCGGACTCACCATTGCGATCATGGAAGACGAGGATTTTCCCGGATGGGGAACGCTGTTTATCTGCGTTCTTGCATCGTTGTTGCCGACGATCCTGATCGGTCGATACACGCCTCCCCAGCTATTCTTCGTAGGACCGGTCGTCGGAGCGATGTGCGGCGGAGTGGCGATATCGGCGACGTGCGGGATGTCGTACCAGCGAGCCAGCATCGCCGCCGGAATTTATCTGGCATTCCAAATTGGTTTGTCGCTCGTCTTTTATTTGATGACATAAGAGTCGAAACGCGGTTTACGGCTGGCGAGTCTCCGCCGAGAGCCGTTGCTTCTCAGTTCGGTCGATCTGCACGATGCGTTCATCCTGCACGATGATCGTGACCTGTCCATACCTCAAGCCGCGCAGCGCATCAGAATCGAAAGCAGAATCCGGCGAACGTAGCAGGTACGTCATTGAGCACAGTTGCCCACAGCTAACGCGAGCAAACTCCGACCAATCATTTGGCAAGATGATTGACAAACGGAAATTAATCCGCGTCGATCACGTAGCCAGCGCGGGCCAGTAGATACGCCATTTCGTATTGAGCTTGCAAGTCACTCAACTGCGCCGATAGATCGGCGAGCGAGCGCACCGGCAGCGCGACGAATCCTGGCGGCGAATCGGGAGCGTGGTTTTGAGTCTCGGTCACAGTTTCGAATAGATGTGCAATCCGATTGGTAGCCATTTGCGAAACTCCTCCCTTATACAAAGACGACCCGTCTAGTAGTATATCGGCAGAGTAAAAGTCTCTCGAATTCTTCACCGTCGAAATCGAATGAGAATGCCGCGATTGAATGCAACTGGACGACAAACCCGTTCGACTCGTTAAAGTCGAACGAACCCTCATTTTCGTTAAAAGTCTTATTGACGGGTCGAAATCGCCGAGTTAACTTACCCTCGTACCGACCCGAACACGGGAGGAAGGATTCTCTCTTGTCGCGGTGCTGACTGGATGGACCGGAGGCACGCGTACGTCTGACTGGTCCCCGGCTAACAGCTTTTATTATCGAACTGTCTGCCGCGGGATATCGTCAAGATGAGGAGTGTGCTCAATGGCAGTGAAGTCGAAAGAACGTTCGTCGGCAAAGTCCCCGGTCGTGATGAGTTCAGCTTTTAGTCCCGCGGCGGGACAACCTGTCAGCAACAGTTTCCTGATGCTGCCACGCTGTACGGTCAAAATCGAAAAGTGCAAGGATGGCTGCAAAATCCATTGCTGCTGTGACGATGATGTCGCGTGTAGCATGTTGCAGAACCTCTGTCGCATGTTCGATGCGGGGGTCTGTGGGTTCTGCTGCACGCACAACGGCCAATGCCTGTGCAACTGCAATCTATCTTGCGGTCATTGCTCGTGCGAATTGACTGAAGACGGTTGTTGCATCACCTGCACCAGCGGCGATAAGACCTGTTGCGAACTGATTCAGAAGTGCTGCGAGTGTCTGAAGTGTTGTCTCGATTGCGGATGCACCTGCTGCATCACGCTGAACAACGCTCCGATCTGCTGCTGCGTCTGCTGATCGAAAGTCAATTTCGTATCAATTGCAAAACCCCAGACTGATACGATTCAGTCTGGGGTTCTTTTATCCGTCGCGATTCGAAATGTACCTTCGGACCTGAAGATTCAAGTCCGCGACTGGTATTTCAAGGATTGCGGTCCATCGCAGAAATTCTATGTTTTTCGGTGCGATCGATCTGTACGACGCGGCCGTCCTGGACAATCACCGTGACTTGGCCGTAGCGCAGTCCCTTGAGAGCATCGACGATTTTCTGCAAGGCCGATTCCGCAACCGAAGAGACGTCATCTGCCGAGTTTTGAGGCATGCTCATGAATATTCTCCCAGATCGTAGGAATCGATAGGAATCATACCAGGTTTGCAGACGGCATTCGCTGTCTTGAATTGTTGTATCACATCGTCAAATAACGCCGTCGACAGGTAGCGTTCGGATGCATCGGGCAGGACCGTGACGATGTTCTTGCCGATAAACTCGGGTCTGGCGGCCAGCCGTAACGCCGCGGCCATTGCAGCACCGCAACTGATTCCACCGGCAATACCTTCTTGTCGCATGAGCGATCGAGCGACAGCGATCGCTTCTTCATCGGTAACGGTCGCGATTTCATCGATCACGGAGCGGTCGAGAATGCTGGGAACGAACCCCGCGCCGATCCCCTGAATTTTATGCCGTCCGGGTGAACCACCCGATAACACGGGACTCGATGCCGGTTCGACGGCGACAATATACACGTTCGCGTGCTTTTCGCGCTTTAGGAACCGACCGACACCGGTGATCGTCCCTCCCGTGCCGACCCCGGCGACAAAGGCAGCGATCTGACCGTCGGTATCATCCCAGATTTCATGTGCGGTGGTTTCGAAGTGTACTTGCGGATTGGCGGGGTTATCGAACTGCCGTGGCATGAACCAACCGGGTTGCCGAGCGATCACTTCCGCCCGGTCAACGGCACCTTTCATCCCCTCAATTCCAGGAGTCAGGATCAGATCGGCGCCAAATCCGGCGAGCATGGCTCGGCGCTCGATCGACATCGTGTCGGGCATGGTCAACGTCAGGTGATAACCGCGAGCGGCGCAGGCAAAGGCCAATGCGATGCCGGTATTGCCGCTGGTCGCTTCGATAACTTTTATTCCCGGTCGTAGTTGACCTGAGCGTTCTGCATCCCAGATCATCGCTGCGCCGATGCGACACTTCACACTGTAAGCCGGGTTGCGCCCTTCGATTTTGGCGAAGATCGTTCCTCCCACTTTCTGTGTGAGATGATTGATCTGCACCAGCGGCGTATGGCCTATGGACTCAAGATTGTCCTTGAATACTCGCATGAAATCCTCCGTCGTGTTATTCGTTCATCCGTAAACGTTCAAATCGAATAATCCTCAGGCATAAAGACGCGGACTCGTTTCGGGGTGGCGAACAATTCGTCTCCCGCCTTGACCTTGAGTTCGCTGTACCGGTCGGGGGGAAGATCGATGTTCAAGCTCACGCCGAACGGTTCCGAGATCACCCGCACGCGCGTCACCGCACCGGCGGGATTGACGTGCAACACCTTGACCGGCAGACTCGCCCCGAATCGTGGCGTCTGATCGAGGTCGATTTCGTGCGGACGAATGTAGGCCTTGGCGCTTTGCGATCCCGACTTCTGATATTCGGGATAATCGACGGCGAACCCCTGCAAATGCATCTGGCCGTCTTCGAGCCGGCCGTGAAACACGTTGACGTGTCCGAGAAAATCCATCACGAACGGCGTCGCCGGCTGATCGAAGACCTCTTGCGGTGAACCGGACTGTTCGATCTTCCCCTGCTGCATGACGACGACCTGATCGGCGACTTCGAACGCCTCTTCCTGATCGTGCGTGACGAAGACCGTCGTGACGTGCATCTCTTCGTGCAGCTTGCGCAGCCAGGTCCGCAGTTCCTGCCGGACTTTGGCATCGAGCGCGCCGAACGGTTCATCGAGCAGCAACATTCGCGGACGAACTGCGAGCGCACGGGCGAGGGCGACGCGTTGTCGCTGTCCACCCGACAGTTCTGACGGATAGCGGCGTTCGAGTCCATCCAGCCGCACCAGCGCGAGGAGTTCATCGACGCGGGCTTTGACTTCCGCCGAAGGGGCCTTGCGGACGCGCATGCCGAAGGCGACGTTTTCGAAAACCGTCATGTGCTTGAAGAGGGCGTAATGCTGAAAGACGAAGCCGACGTCGCGATCGCGGGCCGCCTTGCGGGTGACGTCTACATCCTGATAGAGAATCGAACCCGAGTCGGCTTGCTCGAGGCCCGCGATGATCCGCAGCAGTGTCGTTTTCCCAGATCCCGAAGGGCCGAGCAGCGCCAGGAGGCATCCCGATGAAACGTTCAGGCTGACGTTCTTGAGCGCGGTAAATTTGCCGAACGTTTTCGTGACGTTCTGAATATTGATGCTCATCCCTGAATTTCCTCCGTTTGAAGTTCAACCTGTTGGGTCGTTTGCGCGTTGATCCAGCGTTCCAGCATAAATTTGGCGATCAATGTGGCGAGCGCCATCAGCGTCAGCAGCGAAGCGACGGCGAACGAACCGGGGTTGTTGTATTCCTGAAACAGTTTCTCGACACGCAAAGGCATCGTGTCGGTCTCGCCCGCGATATGTCCCGAGACGACATACACCGCACCGAATTCGCCGATCGCGCGGGCGTTGCACTGGATGATGCCGAACAGCAGTCCCCATTTGATGTTCGGCAAGGTGATCCGCCAGAAGAGCTGCCACCGATTCGCTCCCAGGCTGACGGCGGCCATTTCTTCGTCGCTCCCCAGCGACTGCATCAACGGGATCAATTCACGCGCAATGAAAGGCAGCGTCACAAACATCGTCACCAGGACCAGTGCCGGCCAGGCAAAAATGATTTTGATCCCCATCTCGCGCAGCGCCGGTCCGAAATACCCCTGCATGCCGAATAACAACACGAACATCAACCCGGCCACGACCGGCGAGACGGCAAACGGAATATCGAGCAGCGTAATCAGCAGCGTACGGCCGGGAAAGCGAAACTTCGTCACCGTCCACGCCGCGGCGATGCCGAAGATCGTATTCAGAATGACCGCCAGCGGAGCGACGGTGAACGTCAGCCAGATGGCATGCCGGGTATCGGGATCGCGCCACAGGTTGTCGATGTACGTCTCCAACCCGGGACTCAACGCCTGATAAAACACGTAGAAGAGCGGAACCAGAATCAGCACGGACACGACGGACGCTGCCGACCCGATCAGCAGCAGCCGGACCCACAGCGGTTCATCGGCGACGAGACCAGATGCGTTTCGTTTCGTGCGAGACGAATTAGTATGCATAACGCTGACTCCTTCTTTCGAGCCAGTTGATGAATCCCAGCGAGATGAGTGAAAACGTCAGCAGGACCACAGCGATCGCCGTCGCCTCGGCGTAGGCGAATTCTTCGAGCCGCGCGACGATCAATACCGGAGCGATTTCGGTTTTGAACGGCATGTTGCCGGAGATGAACACGACCGAACCATATTCGCCCAGTCCACGGGCAAACGAAAGAGCGAACCCCGTGATCAGACTCGGACGAAGCGAAGGGAACAACACGCGAAGAAACGTCTGCCAGCGGTTCGCTCCCAGCGACGCGGCGGCTTCTTCGATGTCTCCTTCCAGGCTTTCGAGAACCGGTTGCACGGTCCGCACGACGAACGGCAAACCGACGAAGACCAGCACGATCACGATGCCGATGCGGGAATAGGCTCCCTGAATCCCCAGCGGGATGAGAAACTGGCCGTACCATCCTTTTTTGACGAGCAATCCTGAAAAGACGAGTCCGGCGACGGCAGTCGGTAAAGCAAAAGGAAGATCGATGAGTGCATCGAGAAAGCCGCGTCCCGGAAAACGATAACGAACGAGAACCCATGCCAGTAAAAGTCCGAAAACCACGTTGATCCCCGCCGCGATCGCAGAGGCTTCGAACGTCAACAGATAGGCGGCGATGGCGCGGTCGGTCCAGACCGCCGCGAGAAATTGAGACGGACTGAGTGTTGCCGCTTTGAGGAAACACCCCGCAAGCGGCAACATCAGCAGTACCGTCAGCACGCCGAGCGTGCAGGTCAGACCGGCCTTAAAGCCGGGCAACACGCGATTCGATTGACGCCATAACATGTGAGACCTCCCGTCGACGGGTCAGTGAAATTCGATGTGCGAAGAACAAGCGACACGCGATACCATAATGAAAAAGCGATGCCGCTCACGTTAGTAACTCCCCGTGGAAATGGTGACTTCGTTCTTCGCCTGGTTGCGGGTCACCAGTGCGGCGATTACGCCGAGGCTGATCCCTTCATCGAGAAACTTCACCGAACCGTCGCCGAACAGCGCGTTCAGACCCGACGAATGGTGCGAGTACGGCTGACTCGAACCTTCGGTCCCGACGCTGGGGTATCCCAAAGCTCCATAGGTTTGGGCACCGACGTCGAGACCATTCGTGCGATTGATGAACGCACCAGGAATCGCTGTTCCATTGGCGCTGGAACCGGAAAACAGGATGTCAGAGGCAGGACGAACCCAACCGCCGGCATTGAGATGGCTCACTGTCAGATCGCTGTTGACCTGAGATCCCCGTCGGTAGAGGTACGGCCGGCCGGCCGATTCGAAGATGGCAATCGTATTCGACAAACCGTCGGTCACGTCGCCGACGCGGATCGAGGCGTTCTTGGGGAGCATTCCATTGGTGGTCTTCGACGACGTGCTGACCGTCGACGTGCTGCCGACGACGAGAACGGGAGGCACGAGTGCAGCCGCAAATGTTGCCAGCGCGGGATCGTTCCCCAGCGAGGCGGCATAATCGCCGACGGCAACGATGTTCGGGTTAAACACGGCCGGCAAATCGCCATCGGGATTGTGATCCAGAATTCCGCCGTGCTTCGGTGACGACGGGCATTCGTAGGTGGCGACTCTGAGGCTGGAGATCGGCAGATTGTTGACGTGACTCCACGTCACGCTCGTATCGTATTTGTTCCAGAGATCGGTTTGATCGATGAACGGCAGCAAATAGACGAATGCGCCGATACGAAGCGTGCTCGATTCCGGCGGACGGCCTCCGCTGGGGAGCTTATTCTTCGCGTCGTGAAACGCGTGAAGCGCGATCCCGAGCTGCCGCAGATTGTTCGTGCACTGCGTGCGGCGGGCGGATTCTCGTGCCGCCGCCAGGGCCGGCAGAATCAGCGACGCCAGCACCGCAATGATGGCGATCACCACCAAAAGTTCGAGCAAGGTGAATCCGCGGCGGTTACCGCGAATCGGACGATAGGCATCAGACAATTTAATCTTACGCATGATACTCACTTCTCTTTCGTGTGAATGGTTCAGATTTTGATTTGTGATCTTGAGGGAACTTTATTTTCAGTCGACACGGGGACGAAAGTGGGGGGCAAGATCAACATGTCATGATCGGATCTCCTCGATATAGAGTGCGATGGATGGAGCGATCGATTACTTCTTGATCTCGATCGGCAGGTCGTTACCTTGATCTTTGACGGTGATTTTGAGCGGCGATGAGTCGGGTTTCGAATACTCGGCCGGTAGCACGTTGGGGCCGCGTCCGGCGCCCCCTTCGGTTTGCACGATCTTGCGCCATACGACGGTGGCGATATAATCTCCCGCCGGCGCGCCGTCATTGCTGCTAAAAGCGCCGATCTGAAACGTCCCGTCCGCTTTGACCGTCCCCATCGGGGCGACGTTCGGCGGGAGCGTATGACCTTTGGCATGGAGCAGAACCTGTGCCCCCTCGGCCGGCTCGCCGTTGAAAGTCACCTTGCCGGAAACCGGGAACACGGAGACCGTCGCTTCCGAACTGCTGCATGATGCGAGCGTGATCGGAATCAGCAATCCGACGGCGATGAATCCCCAGTACACATTCGAGGACCAGCGAGACCAGTCGATGAGCGGCCGCTCGGGAGGAAGGGGTTTCATCAGACTTCTTCTGTTCGACTCGCGCTGCTTGATGACGACGGTAGGCATTTCACTTCTCCTTTGACCGCATGTGCGGCCTGATTATTTCTTGAATTCAAAGTCTCGATGATTCGGGTTACTGAGGTTTCTGGTAAATCTGATCGAACAATCCGCCGTCGGCGAAGAATTTCGCTTGCGCCTCGTCCCAGTCCTTCACGAGTTTCGTGATCGGGAAGAGTTCGATGGTCGGAAATTGCTCGCGATGTTTGGCCAGGATCTGTTCGTCGGTCGGACGATAGTAATGCTTGGCGATGATTTCCTGTCCTTCGGTCGTGTACAGGAATTTCAAGTACGCTTCCGCCGCGGCGCGGGTTCCCTTGCGATCGACGACCGAATCGACGACGGCAACGTGCGGCTCGGCGAGAATGCTGAGGGAGGGATAAACGATTTCCAGTTCTCCGCCCGCCTCGGCGACTTCGAGATAGGCTTCGTTTTCCCACGTCAGATGGACATCTCCCAATCCCCGCTGCGCAAACGACGTCGTGGCCCCTCGCGCACCGGTGTCGAGGACCGGCGCGTTCTGATAGATTGTGGTCACGAATGCTTTGGCATCGTCCTCCGATTTGCCGGTGAGAATCACGCTCCCCCAGGCACCGAGAAAGGCGAGTTTGCCGTTGCCCGAGGTTTTGGGATTCGGCGTGATCACCTCGACGCCGGGCTGCACCAGGTCGGACCAGTTTTTGATGCCTTTGGGGTTCCCCTTACGCACGACGAACACGATCGTGGATGTGTAAGGGAGACTGCGATTGGGCAGACGGTCGACCCAACTCGCTTTGATGAGGCCCTTTTTCTGGATGGCGTCGGTGTCAGACCAGAGCGCCAAGGTGACGACGTCTGCTTCGAGGCCGTCGATGACCGCACGTGCCTGACTCCCTGAAGAGGCATGCGACTGCTTGATCGTCAGAGTGGAACCTTCTTTTTGGTTCGCGGCGATGTAGGCGGCGTTCAAGTCCTTCCACAATTCACGAGTCGGGTCGTATGAGACATTCAACAACTCGACCGGCCCTCCCACCTCGGCGGTTGCAGACTTATCGGTCGATGCACCACCCGCTGCAGGCTGACCCGACGGCGCGCTGCTTGAAGAACTACCGCAACCGGGAAGCCAGGTGAGAATGAACAACGCGAACAACGCGACAATGCGAGGCATGTGAAAGCTCCTTAATATAATCACGACTAAATTGGTGGTATATAGGTTCAAAAAAAAGTTCAAATTCCTTCACCGAATGTAAAGCTGGGGCTGAATACTTCTTCATGTCGAACGATCGGCCCGGCGAAGACGGTGGAGAGCGTGGCGGCATCCATCAATCGTGCCACATAATTTCTAATATCGAGCATCACTCGCCGAAATCTGCAAACCCCTTCCTGTGAACACTTTTCGTAATGCGATGTGGAGACGCACGTGAGCGGCGCCAGGATGCCATCAAAATACCGGACAACCTGCCCCATCGTAATTTCGCTGGGCGATTGGGCGAGCACAAAACCGCCGTCTCGACCGGCGATGCTTTCTACCCAGCCCTGTTCTTTCATTTCAATCATGATTTGCTCTAAGAATCGCCGGGGTATGTCGTTTTGCAGGGCGATGTTGCGGATGGAAAGCGGCCCCTGTCCGTAGTGATTGACCAGGGAAAATAATGCTCGCAAAGCGTAATCAGACTTTCTTGACAGTTTCATCGGAACAGGTCTCTCTTGAACTCTAATTAAATATCATCAATTGAGTCGTGATTGTATAAACGAAACTTGGTAATCGGTCAACGTCAAGCGGACAGAAAAATGAAAATTCCAAAAATATTCCCCATTTTACGTCAAGAAAAACATCTGGACATGAATCGAGACCATTGATACGATCCGCGCCTCACCTCAACTTTCCCCCTTCCTCAGATCCCCTCCGGAGGCTGCCGTGCGATTTTCCCGGTATGCATTGTGTCTCACTCTCGTCATCTTGCCCGCCGTATCCGCGTTCGCCTTTCCTCGCACCGCGACGGATGCGAATAAGAACTCGCTGACCAAAAAGCATGGGCCTTGGATGATCATGGTCGCCAGCATCCGCCCCCGAGTGGACAACCCAGATGAGGATGCCACCAAAGCCTACAAAGCCGCCGATGACCTGGTGAAGGAACTCCGAAAAAACGGCATCCCGGCGTACAAGTTCGTGCAGAAAAAAATGACGCAGGAGG
>JBJXGP010000399.1:0-31507 GCA_046160425.1 Planctomycetaceae bacterium
GCAAGAATTCCCTCGACAGCCGACCGACGATCTATGTCTGCCAACGGGGAACGTGCTATGCGCCAATCTCTGATCTCCAATCCCTGAAACAGTTTATAGCAAAATATCCCGCCCCGCCCGCACCATGATATTTCTCGCTCCACCACTCGACCCCTCTCCTCTTCCACCCCTCTCAATCCACCGATCTCAATTCCTGCCCACGCTCACCCAACGAGAACACAGACCCAATGAGCTGATCTTGAGGTAAACGGCCATTTGCATTATGTTTCCGCCCCTTGGGATGGTCGGCCTGGCCGGTCTCTCTATTCGTCGATCAATCCTTTCAAATCCATTCGATCAATACTCCTCCGTCTCACCCTGGAACCGATCTCAACACATCACGAAGATGCAACCGACTCACACAAGAACGGATGTCTGTGACGCAGTCGGGTTCAGAGATCGATTCTAAAATCAGCAAGGATGCTGTGATGTCATCCCGTTCATTGTTGACCGGGGCACTGCTGCTCATGCCGATTCTTTACGGAACCGGTTGCGCTTCCGGTACGCAGATGAACTGGGGCCTGGGTCGCTCGAAGTCAACCGCCGAACCTGCCGACGACAAGGCGGAGGTCGCAGAAAATGCCCCTGCTCCCGCCGCAAAGAGCAAACGAAATCCGTTTCTCCCCTTCAGCAAAAAAAAGGTCGATGACGCCGCAAAGTCCTCCGCTGCCGATGCCGTCGCCCAAGCGACGACTCCTCCTCCCGGCAATTCAAAATCTGAAATTGATCCCGGCCTGATGCATGCCGACGTCGAACTCAACGCCGGCGAGAGCAACGACGTCGATACCTCCGGTCGCTCGAAAGTCCAAAACGCCGACGGGGTCAACGATACGGAAAACGCCGCACAAGACAACATTCAACCCGTCGGCGGGACCGCTTCGCCGGGCCACGGCAAGGTTTCTCACAACGTGGACCTCCTCAAGCGAATCAATACCGAACTGAGCGATCTCCCCGCGAAAGAACGGGCGGAACTTTTCCACAATTTGAAATCGCTCGAACCGGCGATGGTCGACCAGATTCTCAAAATCCGGCGGATGTCTCGCAACATCAGTCAGAATCCGCGGGCCGCCGAAGCCGCTGCATCTCTCGATGGGGGGGGGCACACGTTGACTTCGCCCGACGGGAATTCGAACGCGCGACGATCGGTCCCGCTGCTGACGTCGACCGGCGACCCGGCGAAACGCTCGGGCTTGGGACAGAGCGATCCCTGGTCGACCGAACCGGCACCGCAAAAGACCGAGACGCTGATACTGGGAGAATCGAAGCCGATCGGGCCTCCCCCTCCGCAACTCTCGCAACTGCCGACGATCACTCCTTCGGATGTCGCGCCACAAGAAACTGAAACCGGGTTGCCTCTTTCCCCCGCACCGGCCGGCGAAAACTCTGCCTCGAATGCAGCGGGGACGGCTGACGGCGATCAGTCGGTCACCAACGTCGGCCTGACGGGGAATGCGACTCCCACGCCGGCCGCCAATACATCGCAAGTGGTCGTCTTTCCGCCGGCGCAAGCCGATCCGGCATCGGGATCCTTGACGGTCAGCACACCTGAATCCAAACCGGCAATCGAACGGAAAACGGAAGCCTCGTTGGAAAGCCTGATCGCACAAGCCGAACAGGAACTCTCGAAACTCCCGCTCGGCACGACGCCTGAAGAGCAGCAGCGGTTTCTCGAGAAGCACGTCTTTCTTCGCATGTTGTATTGGATGAACAAGCAGCAGGAGCGGGCACTGCAACCGGTCCCCGGCATCGATCCCGCGGACCAGGAATTCTGGCAGCAGCTTTTCTGGGGGATGACGAATTACTTCGATTCGCAGACGATCCCCGACGAAGCCGACCGCGCCGCGCAGACGCTCGATCAGATGCGCTCGGCGGTGCAGCGACTTCAGGAAAAAGCCAAACTTGAAATCCATAACGTCGCCTTCTGCCACAAGATCACCAGCTTCGGCAACTACGAACGCTTCAATCGCGACGAGTTCACGCCGGGACAACCCGTGCTGATCTACGGCGAGATCGTCAACTTCAAAAGCGAAGCGACCGCCGACGGCCAGTACCGGACGATCCTGAAATCGACGCTGGAGATTTACCGCGCCGGTCCGCAAGGAGAGTTAGTAGAACGCATCCCCTTCCCTGCCACCGAAGACCTCTGCCGCCAGCCGCGAACCGACTATTTTCATAGTTACGAGTTCACGATCCCCAAGCGCATCACCCTCGGCCCGCACGTCCTGAAGCTGGTCGTCGAAGACCAGTTGAGCAAGAAGCTGGCGACGTACACGATCAACTTCATGGTGAAGTAAGCGAGCGGGGAGCATAAGCTCCCTGTCCCCCCAGCCGATCAGCCGGGACAGCTTTGTGCCCCGGTCGCGCAGCGACAAGAGGTTTCTCCTCTCTTATGGTCGCGTATGAACGGGGGTGAATACGGCATAGCAACGTTCCTCGGCATGTGAAGGTTGATCTTTGCAGCGAAACACGGCATATTCATAGATCCATACTCGACCGTCGTTTACCTGTTATCTGGCAATAATCACATGTCACAAACGGCGTGGACTCTCCGCGAGCTCATTGCAACGCTATCGACTGGTGTGCCTCTTCCCGGAGAACCCACGGGAGATCCGCCATGGCCGAAGTCGTTCGATGACGAGTATCGGCGAATCACTGCCGCCAACTGCATCGCTGGTGACTTCGCTGATCAATCGGACGCCATGAATTCGCTACGACAATACGCCTTATCGGGTGAGAATCCAGATGTGCGCTGTCGATGCGTGACGCTCCTCGGACAGAAGGGCTGTATCGATGAATTGGTCGATAAGCTCATTGACGATCCCGAACCAGAGCTTCGGCTTTACGCTCTCGAATATATCCTCGTAAATCACCCAATTCGATTTGCGGAGGTCGAATCACGACTGCATGATGACCAAGATTGGTTCATCAATGAGACACTAGAGAGCTTTCGTTCTGGCAATGAAATTCCGTTATACCATTACGAAATGCCAGATAAAAATGCGTTGAACCGAAGCCGCGAATCCAGCGGAAAATGAATCTGCGTTAACCGTCGCGGTCTGTTTAACGCAGACATTAGACAACAAGCATACCAAGTCAATCACCCCCGCAACAAAACCCGAAAGAACAACCAACCATGCCAACCCACACGATCCGCCTGCACCGCGTCTTGCGGACTAAACCGGAGAGAGTTTATCGGGCCTTTCTCGATGCGGATGCCATGAGTAAATGGCTGCCGCCCAACGGGTTCACGGGCAAGGTTCATCACCTCGATGCGAAAGTCGGGGGGACTTTCAAGATGTCGTTCACCAACTTCACCACAGGCAAGAGCCATTCTTTCGGTGGCGAGTATCTGGAACTCGTCCCTTACGAACGCATCCGCTACACCGACCGGTTCGACGACCCGAACTTGCCCGGCGTCATTCATGTCACTGTCACCTTGAAGCAGGTTTCGTGCGGGACCGAGTTGAACGTCGTGCAAGAAGGGATCCCCGAAGTCATACCTGCCGAGGCCTGTTATCTGGGCTGGCAAGAGTCGCTGATCCTGCTCGGCAAGCTCGTCGAAGCTGAGATTCCAGATGAATAAGAAGCACCCCTGCCGCTACCGGTGTCGCCGCGCGCAGTAACTCGATGTATCTCCCTTGCGGTCGAGAATGAATCGAGAGAATGCGACCTACCCACGCTGTCGGTCGTCAGAAGGTTGATCTTTCCAGCGGAACAGGGCATATTGATATTCACACATCCAGAATGGACCGAAAAAAGTGCGGTCGAATGCCTGTCGGGCATCAAAAGATATGCTGGACATCCCTTCTAACCATAGAAGTAAAGCATCATGACCGCAGAACAACATCGGCTCGATGACGCTCAGCAACAACAGACTCCCTGGAAGAAGTGGGGACCGTATCTCAGCGAGCGGCAGTGGGGAACTGTCCGCGAAGACTACAGCGAAGGGGGCAACGCCTGGGATTACTTCAGTCACGATCAGGCACGCTCCCGTGCGTATCGCTGGGGAGAAGATGGTCTCGCCGGGATTTCAGACGACCAGCAACGGCTCTGCTTTGCTCTCGCGCTCTGGAACGGGAAGGACCCCATTCTCAAAGAGCGGTTGTTCGGGCTGACCAACAGCGAAAGCAATCACGGCGAAGACGTCAAGGAATATTACTTCTACCTCGACAGCACGCCGACGCATTCGTATATGAAGTATCTATATAAGTATCCGCAGGCCGCCTACCCCTACGACGACCTTGTGAATACCAGCCGCCGGCGCGGGCGCAATGAGATGGAGTACGAATTGCTGGATACGGGGGTGTTCGACGAAAATCGTTACTTCGATGTCTTCATAGAATACGCCAAGGAATCTCCCGAAGACCTGCTGATTCAGATCAGCATCCACAATCGCGGCCCGGTAGCCGCCGAACTGCACGTGCTGCCGACCTTGTGGTTTCGGAACGAGTGGTCGTGGCACGGCAATGTCGAACGACCGCTGCTGCGCGATGCGTCGACGACCCCGTCGCGACGTGTGGTCGAAGCCGAGACCGCCGAGATGGGTCAATACACGCTCTGTTGTGACGGCGACGTGCCGCTGCTGTTTACCGAGAATGAAACGAACACGCAGCGGATTTTTGGCGTCCCCAACCGCAGTCCGTATGTCAAAGACAGCATCGACAGCTATGTGGTCCACGGTCAGAAGAAGGCCGTGAATCCCGACAAGGTCGGTACGAAAGTCGCCGCAGACTATCGATTGACGGTCAAGCCGGGCGAAAGCCAGGTGATTCGATTGCGGCTCAGCAGTGGCAAGCCGACGGCATCCGCGACCGGCAATGGAGATTCGACCGGTCCCTTCGGCAAACCTTTTGAACAGGTCTTGCAGGCACGGCGCGAGGAAGCCGACGAATTCTATGCGGCGGTGATTCCCCGCTCGCTGAATGCCGACCAGACCAATGTCATGCGTCAGGCTTTGGCGGGGATGTTGTGGAGCAAACAGTTCTATCACTACGACGTCGACAAGTGGCTCGAAGAACGAGGCTCCGACCCGTTCAAGGAAATCCGCAAGGCGGCTCCCCGCAACGAGCACTGGCACCACATGTATAACGGAGACGTCATTTCGATGCCCGACAAGTGGGAGTATCCCTGGTATGCCGCCTGGGATCTCGCCTTCCATGTCCTGGCTCTGACGCTCGTCGATTCCGATTTTGGCAAGCAGCAACTCAAACTTATGCTGCGGGAACGCTACATGCACCCCAACGGCCAGATACCGGCGTACGAGTGGAACTTCGGCGATGTCAACCCGCCGGTTCATGCCTGGTCCACCATCTTCACCTACCGTCTCGAGAAAGCGCAGAAGGGAGAGGGGGACCGCGAATGGCTCAAGACCTGTTTTCAAAAACTGCTCCTGAACTTCACCTGGTGGGTCAACCGCAAAGATCGCTCGGGACGAAATGTCTTCGAAGGAGGCTTTCTCGGACTCGACAATATCGGCGTGTTCGACCGCAGCGCGCCGCTGCCTACCGGAGGTTATCTCGAGCAGGCCGACGGTACCGCCTGGATGGCCCTCTACTGCCAGAACATGTTGGAGATCGCCGCCGAGTTGTCGATGACCGACCCCGACTATGCAGATATGGCGGTCAAGTTCGTCGAGCACTACATCTGGATCGCTTCGTCGATGACGCACCTGGGTGGGAACACCGGTATGTGGGACGACGAGGACGGCTTCTTCTACGACGTCCTGCGATTACCCAATGGGGAGTCCCAACGGCTTAAAGTTCGATCGATGGTCGGACTCTTGCCGTTGTGCGCCGCGACAACGCTGGATGGGGAACTGCTCAAAAAATATCCCGAACTCGGAATCCGGCTGAAACGATTCCTGGAAGCCCGTCCCGAAGTCTCAGCCGCAATCCACAATCCGACGAAAGTCGGCGTCGCCGGCCGCCGACTCGCTTCGATCCTGGATGAAACCAGGCTCCGCCGGGTGCTGGCCAAGATGCTCGACGAGAACGAGTTTCTCGGCGAGTTCGGCATTCGCTCGCTGTCGCGGTATCACGCCGATCATCCGTATGTCATTGAAGCCGGAGGGCAGGAGTATCGCGTTTCGTACTTGCCGGCGGAGTCCGATACCGGCATGTTCGGCGGCAATTCCAACTGGCGCGGCCCCATCTGGATGCCGGTCAACGCACTGATCATTCGCGCCTTGATTCAATACTACAGCTACTACGGCGATGAATTCACCGTGGAATGTCCGACCGGTTCCGGCCGGCAGATGAACCTGTACCAGGTTGCCGAGGAAATTTCGCGCCGGCTCACGAATATCTTTCTCAGAGACAAGAACGCCCGGCGACCCGTCTATGGTGGAACTCAAAAATTTCAGACCGATCCGCACTGGCGCGATTGCTTGCAGTTTTTCGAATACTTCCACGGTGACAACGGAGCCGGACTGGGAGCCAGCCATCAGACCGGCTGGACGGGAGTCATCGCCCGCGCGATGCACTTGTTCGCAACCATGACCCCCGATCAGATTCTGAAAGGAGGCAAAATGGCCTATGCCGAGGTCACGGCGAAGCCGCATGCTGCCACTCCGGCGGGCGCGAGCAAGAAATCTGGCGCGAAAGAGGTTCCTGCTGAAAACGAGAGTCGCGAGGAAAGAGTCTAAACGGTCGAGGGAGTCAATGCCGTGGATAGCTATTATCGGGCCCGTCAATTGCCGCAGCCCGTCCTGCCGAATTTGCCTCCGGTGGAACTCTTGAAGGGGCAGACGGCCCTGGTCACCGGTGCGAATTCCGGAATCGGCCGCGCCATCGCCCTCGCACTGGGAAGGGCCGGCGCAAATGTCGTCGTCAACTATGTAGTAGGCCCCGAAGAGGCTCAAGAAGTTGCCGACGAGATTCGGCGCGGCGGACGGCAAGCGATCATCGCTCAGGCGGATGTCTCTAGCGAAACCGAGGTGCAGGCGATGTTCGCCCAGGCCGTCAGTGAGTTGGGGACCGTGGACATCCTCGTCAACAACGCCGGGATCCAGAAAGATGCCCCTTTTCACGAAATGTCCGCTGCGCAATGGGACACCGTCATGAACGTGAACCTCCGGGGGGCGTTCTTGTGTGCGCGCGAAGCCGTCCGCGAGTTTCTACGGCGCGGCGTCCGTCCCGACATCTCGGTCGCGGCCGGCAAGATCATTTTTATCAGTTCGGTCCACGAAGTCATTCCCTGGGCCGGACACATCAACTACGCTGCGTCCAAGGGAGGATTGATGCTGCTCATGAAGAGCCTGGCGCAGGAAGTCGCCGAGAAACGGATCCGGGTCAACAGCATCGCACCGGGGGCCATTCGAACACCGATCAACACGGGTGCCTGGCAAACGCCCGAGGCATACGCCGAACTGATGAAACTCATCCCCTACAAACGGATCGGGGAAGCCGAGGAAATTGGCCGGGCAGCGGTCTGGCTCGCCTCGGATTTCACCGACTACCTCGTCGGCTCGACGATCTATATCGACGGGGGAATGACGCTCTACCCCGGTTTTGAAACCGGCGGTTAGATTTCCAGAGACCTTCTTGCTTCAGAGAGATGACGAAGTGGTGCAAGTGCGACATCCATTGCTCTATCAAATCAACACGCGAGTCTGGTTGACGGAACTCTCTCGCACGCTCGGCCGGCGGGCGACGCTCGATGACATCCCCGAGAAAGAACTCGACCGTCTCGCCGAACAAGGCTTCGACTGGATCTGGTTCCTCAGCGTCTGGCAGACCGGCCCGGGCGCGCAGCAGGTCTCGCGCACCAATGCCGGGTGGCGACATGAATTCCAGGAGACGCTGCCGGATTTGCGCGAGGAAGACATCGCCGGTTCTGGCTTTGCGATCACCGGCTACACGGTACACGCCGATCTGGGCGGAGACGCCGCGCTGGCGCGACTCCGCGAACGGCTCCGCAAGCGGGGCCTGAAGCTCATGCTCGACTTCGTCCCCAATCATATGGGGCTTGGCCATCCCTGGATCGAAGACCATCCCGACTATTTCATTCAAGGGACCGAACTGGATCTGGCCCGCGCTCCACAAAACTACACCTGGGTCAAACGCAAGAAGGGGGATCTGCTGCTCGCTCACGGCCGCGATCCGTATTTCCCCGGCTGGCCCGATACGCTGCAACTCAACTACGCCAACCCCGCCACTCAAGAGGCGATGATCGGAGAATTAGCAAAAATCGCCGGTCAATGCGACGGCGTGCGCTGCGACATGGCGATGCTCGTCTTGCCTGATGTCTTCGAGCGAACCTGGGGCGAGCGGGCACCACTCTTCTGGCCCAAAGCGACCCAGCGCGTGCGCGAGCGCGTCCCCGGATTCCTCTTCATGGCCGAGGTCTATTGGGATCTCGAATGGACGCTCCAGCAACAAGGCTTCGATTACGCATACGACAAGCGGCTCTACGATCGTCTATGTGCCGGTCAGACGCGGCCGGTGCGCGAGCATTTCCATGCGGAGCTCGATTATCAGAACAAGCTCGCCCGCTTTCTGGAGAATCACGATGAACCTCGCGCGGCGGCGACGTTTCCACCGGGCCGGCATGAAGCCGCTGCCGTCATCACGTTTCTATCCCCCGGTCTGCGGTTCTTTCATCAGGGACAATTCGAGGGGCGAACAAAACGAATCTCCCCGCACCTCGTTCGCGGTCCGCTGGAACCAGTCGATCAGAGTCTGAGGCAATTTTACGATCGCCTGTTGGCCGTGCTTCGCCAACCCGCCGTTCGCAACGGCCAATGGCATTTGCTGGAATGTGCCCCCGGCTGGGAAGGGAATGAGACCAGCGACTCGTATATCGCCTATCTCTGGCAAGGGACTGGCGGAGAGTGCCTGCTCGTCGCGGTGAACTATTCGAATCATCAAAGCCAATGTCATGTGCGCATCCCGTCCATCGATTTCGGCACGGACCTGTGGCGACTGCACGATCAATTAGGGGCGGCGACCTATGATTGGCACGGCGAGGATCTGCAAGCGCGGGGATTATTCCTCGATGAACCACCCTGGAAGGCTTCCGTGTTTTCCCTGACAAAGTAGAAGAGTAAAAACACTGAGTGCCACTGCTGAACCGTCTTCGGATCTGGCTCAAAGCTGCCGGCAGCGCCACCCGCCAAAATGAACCCGTCGACCGAGCCCGAATCACTCCCCACCAGCATCCTTATTCTCTACCACCGGGTCATCATCGAACTTGACCGTCACCGTTTCGAGTTGACCCGCGCGTTCTCGCAGCAGGTCCAGCGGACCCGCATGGGTGGTGATCAGGTCGCGGAAGTGGTCGCTCCCTTTCAAGCGTTCGCCGGCGACCTGGCTGATGCGGTCACCCAGCTTCAAGCCGGCGAGGTCTGCGGGGGAGGCTTGATCGACGCGGACGAGTGTGATCACGCCCGGTTCCGCCGCGTCGGTGCGCCAGGCGGCTCCGAGACGTAACGGGGAGCCGTTCAGTTGAGCGGTGACGGTGAGCGGTGCGGTTTCACCCGCTCGCTGCACATGGAATTCGACCGGATTGTGCGCGCGGTTCACGCAACGGATGAACGCCGTCTCGGCAGTGATTTCCGTCGCGCCGATTTTTAGAATGCGATCGCCAACTTTGAATCCCGCTTGTTCGGCGGGGGAACCTTCTGCGACGAGAATGACTTCGATGATCCCCTCGGTTTCCTTGTCGCGATTCCAGGCGATCCCCAATCGGGGCGGAGCGGCTGGCGCGGGGCGATCCCAATCCGCCTGCACGCTCGGGGTCTCGTTCGATACTTCCGTCCGAAACGCGGGGAGTTTATCCGCCTGGGCGGCGGCGTAAAGGATTTGGAACATCAGCCGCGAGACCTGTTCCATCCCTTTCCAGTTGAGTTTTTCCGGGTCGTCGCTGGGGCGGTGATAATCTTCGTGGAGGCCCGTGTGCAGCATGAAAAACGGAATCTGATGCTGGTAGAACGGATAATGATCGCTGTCTCTTTTGAGCGTCCAGTCAAAGTCGATCTGCACGTTCGAGACCTGATTCTGCTCCGCAACCCATTGCCGGAGTCCGGGAGCGCTGCGCACGCCGTAGAGCTTCATGCGGTTATTGGCCAGCCGGCCGATCATGTCGATGTTGACGTAGAAGCGGATATTCTCGAGCGGTACCGTAGGGGCATCGACCCAATGTTCGGAACCGAGAAGCCCTTTTTCCTCACCATCCCAGAAGGCGATCATGACCGAGCGTTTGAGTTTCAGCGGTTCCTGCGTCAGGGCTTCGATCACTTCCACCAGTCCCGAGACGCCGCTGGCGTTATCGTCGGCCCCGTTATGGATTTGTCCCAAGGGCCCGAAGCTGTTGCTGGCGGTGCCGTAACCGACGTGATCGTAATGAGCGCCGATGAGGACGACTTCGTGTTTGAGCTGCGGATCGTCGCCGGGGATGTAGGCGAGCAGATTGCGGTAATCGTCGCCGAATGCCTGAACGAAGTCGTTGTCGTCTCCTTTGGGTTTGAGTCCCGATTTTTTGAGGAGGTCGAGCAGATAAGCCCCCGCCGCGTGTCCGCCG
Source organism: Planctomycetaceae bacterium (assembly GCA_046160425.1). Classification (GTDB taxonomy): domain Bacteria; phylum Planctomycetota; class Planctomycetia; order Planctomycetales; family Planctomycetaceae; genus JAQCEJ01. The sequence goes on from JBJXGP010000399.1 coordinate 10,558, forward strand.
GTGCTCCCCGCTTCGCGGCCTTCGAGCGTGTCGCTGGCGAGAAACAACGTGTGATGCTTGAGCGTGTCGGCCTTGATCGACCGAACCGCTGCGTTCAGCAGTTCCAGCTCGCCGGCACGCAGCAGCGGCGAAAAATGCAGAATCAAGAGCACGGCGAGAACGCCGAGCCGGTTCAATCGCTGAGTCACATGGAGAGCGGGAATGTTCATGGCGGATTCTCGGCAAATATCGTGGAATTACGGGGAATCGTACCGGCGAATTTTCAAGTCATTCATGACATCACACTGGCGGACAAGCCGCCAGTGCCACCCATTTTCAATACGCCATTTAAGGCTGCGATGGATTTGAACGTGCTAATTATCGGGCTGACATAGTAGAATACGGGATATATTATACAAGGCGGCAAGATAATGAAATCGACTTGTTCATGCCGCAAAAACGCGGGTCAATTTGGCGTGTTACCGTCAGAATCAATGGATGTCAGCATGATGATGCGTCATACGGGCCACTCGATTCTTTTGCTGTTGTGCGTCGGCGTGACGGGTTGTGGCGATTCGCTGCCGGGGTCTAAGTCGGCGTATAGCGACGTGGGGGACGACGGCATCATCTTCAAGGATGAAGTCGTCTCCAATGTTCCGTTGGAATCCAAATTGAACGATCTCAAGTTCATCAAGCCCGATGGACAGGAACAATCGCTGAGCGACCTCTTTACCCGAGACCATTTGATTCTCGTGATCACGCGAGGGTATGCGGGTTCGATTTGTCCGTATTGCTCGTCGCAGACATCGCGGCTGATTCACAACTATCAAAAGTTTGCGGATCGGAACGCCGAGGTCGTGGTGGTCTATCCGCTGGAAAAACCGGCGGATACCCCTCGCCTCGACGAATTTCTGAAAGCGGTGCAGGAGCGCACGACCCCTCCGGTGCAGAAGGTGCCATTTCCCGTCCTGCTCGACGTCGAATTGAAAGCCGTCGATCACCTGGGAATTCGAGCTTCGCTCTCGAGGCCGGCGACGTACATTCTCGACAAGTCGGGGCAAATCCGGTTTGCCTATGTGGGGGCAACGCTTGCCGATCGCCCGTCCGTCAAGGCGCTGCTCGATCAATTGGACCAGTTGAATGCTGAGGGAGCCGGCGAATGACGGTGCAGCTCGATCCGCATTGGTCGAATTTTCTGCAAACCGCCCGGCGACTGAATCTGCTCAGTTCCGAACTGGTCGATCAACTGACGGATGAGTCGCGCACGCTCAGCCGGTCTCCGGTGGAACTGGTGGTGCAGAAGGGCTGGCTGAGCCAGGTGCAGGTCGACATCGTTTCCACGTTGATGCATCCGACGACGACGATTCCCGGATACGAAATTCTCAACTTGCTCGGGCAGGGGGGAATGGGAGTCGTCTATCGCGCCCGGCAACTCAACCTCGATCGTACCGTCGCGCTCAAAACGGTACTGCTCAATCAGATGGGGGAACAACAGACGGCACTGGCCCGCTTTCGTCAGGAAGCGATCACCGTCGCCAAGTTGCAGCATCCCAACATCGTCACCGCATATGATTTCGGCCAGCACGAAGGGCGATTGTACTTCGCGATGGAGTACATCGAAGGTGAGGATCTCGATTCGCTGATCCACAAACAGGGGGTCATCGACCCGGGGACGGCGCTGGGATTGGTCCGGCAAGTCGTCGCCGGGTTGTCGCACGCGGCACAGTTGGGGATCGTGCATCGCGACATCAAACCGGCAAACTTGTTGTTGGTCGAAGCTCCCGAAGGCTTTGGGACGTCGAACGGATTGCCGATGGTCAAGATCGCCGACTTCGGTTTGGCATTTCTCACCGCCGAGTCGGATTCGCGAACGCGATTGACCATGAACAATGCCGCCGTCGGCAGTCCCCATTATCTGGCCCCGGAACAACTCAGCGGTCAGCCGGTCGATCATCGGGCGGACATCTATGCCCTGGGAGCGACGCTGTATCACATGCTGTCGGGCCATCCTCCGTTTGCGGCGGAGAACGTGGCACAAATCATCGCGAAGAAACTTTCCGGCAAACTCCAGCCGATCGCCAATCTTTCGGAGCCGATGCATCGATTCCTCGAGCAGTTGATGCAGATCGATCCTGCCGACCGCTTTGCCGATTACAATCTGATTCGCAAAGAGATCGATCGACTCTCGACGAGCATTTTACCGGAAACGATTTTCGTTTCGCCGCATCACTCGTCGATCGCCGTCGACTCCGACATGCCCGGCGTCACGCAGGCGCTGCCGAACAATACCGCAACCGCGAACGAAACGGCGACCACCGGGGCCGCGACCCTCGGTGCCGAAAGTTACGGTAATCCTGCCGCAACACGGACCGGCCTGCCGTGGGAGACGATGGCGGAGATGCCTCAACAGGTTCGACAATCTCCGCCATCGACGTCGAGCGTCGTCCACTTGCCGAAGCGGAGAAAGTGGACCGCGATACTCGCCGCGGCAGTGGGTCTCTGCGCCTTGTCGTTCGGAATTTGGTGGTACGGCACATCGAACGAGACGCCTCCCGTGCGTGATTTGACGACGGGCGGCAGGAGCGAGCATCTGTTCGACGGCCGCACGCTCACCGGCTGGATCACGACGTCGGGGGGATGGTTCATCAATCAGGATGAAGACGGCGGGTTTGTTCTCGCGGGAGAGAACGGGACGATTCGACGGCAACTGCCGCGGATAGAACCAACGGATTCTGCCACGTCGATGAATTATCGCCTGACGCTCGTGGTGACGTTGAACCTTGCAACGAGTGTGGAGGTGGAATTCGACTTGCCAGCCGATGTCGAATCGAGTGCTTCTCGCCGGGTGCTGCAAATCACGGGACTCGGATTCCAACTCGGAGAGAAGAAGAGTGATGCCGTCCTGTTTGAGCCGTTGTCGAAGCGAGTCGATGTGAAAATCGATCCGCAGAAGCCTTATGAAGTCCAGATCGAAAGGCACTCGACGCACTGGTGGGTGTTTTTCGACGGAAAGGTCGTAGGAACGATTCCCGTCGGTGCGAAAAAAGAACTCGCCGAGTTTCGATTGTCAGTCGAGGGAGGCCCCGTTCACTTTTCCGATTTGTTCATTGAGAATCTAGTCGCCAAGGCTTCTGAAAGCCGATAGCATGAGCCGGTCAACGACGCGTACCGCGTTCCCCGCGCTGACGGGAAATCACCGGCTTGCGACTTTGGCGAGAGCCGCTTCCAATTGCCGATATCGATCCTTTTCGAGCGGGTTCAATTGATCGGCCGTCAGTCCGGAGGACTTGGCCCGTTCGAGCGCTTCCTGCGCTTTATTCGGATCGTTGTTCTTCAGATGCGCCTCGGCGAGGTGGAACAGGAAAATCGGATTCGCGTTCGAGTTGACGGCGGTCGACAAATCGTCGATCGCCTTTTTCGTCTCTTCGCGTGCGAGGTACACGAGGGCCCTCGTGTCCAAAAATTCGGGAACGGGCCCGGCCAGGCGGATCACCGATTGAATGGAATTCATCGCTTCATCGAGATCCTGCCCCAGTAACGCCAGGGCATAGGCAAGATTGTTAAGCGCCCAGATGTTCTGAGGTTCTAAACTGATCACATCCCGGTACTGGGCGCAGGCATCCGGGTAGCGATTCTGCAATTCACGCAATCGTGCCAGCGCCAGCTTCTGCCACGACATGCGCGGGTTCTCGCGGATCGAATCGAGCAGGCGCTGTTCGACCATCTGCTCGATTTTTGGCTGACGCGTTGTGCTTTCGACAATGGCCATGCTGGTGCGAGCGACGGCATCGTCGGGAGCTTTTCCCCAGAGCTCGTTGCAGATGGCCAGGGCATCGGCGACGCGTTCGCGATTCGCCAGAAAGATTGCGTATTCCAGTTTCGCTTCGGGCAATTCGGATCGCGTGATGTACTCTCGATACAACTGGTCCGCGGCATCGAATTGCTCGAAGTCGGCGAGCAACGATGCCGTCGATTTCAAGCCGTCGATCTGCAATTGTAAAATCACTTGTGCCAATTCGAGAAAACCGGCCAGCTTCTTTGTGGCTTCGTCGGTTTTGCCTTCTTCGAGCAGCGTCACGGCTTCATCCAGGACAGCTTGCGTTCTGGTTTCCTTTTGTTCGTCGATATATTTGCCGAGAAATTGGGTGACGCCGGCGGCATCTCCATTTTCGATCAGGGAGGTCAGCACTTTCTGGTTGGTATCGAAGTTGGATTGCCTGAAAAACTCGACCAGGAGATCGGCTGCGTCCTTCGTCTGTCCATTAACGGCGAGAAGTTGGGCGCGAAGTTTATGGGTCAGCAAGGCGTCGGGGATTTTGGCTTCGACCTGCCGCAGCCAGATTTCGGCTTCCAGCGTATCGTTCATGGCGATCAGATTGGATGTATGAAAAATCAGCAGCAATAGATTGTCTTGATTATTCGAAATCATTTCTTGCGACAGGTCTCGGCAGCGCGGCCAGTTGCCGGTGACCATATACAAGCGGGCCAATCGAAATCTTTCGGATTCCATCAGCGGAACGGCCGCACCGATTTTTTCATACGTGGCGATGGCGTCCAGTTGATCTTTTCGCGAAAGACTGTTGGTCAGAATCGAAACGCGAACGCGCAAATCGGAAATGGTTTCGATTTTTCGCTCGTTTACGCTCGACTGTAACATCTGCAACGCCTTCTCGGTGTCGTCGAACCGTCGCGTACTGGCGATCTGCAGCGCTTGCCGCCGGCGAGCCCAGGCGATCGCAAAGTCGGGAGCTTCCGTGGCGGGATCAACGATGCGTTTCAGGTATTCATCCGAAGCGCCGGTTTTGCCGATCCGAGAAAAGAAATCGCACACGCGAATCAGCCGCGCGACGTTCTTCGGTTCCTCGGCGACCGATTGGCGATATTGTTCTTCGGCCAATTCGTATTTTTCGACCAGCTCGTAACAGCGCCCCAGCGTATCGTGCAGCACCGATTGCGGTAAGGCGGTTCGGGCCTGTTCGATGGCCACGCCGGCTTCTTCGAGCCGCTTCTCACGCACCAGGAAGCCGATCAGGGTCAACCAGACCTCCGGCGCGTCCGGCGCCAATTTGATTGCGTCGCGCAGCGGTTGTTCGACTTCGGCGCTCGGCATGCCGCGGGCTTGGCGCAACTGGCTGACCCAGATGTGATCGCGATAATTTGCGGTGTCGTTGGCGACATTGACGGCCAGGCCGAGGGCCTGATCGAACTGCTGCCGTTCCCAGGCGATGCGCCAGCCCAATCGCGCCAGTTCACCGGATAACAGCGTCGGATCCTCTTCGACGAGGTTTCGCAATTCCTGATCCGCTTCTTCGTAACGCTGTTTTTCGTAGAGGAATTGAATTATTCGCAAGATGGAACTTTGCGAGCGGTCCCCCAGCGCGATCGCCCGCTGATAATAGTCGAAGGCCTCGTCGTAGTTTCCGACCAGTTCTTCGAGGATGCCCTGGGTCCGTGCAACGTCGGCCCACGTAGGACGTTTCTTCGCCGTCTCCGCCAGCAACTCTCTCGCCTTCTTCAAATTGTCGCCCAACTTGCGATCGCGCGTCGCCTGGTGGATCAACCGCGAAGCCTCGACATAATTGCCGCACGGCCCGCCTGGTCCCTCCACTTCCCTGATTGCTTTCAAGTTTTCCACGACGGCTTGATCGTCCCCTTGTTTTCCTACGAACTCGACCAGTCGCAATCGATATTGAATTTCTCTGGGACGAATCTCGGCCATCCGCCGGATCAGAGGCTCGACCTTGTCGCGGGCGCCGATTCGCTGATACGCAGAGGCGAGGCCTTCCAGCAACTGTAACTGTTCTTCTTCAGAAAAGTTTTCCAGCCCTTTTTCGAGGGGTTGAAGTTGCTCGAGGGCCTGCTTGTTGTCCGGTCGCGCGATCAGTCCGATCTCGGTCATGCGCAGTTCGGCGCGATCTCCGAATTTATCGACGGCTTGCCGCAGAATCTGTCGACTCAGGGATGTGCGTTCCGAGACCTCGAAATCGCTCCGATAGGCGGTCAGTCTGACGAGGCTGGTCCACACGGAAATGTCGTCGGGATATTTCTCCTTAGCCTCTTCCAGCGTTTTGAACGCTTCGGCAAACTGGTCCTGCTGGAACAGATATTGGGTCTTGATCACGGCGATTTTCGCCGAGTCGACTTCCGACTTCGAGTTCTTGCCGATCGCTGTCAGATAATTCCCGACCGCAGACCAATCGCGTTTTGAGGTGGGGAGCGAAGCCTGCCTGACGATGAGCAATTCGGCGACAATCTGCTGGACTCCCGGATAATTGATCATGTGAGCGTAGATGGCAATCGATTCGTCGATACGATTGACCAGGGCCAATGCGCCGGCGTACCCCAAACGGGCCGGAACCCACAAGGGATAACTTTTCAAGGCCCGTTCGTAGACGAATAGCACGGCATCGGGATTGTCGAGTTGCTGGTAGCAGTTCGCCAGCAAGAGATCGATGCGCTGCATGACGACGGGGAATCGGTCGAGATCGCGCCGGGCCCGTTCGAGTATCAGGCTGGCTTCATTCCATTTTTCATCCGTGAGTAGAATGCGGGCTTCCAAAAAATCGATCAACGCTTTCTTGATCAACGTTTCGCGAAGTTTGGCGATCACGTCTCGCGCGGCGGCCAGTTTCGACATGTCGCGCGAACCGTCCGGCAGTCGCGCCTGCAGAATCGTCAGGTCGGCATGCATGAACAGCAGTTGTCGCTCGGCTTCACCGAGTTCATTGAGATCATTCACGCCGTTGAGCAACTGGCGCTTTTCCAACTCGCGGATGCCGTCCTGCACGATTTTCAGGGCTTTCACTTGATCCCCTTCGCCGCGCTCGATTTCGGCGAGCAGGACATAAAATCGCATATTGGCATCGCTGAGGCCCATTCCCGTTTTTGCCAGTTCGCGCGCACCGATCAGCAGCGACTTCGATTCCTCTTCGTTCCCCAGGCTGCTCGCCTCGCCGGCTCTTGTAATCGCCAACTCGATGCCCAGCAGCAAGACGTCTGGTTCGTGTCCTGCCAGTTTGAGCGCCTGGTCGACGTCCTCCTGGGCTTTGATCAACTCTTGATTACCCATGCGATAGCGCGCGCGCGACAAGTAGGCTTCGTACTTGGGCTGGCCGTTTTCGACCATTTGCTCGATCAAACGATCGGCGACGGCATCGGCGGTCGTGTCGGCTTCGTGAATGGGGTCGATTTCCTGGAGCTTCAGACTTTCTGATCGTATCTTGACGACTTCCACCAGATCGAAGTAATAGTCGATTTTCGTCTTGTCGAGTTCGATGGCACGCAGCATGGCCGTAGCGGCATTCTGGTATTCCCCCATGCCGTTGTAGCATTGCCCCTGCATGTATTCGAGTTCGGCATCTTGCTTATGGCGTTCGCGCAGTCGTTTCACGTGAGCGCTGGCGTCCTGAAAGCGCCGCATTTCGATGGCGATATTGGCCGCTTGCCGACGGAAATCGTCGGCGTTTTCATCCATCCGCAGGATTTCCTCGATCGCCAACAATGCGGCTTGCTGCGCGCGGACCGAATCCGTGTTTTTGGCAACGAGGCTGGCGTACCTCTTTAAGCCGTCCAGATCGTTCTTGCGCAAGCGGATGTAATGGCCCAGGTACGAAAGGGCGAGGTTTTCATTTCCAATTTTTTCCGCATCGTCTGCCAATCGGATCAGCAGTTCTGCGTTGCGTACGATTTGGTGCGAGTGCAAGACATGGACGCCGCCCGACAAGAACAGAGCGCCGACGCTAAAGAAAACCATTTTCTTCAAGAAGGGCACATTCAACCTGCGAACAGGTCGTTTAGACACCGCCATGTTGCTGAATTCCTTGTTAGCCGTTTTTATGACCGCTGGATGTCGATGATCTCGCGCGAAAAAAAGTGGAACAAACAGTTCGCTCGCGGTTCAGGCCCCAACAATGCAGGAGCGACGAATTGGCAGAGCGACGAGACATCGACTTTGCGAGATTTCCATCATACACCGGTGATGTACGATGAAAATCTGTACCTGCGAACACACCTGATCTGCTTTGTTCTTTTTTGCGCGGGTGTCGTCACCGGACGTGGCGACTGCCGACGCGCCTGGGGTCTGTCTTATCAGGCTGTTGGAAAAACACCGGGTGGACAAGCCCCCCGGCTCATGAATCAAAGCTGTTGATCTTTTTTCAACGGGCTGTTATCCGCCGAGGCGCTGGCCGGCCAACGACGGTATCAGCCGATCGGCTTCGATCGTATCCTGCAAAAAAAGCTGGAAAATGCCAAGTTGAAGGGGGATCGACGATTCCCAAGGCGAACAACGCACCGCGGTTGGCGTCTGCCGGTTCAGCAAAGATCGTTGCAAGGGAACCTGCCAAACCCCCGCTTCAGTCTGCACGATGGCACAGGAGATGACCGCCAGCGAAGGATCCTTCAGGCGAATGGTGCTCGGGGCTTCGCGCCCGATCAGCGTCACTTCTCGTTTGAGTGCGTAATGCCAGGGAGTGGCGCTTCCTTTTTTACGGAGTTCCAATTGGCGCAAGGAGTGAATTTCTCCGCGTCCCGCCGACTCGGATGATCCCCCATTCGATGTCGCATCGACAACGTCCGCATGGGGAGCGGCTGCATCGTCGGAAACCGGTTGATCCAATTGCAATCTCAATCGCAGAGAGCCGATCTCGATGAGACTGCCATCATGCACCCAAATCTGCTGGAAGCGCCCGCCTCGAACTTGCAATGCATACGTTCCCGTGAGGTCGACGCAATAGATTCGCCGATCAAAAAACAGGAAACAGGCCTGTTGCTCGGCCAATCCTGAGCCTGGAAACGACCAGTCGCAATCGGGTCCGGAACCGATCACCACGACGGGCTGACGAGAGAGAGAATGCACAAAGCGAGTTTTATCGCCGACGAGTTTTCCGAGAATTTTCCCATTCACGGGGCAACGATTCCAGAAATAGCCACCGCTGTCGAATTCGTCCGCGTGTCGATCAAGGTTGGCGATTGCGGGACGACTGTCATTTGACCCGACGTCGTGCGAGTGCGCATCCGGCGTATCGTCATTCTGCTGGAGCATCAGGACGAGGCGCCGGCGTTGACGAACGCGTCTCGAATTGTGATTGCTACGAGCCATGATATATTTCTGATGGCGATTTTTTGGCGAATCCGACGATGCTATCCGCGCTCACTCGGTCGTCATGATTTGTCGTCAAATAAAACCGTGAGGGGAGTTAGACACGCAGACCGAGTTTAGTGAGAGGGCTAAGAGACCCTAACACAACCGGTTGTGCCTGTTGAAAGGCCATCAATGATGGCAGTAAACCGTGACGCACAGGGGTTGTGTTAGCATTATTAAGTCGAAAACAGGATTATCGCCGGGTTCAAAAATCAATCGTAAATCATCGACACGCCAATTCCCATTGAAAAATCATCCCATTCGGCTATTTTCTCAGAGTCCTCTCGAAGTGCGAATACATGACGACAGTTCAATTCTGGAATGCAAAGGCTTCACGAGGATGCCATTCGAGCGTTTAATGAATCGATTCATCGCATGGTTCTGCGCGATATGACAGTCGTAATGATTTTCCGGATGTTGCAATTTTTGGGGTAGTAGCGACCTGATTCGAAAATCGCATAACGAGTGAGGCCCAATAAAAAAACCGGGAGACGACAAGTCTCCCGGTTTCGGTTGCTGAATAAACTCAAGCCAGGCTCATTGCGGGTTAAGCCTGTTTGGATTGACGTCGGCGATAGAGAACCAGCGCCAGTGAGCCGAGGCCCAACAGACTCAACGTTCCAGGTTCGGGAATCGGCGGGGGAGGCGTACTATCAAGGTGAATGATCCAGCCTTGCTTCGTCACCAACCAAATCGCGACTTCGGCCGTGTAGGCACCATCAGTCGGATTGTGCCCGTTCCACCCGTACGCTTCAACTGCAATCCCCGACATACCGCCTGATTCACCGCCGCTAATTGGATTTCCGAGGATATCCACTTGACCGGCGAGCAGGACATCCAGATTGATGTCTTCGAGCCAACCACCTGTGCTGTTGAAAACACGGATGAGGTGATTACCTGAATAAGAGGATACAACATACAAATTGCCGGTTGACTGATGGACGGCAATGTCACCTTCCGCGGCGACGTTGTAGGCATCATTCAAAAATGAATCGCCGTTCGCATCAAACGGCAAGTTGGGCCTGATCGCCGAAGGAGGAGCGGTCGGAGTACCGTTCGGGGTGTTCGGGCTGAACACGGTAGCAACTGTTCCCGTGGCGAGATTATTTGTCCGCACAAGGTCAGTGCTATTGTTGTTGACGGTATAAAACGCATTGGTCGTGTAATTCATCGCACCACCGGTCCGGCCGGCAGCTCCACCAAGTACGCGGCTGATGCCGGTATAGGTAATCTCATTGGGAGTTTCCCAGTTCAGGTCGTTCAAAACGTATACTGTTTCGGTCCCTTCACCATTCGTCAACAGAAGCTTGCCTTCACCGACGCTGCTACCGTTGACATTGATGGTGCCGCCGTCCGTGTTGGGTGTGACCACATTGAGGCCGAATTCTTCACCGTTGGACCCCAGACCTGTGATCGACGATGAGCTGAGGAGGATCCCGTTGTGACTGAACTTGTGGATCTTGATGGAGTCCGCCACTCCACCGACTTCTTTGACGTAAATATTCCCCGTCGTATGGTCCACCGCGACGGAATCGAAATTCTTGTTGACGCCCCCAACGACCGGGCGAAACGCTCGCATAAACGCCAGAGCTGATGCATCCGCGGATGGCGCATTGATCGCCATAAATACCGGGACAACAACTAGCGACCACAGCAACCTTTTCATCGCATTGTTCCCCAAAATGTAGAAGTCATAGAAGTAGAATTACCCCGCAATCACATAGGATGCTCATTCATGGCCGAATTGTCAAGGAAAAATCAGAAAAAAATTCCAAGTGCGAAAAAATATCCCAATCCACCCAATCACTGCGATGCCCGCAATCCATTCAATCCTCTTGTGGCCTTGGGGATTTAATCGAAAAAGGGGGTGATTGCCCCCCAAGGGACAGAAAAGCTCCGCTGCGTACTTCAGTACATCCGTCTGACCTGCCCGCATTCCTGCCCAGCGTCCGTGAAGACAAACTGCGAAGTGCATTTTGCCGGGAATCGTCCCGTCGGGGGATTCGTCAATTTCTACTGTGTACTCAGTTCATGCTTGTCGTGGCGTTCGAACCCTGTCTATGATGAAGTTATTCATTTATTGCGGGAATCCTCATTCCCATAGAATCAAGCATCGAGGTGGATTGTCTGATCCAACGCGCAGAAGGTAGAAGGTTTGTGCAATCGCCGCGGCCATCGCTGAAAAATAGCCTTTTCTCAACGATACCATCTCAAAGTTTGGCGGACTGCCACCAGTGATTCCGCAGACTTACAACACCTAAGGGGGAGTGAGGCCATGTTCTTATTATCCATCACGATGCGGAACCTCTTCCGCTCCCAAGGACTGATTCTCGCGCTGATCCTGGTCAGCCGTTGGAATATGGTCGGCCCACTTCTGGCTCAGGAATCTTCGGAAAACGAATCCACACCGAAATCCGTTAACCCGCTGGATCCGCAGTCGGCAGCGAATCAGTTGGTCAACTTGAAAGCGATCGAGAAGCAACTTCGCGAAAAACTGGTTCAGACCAACAACGATCCCTATGTCTTGCACAAATTGGGATCGATTTTGTATCGCCAGGGAAAAGTCCTCGAAGCCCGCGAGACGTGGGATCAGGCAGCGAATCAGGATCCGAACGTTGCCGACTCCGACGTCAGCGTGGCGATCGAATTGATTGCCAAGGGAGATATCAAGTCCGCCGCTCAGGCCCTGAAAACCGCGGAAATGAAAAACCCTGAGAATCCCCATCTGTATCTGGCGCGGGGGGATTTGCTTTTTCGACAGCAGAAATTCGAAGCGGCCGAAGCCCAATTCAATAAGGCGCTCGAATTGAACCCCAAGTTGCTGGTCACGCATATCTGGCTGGGGCGGTATTATCAGATGCGCAACAATATCCCGGCGGCTCTCAAGTCGTATACGAAGGCTACCGAAGTTGTTCCCCATCGCGCCGAAGCCTGGGTCATGCTCTCGGCAATACAGTTCCGCATGTTCGATACCGCCGCGGCGCACAATTCACTCAAAGAAGCCGAAAAACATGATCCCGATCATCAATTGGCCGAAATTCGCCTCGCCAACTTCCATCTGGCCAATAACGATTTTTTGGGAGGAATGAAATATCTGAAGCAGGCAGCAATTCGGGAACCCGACAACATTTTAACTCACCTCGCGCTGGCGGAAGTGCTGATGCGATTGAATCAGAATGAAGAGGCGAGACCGCATCTGGAACAGGCCCTCACAGCCGAAGACAACATCAAGGCCGTCGTTACGCTGGCGGAGCTGGAGCGTCGGGAAGGGAATTACGATAAGGCTGAAGCGATCTATCGCCGGGGACTGAAAAACCAACCCGATCACGTGATCCTGAATAACAATCTGGCAATGACGCTGATGTGTGCGAAGCCTCACCATGAAGAGGTTTTGGCCTTGGCCGAGATCGCCATTCGCGGCGCGGCTCAGAATCCGGCCATCCAGGGAACGTATGCCTGTGCCTTGCTGGAAGCCGGTAAAACAGAGGAAGCGATGAAAAGCATCACGCCGCTCGTTCGCCAATTGCCGACCGACCCCTGGATTCGTTACACCTATGGCAAGCTGTTGCTCGGCCAGAATCGCAAGGAAGACGCCCGGGAACAGTTGGAAGGATGCCTGATTCTGGACCCAAAATTCCCGCGCAAAGCGGAAATTGAAGAGGTTTTATTAACTTTGAAATAGCAGACCGTGACCGGCGGTCGGCGCGCATCACACCAGACATACATCCCAGGCAATCGTATTTTTTGAATTGGTAATCGGGCCATGGCCAATCCATCGAATGAATCAACTGAAAATTCAGCGGCAGACGGTTCGCAGGGGGAGAACTCTTCGAGCGGAGCCGGCAATAGCGCACCCCAGCCACCCGCGCCTGAGGAATCCGCGCCGAAGTCTGACGAATCCCCGCCGAAGAAAGATTTCCTCGCCGACAAGAAACCTGTCAAGGGAGCGGGGCGAAATCCCGCTTTGCAGAAATCGACGGCGATCAAGCGAAAGGTCGGCGGACCGACGTCAGATAACCGCCCCATTTTTTCCCCGCTGGGGGTTCAGGAACCGATTGAAAACCGCGAAGGGCCGACCGCGTCTCAAGCGAACAAGCCAATGTTCAAGCGGTCGCGGTATCATCGATCGGTTAATCTCCGCTTCCTGACCGCGATGATCGCGATCTTCATCGTCGCCTCCGGGTCGACCTGGGGACTGCATGCGTTTCAGGTGAACCGGTTGGCGTCGAGCCTGCTCGATCAGCAACGCCGAGCACAAAAAAGCGGCGACCAGAAACTGGCATCGCGGTATCTCAGCCAGTATCTGGGATATGCCCCCGATGACGTCGAAAGGCATGCCGAGCTGGCCGAATTGTTGCTGGCGACGGCGACGACGCCGCGCGAGCGATTTAAGGCGATGCAATACATGGAAAAGGTGATCCGCATGGATCCCTTGCAGAACAAGATTCGCCGATTGCTGGTGGATGAATTGATCGCTTTCGGCCGGTATCCCGATGCCCTCGTCCATCTGGAGTCGTTGCTGGCTCAGTCGCCGAACGAAGGTGAGCTCGAATACAAAGTCGGCGTATGCCACCACGCGCAGGAAAAGTTTCAGAAGGCATCGATCGCCTATCGCAACGCCATCCAGCATGCGCCGGCTCAACTCGAAGCCTATCAGCATCTCGCGGCGATCTTGCGCGAAAGATCGTCCGGACAGAAAAATGATGAAGCGAGAAAGCTGATCGACAGCATGGTCAGCGCGAATCCGCATTTGGCGGGAGCGTTCGCCGGCCGAGCACGATTTCTGCTGGACGAGAAAGATTATGTGAAGGCGGCTGCCGACGTCTCCGTCGCGCATAAGATCGACCCCAAAGATCTGGAAATTCTCGGCCTGGCCCTGATGCTGATCGAAAAGGGAATCGAAATGCCGGACTTGTCACCGGCCGACGTTCGCAGTCAGCTCGTTCGACTCGTCAAGGAGACTCCCCAAGAAGCGAAATTGTATCAGGCGCTGGCGCGGTTGGCGGAGATCGACCGGAAGCCCGATGAAGCCCTCAACTGGTTGACGGATGGGCTGAAGGCCAATCCCGACAACTCGGATATCTCAGTGCAAGTGGCAGAAATCTGGGTGCGGCAGGGGAAGTTCGAAGAAGCCAGACAGCGAGTCGATCAACTCAAAAAGGATCCTCTGACCGAAAAAGTCGCCGCGTATCTCGAAGCCTCTCTGCTGTTGCATCAGCAGGACTGGCTGACCGCCCGCGCGGGTTTCGAGAACCTGCTGAAACGAATCCCGGGGGATTCTCCGTTGGCGATTCAGACGCATTTGTCGCTGTCGCAGTGCGCCAGGGCGCTGCGCGACCCCGATGCCGAGATCGCCGCGTATCGCTATGTGCTGGAATATCGCCCCGATCTGAAAGAAGTTCAGCAACTTCTCGCCCAGGCCATGATTACGGCAGGGCAGCGTTCTGAAGCGATCACGTATTACGAATCGGAAGTCGATGCCCCTGAAAAACCGCTGATCATGGCGCGGGTCATGATCCAGAAAATGATGTCGCTCCCTCCCGATCAGCGGCGCTGGAACGAAGTCGAAGCGGCATTGAAGAGTGCCGAGCAGAGCTTGCCCGAACAGGCTGAAGTTCCCGTATTGCAGGCCCAGGTTTACGAGCTGCAAGGGAAGCCGGCGGAAGCCCGCGAAGTGCTCGAATCGACCAAGACGAAGTTTCCCGACCAGGTCGCTCCCTGGGTCGCGTCGATCGAATTGGAAGCGCGTCTTGAGGATTGGGATGCTGCCAAACAGGTACTCGCCGCCGCCCGCGAAAAACTGGGGAACCGTCCGTCGCTGCGCCTGACCGAATTATCATTGCTGCTGGCAACCGACCGCGATGCGGTTAAACCGGCTCTCGAAACATTGCATCGCGAACTTTCGCAATATACGAAACCGGAACAAAGTCAATTGCTGGCGAGAATGGCGGCGATCTATCAATCGCTCGGAGAACCCGATCAAGCGCTCTCGCTGTTCGAGGAAATCATTTCGCGGAATCCTCAGAATCTCAACGCCCATCTGGCGTTTCTCGAAATTGCCATTCAAATGGAAGACATTCCCGCCGCACAGCGCGAACTCGACCGACTCAAATTGCTCGAAGGGGAAGCCGGGCCTCACTTGCGATTGGGTCGCGCGGCCATCACGGCGATCCGCGTGCTCCACAAGGAACTGCCGGTCGAAAATCTGACCTCGGTTCGCGATGAACTCGGCCAGTTGAAGAAGGACCGACCGAACTGGCCTCAAATCTGGCTCCTCGAAGCCAGAATCGATGAACTGGTCAAAGATGCTCCTGCAGCGACCAAGGCGTATCGCGCCGCACTGGAAAGAGGAAGTGAGCAACCTTCGACCGTCGGTCGCCTGATCCAGTTATTGGTCATGCAGCAGGAGTTCTCGGAAGCGGACTCGCTGATTCGAAGATATTTCTCTCATGCGGACTGGACGCGGACCTCGACGATTTATCAGTTGGCCTCCGAAGTGGCCTTTCGCATGAACGACAAACCGCGTGCGCTCGAGTATGCCCGTCAAAGCGCCAAACTCAAACCCGACGATTCGCGCTCGCAAATGTGGCTCGCTCGCTTGCTCGGCAATGAAGGGCAATCAGGCTCCGAACTCGAAGTCACGCTGCGAAAGGCGATCGACACCGACCGCGACAATCCGGAACCCTGGCTCGCGCTCATACAGCATCTGGCCGGTACAAATCGCATGTTGGAAGCTCAAGAGCTTCTCGAAGAGGGGTCGCAAGCCGTCGACGAGAACAAGGCGTCGATCTATCTCGCGAGCGGATATGAAATCCTCAAGCAGCCCGCCGAAGCCGAACAGCATTACCTCGCGGCTCTTTCGCTGCAAAGCGACGATCCCAACACGATTGCGATGGTCGCCGATTTTTACGCCCGGACGAATGCCCTCGACAAAGCCGAACCGCTGCTCGCCCGCTTGTTAAAGCCCGATCTGAAAGTCAATCCCGTCATGCTGGCCGACTCGCGCAGAAAACTAGCCGCGATCTGGGCGCAACGCGATTACGCCGGCCTGAAACAGGGATTGACCCTGCTCAACGACAATGCCGACGATGGAAAATTGTCCCGAACCGACCAATTGCTCACGGCTCGGCTGCTCTCGCAATATCCGCGGACCGAAAACCGCCAAGAAGCGCTGCGAATATACAGAGAGTTGGAAACCGCCGAACCGCTCAGTCCGGAAGACGAAATGAGATTGGCGAAATTGCTGGTCGGTCCCGAAGCACAGCCGGAAGCCGACCGTCGCTGGCAAAAATTGGCGACGGAGTATCCCAATCGGGAACAGGTGCTGATTGGGGCCGTCGGACATTTCATGCGTCGCCAGCGGCAGGAAGACGCGGGGCAAATCATCTCAATGCTGAATGAGGCCGCTCCGCTAGCGGCCAGCACCGCCGAATTGTCTGCGGAACATGCCGTCCGCGGCGGCGACGTGCCGCAGGCGCTGACCATCTATCAAACGTATGTCGACGGCGCGCCCTCCGAAGAGCAAAAGCCCGCGCGACGAATGCAAGTCGCGGCGATGGCATTTCGACTCGTGCAGCCCGGCTTGCAGATTGCGCTCGATCCCGCAGGCGAAAAACGACTGCTCGATTTATCACTATCGAATTTCGAAGCGGTTTCGGCGCAGTTTCCCGAAGCTAAAATCGGCATCGCGAACCTTCTCGTCCATCGTAAGGACTATGACGCGGCTATCGATCGCTTTGAGGAATTGCTCGTCGGGACCACGGATCAAACAACACTCACGCGATTGATGTCGCTTTACAAGTCGGCCTCGTTGTCGGATGCGCAACGAACCCGCATCGACAATCTGCTCGATTCGTACTTCGCCGCTCGCGATGTGCCCACGCTGCGCTGGCAACTCGCCGCCTGGCATGATCAGCGCGGCAACCACGAGAAGTCGGCGGAGATTTATCGCGAACTTCTCGCAGAGAACGACAACAATATCATCATCCTGAACAATCTGGCGTGGTCGTTGGCCTTCGATCCAGCCCATCTTGAAGAATCTCGCGGGTACATCGTGAAGGCCCTTCAAATCGCCGGTCCGATTCCCGATATTCTCGACACGCGGGGAGTGATCCTGATCCTGGCGGGTGAACATCAGCAGGCGGTGCAGGCCCTTCAATTGGCGATTGAAGAGGGGGACACAGCGGTCCGCCGCTTTCATTTGGCGTGGGCTTTTGCGGAAGCGAAAGACCTCGATGCGGCCCGGTTCCACTGGAAGGAAGCGCAACGCCAAGGCCTGACCGAACAAGCGCTCGATCCTCGGGAAGTTCCCCGTTATCAGACATTGCAGAAGGAACTTGTCCCGTAGCAACCTGATTGTACATATGAGGTTACATTCTGTGCTGCGGTGATGGCAGGGTCTTCGTCGCGCGACGAGCGGGAGACAAAAACCCCGCTGATCGGCCCACCTCGGAGGGCGGAATTCGACTCCTCCTCTCTTCCACACCGGAAATTCCATGCAATCGGCAAAGTCGCCCCATCTTACTTGATGCGCACGATCCGATCGCTGGGAGTTTATAACGGATGTTTTGGTTGCAACGCTCTTGTCAGATATGCCGATTTTACCTTCCGGACAACACGCCCATCAGCTTGTATTTTCATTGTCGATTGGAAGGGAACGCCTCATGCACCAACCTGGTATCCGCACTCAACTCGCGAATCCCATGCAGGAATTTCCTGGCAGACGACTCATGGCGCTGCCGCTGTGGTGCGGTCTGCTGCTGAGTGTCGTTGTCAGCGGCTGTGCCACCCCCGCGTTGCAAAAGCAAATTCCCGAAATCGAATCCGCCGACATCCCGCGCGAATTGGATAAGGTCGTCCTGCCGACGTACCGCGTCGAGCCTCCTGATATCCTGCTCATCGAAGCGATACACAACGTGCGACCCGAAACCGACGTTCTCCGTTCGGGAGACCAGATCATCATTCGCGTCAGCAACACCCTTCCGCTCGATCCCGAAGGAAGCACGATCGAAAACGAATTCAAAGTGATCAACAACGTGTTCTCGGTGGAAACCAACGGACAGGTCGATCTCGGCCCCATCTACGGCACGGTCAAACTGGAAGGACTGACGTTCGAACAGGCCAAAGTCGCCATCTCTAAACATCTCACCGAGACGGCGGGACTCACCGCCCCCCAAGTCTCAATGAGCCTGCCGAGCGTCGCCGGAAAACAGAGTATCGCTGGAGAACATCTGGTTCGCCCCGATGGTACAGTTTCGCTGGGGGTTTACGGCAGCTATTACGTGGCGGGTAAGTCGCTCGATGAAATCAAAGTCGGGTTAGAAGAGTTTCTCTCCGCCGATATCGATCAGCCTGAAGTCCACGTCGACGTCATCGCATACAACAGCAAGGTTTATTACGTGATCACCGACGGGGGAGGAAGCGGCGAACAGGTCGTCCGCCTGCCGTTTACCGGAAACGAAACCGTGCTCGACGCCATCGCCAACGTCAACGGTCTGTCGACCGCATCGTCGAAAAAAGTCTGGGTCGCCCGCCCCGCGCCGGCTGGTACCGAGTACGCACAGAACATGGCCGTCGATTATCGCGCGATTTCTCAGGATGCCATCACCAGCACCAATTACCAGATCCTGCCCGGAGATCGAGTTTATATCAAGGCCGACAGCCTGGTGGCATTGGACATCCTCGTGGCGAAAGTTACCGCTCCCCTCGAACGGATAGCCAGTTTCTCGCTGCTGGGACTCAACACTGTCCGTCGCTTCCAGCAACCGTCTAGTTCGTTCGGCAATAGCGGCGGCGGAGTTTTCTAACCAACCGCTTCGGACAACTCGGAACATAACTGTTGACGCTTGAAACGAAAGAAAATTGAGAATCGTATCCCCTCGAAAAATATCGAGTTCGAGAATTGATGTCGATTTGGGTTTGTCCGGCCGCGTTCATCGGCGTATGATTTTGATGAGACCCGTGCGCTGGCTCGAGCGAACGCGCGGGGACCGTCTTGCAGTGATTTTTTCACTCGGAACAATTGGAAACGCAAAGCAGGATACTCCATCATGAAACCTGGAATCGCATTCGGATGCACGCTCGCTTGTGCGGCGCTTCTGTTCGCCGAGGTCGCCTCGGCTCAAGGTCCGCGCGTGCCACAGAGGCCGCGAAACTTCGGACGCGCGGCGTCGCCGTCGATCAGCCCGAATCTGATGCTGTTGAACCCTAATAATACCTTTGAACAAAACTACCTGCAGAATTTGCGCACGGTCCGCGACTCGCAGCAGTTCCGCCAGAGTTTTTCTTCCGAACTCGATACGCTGGAGCGAGACTTTTATCAAAATCGCTCGCCGCTGCCTCCTTCATCGACGGGCGAAACCGGGCTCTCGCAAACGGGGCACACCTCCGTGTTTTTCAATTATGGCAGCTATTATCGAATCGGTCGCTGATGTCTGCGGATCGACAAACGATCGTTTCCACGTCATCGAAAAAATGACGCCACACTGTAACGGAGAATTCGCAAGTCATGCCGAAGGATTCGGCTCACTCGAATTCGAATGACGAATACAGAATCGGTTGATTTCACTTACGGCGAGAAGGAACTCACGAGGTGCCCCATGACGAGTACGCGGCGACGTTTTGCCCTGAGTCTGATCTGTCTGACCGGGGTCTGCTGGATGGCAGGCCTGACCACCGCGGCCGCAGGCATATGGGATAGTCATGTTCGATCTCGTCCATCCGCGTCCCATCAGCGCGTCCCTACCCCCGCGGAACTGGGAGTCTTCTTCGTCGACGCGGCTGCGCCGACTCCCGAATCGCTCGAATCGCTGGGCAACGAAGTGGCGATCGATGACTCAGACGTCGATCCCGTTTCGGTGAACGAACACGGCAGCGCCGAACCGGCCGATGTCGAGCCGCAGGCAGATAGTGCCGACGTCGATGAATGCCAACACTCGAATTGCGACGTGCATGGACACTCGTGGTGGTGCCGCACATCGAAATTCTGGCGACACAAATCCTCTGTGAAATCGTCTCACAAACTGAATCACCAAACGTATTACAAGAACGTTCCCGCGTATCGGGTGGAAAACTACGGGTTCTATCGCACCTGCTGGCATCGCTTGCAGGAATGCGACTGCTGTCCTGAAGATGAAATCCACGAGCCCAATATGCTGATTCCTGAACCCGAAACGATTAAGGAATAAGGCAGAAGTTCGTTTTGCCGCCGATACGAATCCAGCGGAGTTTAATCTCTTCGGTCAACAGTGAAGCCACGATGATGTTTCAAGTACGCCCCCAACATGATCGACTGTGGGTCATCGTCGACGAAGAAGATCAGCAGGTCTTCTCCGGCACGTGGCGGGAATGCGAATTGTGGCTCGACGCAAGCGAAAATCTGGCGCGGCCGGTGCATGTTTCAGGCTTCTTCAAACGCTGCTGGTCGGCATTGTTTACCCGGACGCCACGAACTCCGTTTCATCTTCCCGTCGAATCGCGTCAACAGAACCAGCGCTGACGTGAGTTCACGTCCGGGCATCGCCACGCGGACTTTTGAGAAGCGAGTATTACTTCTTCTCCTTCAATTGTTCGCCGAGCCACGCGGTTAATAATTCCTCAGTGGAAGACTGATCCTGCTGGGGACGATCGACCATGCTGATGTGCTGGGCGTGGATGATGTGGCGGGCAAACCAGATGCACGCGATCGCGATGCCGATCATCGCACCGTGGCTCGACATTCCACCGCGATGAATCTCGAGGAGCCCCCAGAACGGGACGGACGAGGAAAAACTGGCGAAGAGTTTCGGGTCGTAGAAGGCGACATGGCCGACGCGACCGCCTACAAGAACT
>JBJXGP010000400.1:0-5987 GCA_046160425.1 Planctomycetaceae bacterium
TCCCGGTCGCGCAGCGACAAGAGGTTTTCTCTTCTGTAGCCGAGGTCTGCGACATCGGTCCGGCCTCATTGAGGCCAGCTACAAAGGCGAAATTCTGCGGACCACCGTTCAGCGGATGCGCCACTTGGCGCTGAATCGCGTCATCCCGACTGTGATCCCGCCGATTTCCTGCCTATAATGAGTCTCTACTGCGTCCGTCTTCGTTTATGCTTGGAATCCAGATCTCATGCCGCTCGCCACGCTACCTATTCTTGATGCCCCCGCACTGCCGACGCGGAGTTGGTTGAGGGAATGCGTGCGCCCGCCCAGTTCCAGCGAGGCGAAGCATTTGCCGATGACGCATGCCGAGATGCTTGACCGGGGATGGGATTCCGTTGACATCGTGTTCGTGACGGGGGATGCGTACATCGATCATCCCAGTTTCGCGATGTCGCTGTTGGGACGCGTGCTTGAGGCTGCCGGTTATCGCGTCGCCATCTTGAGCCAGCCGAACTGGAAGACCTGCGACGATTGGCGTCGTTTTGGTCCGCCGCGGCTGTTCTACGCGATCAGCGCGGGGAATATGGACTCGATGATCAACCATTACACCGCCAACAAAAAAATGCGCAACAACGACGCGTATTCCCCCGGCGGGCGCATCGGGCTTCGCCCCGATCGCGCGACGCTGGCCTACTGCCAACGGGCACGCGAGGCTTACAAAGGGATTCCGGTGATCGCCGGCGGAGTCGAAGCGTCGCTGCGCCGACTCGCGCATTACGATTACTGGAGCGACACCGTCAGACGGTCGATCCTGCTCGATTGCAAGGCCGACCTGCTCGTGTACGGCATGGGTGAAGATGCGATCGTCGAAGTCGCCCGGCGGATCGAGCGCGGCGAATCGACGCGCGATCTCCGCGACATGCGCGGGGTGGCGTATCACCTGGGGGCGTCGGAAAAACCTCCTGAAGAATCGCTGGTGATTCCGACGTTTGAAGAAGTCCGCGACGACAAGCGTCAATTCGCCATCGCGACCAAGCTCTTTCATAACGAGACGAACCCGTACAATGCGAAACGGCTCGTGCAATGGCACGATCGACAGGCGGTGGTCGTGAATCCGCCGCGATTTCCGTTGACGCAGTTGGAGATGGATCTGCTCTACAATCTCCCTTACACGCGGCGGCCGCATCCGACGTATACCGAACCGATCCCCGCGCATCAGATGATCAAGGATTCGGTCACGATCATGCGCGGTTGTTTCGGCGGATGCACGTTCTGCTCGATCACCAATCATCAGGGACGGATCATTCAGTCGCGCAGCCGCGATTCGATTCTGCATGAAATCCAACTGATGACCGAAGACCCGCAGTTCAAAGGGGTGGTGAGCGACATCGGCGGGCCGACGGCGAACATGTACGAAATGCGTTGCACGAAGCCCGAAGTCGAAGCCATCTGTCGCCGGCAGTCGTGCGTGCATCCCACGATTTGCAAATTGTTGGGGACCGAACATGGCCCGCTGATCGAACTCATGAAAGATGCGCGGGAAATTCCCGGCGTCAAAAAAGTGCTGGTCGCGAGTGGTATCCGCATGGATTTGGCACGACGTTCGCCCGAATATCTCAAGGAACTGGCGAAACATCACATCGGCGGACATCTCAAAATCGCCCCGGAGCATACCGACAAAAACGTGCTGAATCTCATGCGCAAGCCGGCTCAGGACGACTTCGAAGTCTTCGCCGAGATGTTCAATCGCGAATCGAAGGCAGCGGGGAAAAAGCAGTTTCTCATCCCGTACTTTATCGCCAGTCATCCCGGCAGCGACCTCAATGCCATGATCGATCTGGCTCTCTTCCTCAAGCGGAACGGTTACAAACCCGACCAGGTCCAGGATTTTATCCCCGCACCGATGGATGTCGCCTCGGCCATGTATCACACGGGGCTTGATCCATTCACCATGAAACCGGTTTTCGTCGCGAAACATTTGCGGGATCGCAAACTTCAGCGGGCGCTGTTGCAGTTCTTCAAGCCGGAGAATTATTTTGAAGTCCGCAAGGCGCTCGAACAAGCGGGCCGGCAGGATTTGATCGGCCAGGGTTGCGATGCGTTGATCCCCGCGAGACCGCCCCGCGAAGCGCTCGAACGCCGTCGCCAGGAAGCGCTGCGGCAACTGGGCGATACATCGCCCGACGATACCGCTGTGAGTGAAGGGGAAGCAACTCGCTCGTCCGCACGTCCGCGGAAGAACCAGAACGCAAAGTTGTCGCGAAACGCACCGGGAAAGAGTTATCGTCCGCAGAAAAAAAAGTTTCCGCCCGCATGATGCGTAATAGGCCGTTGAAAAAGGGTGCCACTGCTGGCTTGCCCAGCAGTGAGGTTGATATCCGTTGGGAAAACACCGGGTGGATAAACCACCCGGCTCATGAATCTCAGCATTTGATCATTTTTCAACGGGCTGTTAAGTTCACGATGTCGCTACGACCGCCGTCGTCCCAGTTTCTTGCGCAGGATATCGGTGAGCAGCATCAGTTCCATCCGCGCCGGCGACATCATGAGGGCCAGTAAGTAAACCGCGAGTCCGACGGCGCATGCCACGCCCACTCGCGCACATTCTTTCACGGAGGTTCCCGAAAGAATCGGCTCCAAAAAAATCAGGCTCCCCCAGGCAGCCAGCGACATTAGCGCGGCGGCGGCAGCGGAAATGGCTATGACACCCCACGTCCTACGTTCATCCGCCAGCGGTCCGACAACTTTTCGCAATGCGATGAAATTGCAGATCAATGTGCAATATCCCACGAACGATGTCGAGGCGGCCAGTCCGACGACGCCGAACTTGCCGATCAGCAGGCTATTGAAGATCACGTTGGGAACAAAATATCCGAAGATGCCGATCCAGATCAGCGTGCGGAGTCGCCGTAGCGCCATCAGCGCCTGCGAGAGCGAAGTGCTGGCGAGGTCGGCGAAGAATCCGAATGCGTAAGCCGCGAAGCAGGGGGCGATGGTCAACATCGCCGTTTCATCGAGCTTGCCGATGCTCAGGAGCGGCAAGATTTTCATGACTCCCACGATCAAGAGGACGGTGAACGGAAAAATGAAAATGGCTCCGTAGCGCAAGGTCAGCGAGCACGATCGCTTGAGTTCGGTGTAGTCGGTGCGCGCGGCCTGTTCAGACATATGAGGAAACTGCACGGTCAAGAGCGAGGCGATGATCGTTCCGGTGACGAAGTCCTTCATCAGCGCGCTCCAATAGAGCATGGTGACGTTTCCTTCGGGGAGTACACCCGCCATCAGGCGGTCGACCGACACGTTTCCCTGATTAAGAATTTCCAGCACGATCATGACCAGAATGACCGACGTGAATACCGAGTATGTCGCTGGCTCCGTCATCATGCGGGGCTGTTGTTGTTTGGTGATGTTGAATATCGAAATACCGTGCCGAAATGCGTTCCACATCAACACGCCGGCTTGCAGTATGCTGCCGATGAGCAGGCCCATAATGAGCAGCAGGGCGCCGCGTCGATCGGGAAATGAGATGACCAATAACACGGTGACGACCGGAGGAAACACGTGCGTCAACTGCGTGACGACGAACTCTTTTCGCGCATTGAGCAGCGTCGATAAGCCGATCACCAGGGTCATCGGGATCAGCAGTGAAGCCGAATACCATGAGATCTCCGCGAGTCTTTCAAGAGCGGGGAGCGGCCAGGGCAACCAGCGGTTCCAGGGGAGGCTGAAAATCGTGCCGAGTCCCACGGCGGCGATCACGGCCCCCACTCCCAAGAGCTTAAAAAAATGGCGCTCGAAACGATGGAGAGAATCCTGCCCCTCGAGAGCGAATCGTGCGTAGAAGCTCAAGTATCCGCGGCGGGCTGATTGTGCAATCACGGCGATCCCCAGTGCCGGGATCAACATCGCTAACGCATAGACGTCAAAAGCGATACTCGCTCCGTATTCCGACGCGATGTAGAGTTCTTTCGCCAGCGAGACCAAACGGCAGAAGACCGCCAACCCGGCGAGGGAGATTCCCGCGACTGCAACATCCCGATTCGTCGTCATGCGGCTGCGATCTCTAAGTCAGGGTAAGTTGGAACTGGATATCTGCTTTGGGTGAAGTGATGTGAAATATCATACTCGGCGTGAATTCCGCCAGTGGAATTTTGGATTATGGGAATTAAAAGTGTAATAGGAGGAATAGTTCGAGTGGTAAAAGGGGTGTGATTGGGTTGATGTGCCTTCCCAAGGATTTCTGGCTGATAGCGTAGGGAACCTGAGTTGAATTTGAGCGGCGACGGGAAAGCGTCGATGAAATTAGCATTGAAAATTAATCGTGATGTTGTGTCAAAGGCGTGTTTGTGAAATCCATATTCCCCATAGCTCTGGCATTTATATTTTGCGTAAGCCTGGGGGGATGCAGGTTACACTCTAGACACAAAATCCTGGAGGTATGGGGTGATTGGAATACATACAATGATGCAAGTATGGGTGTGGGGGCGTTGAGCCACCTACCCTACCATGCGCCGGAAGTCGCCCGCTTCAATTGGATGTACGGCATGAGGACTTACAAGCCGTTGCTGAAGCAAAAAACGCATCATCACCAGGATGAATCGAGTCAGTTGCCGGCACACGAAGATACCTGGGTGCCGGAATCCCCGCGGAAATCCAGCGAAAAACCCGCGACGCAACACCGCATGGATAAGCCTGAAAGCCAGTCTGCCGCTGAGCCGTCGGCAATCCCGATCGCCGACGCGGGGATTGAAAATAGTCATTTAGTAATATTCATGCGGTCAGATTATTCCGAATTGGATGATGCATCTTTGCTGATGCAGTATCCCAAAGGGGATCTCGATTCGATACCAGGGTCAAGACCGCGACCGCGCGGTTCATCGCGTCGTTAATGCTTCGCGAAATCGGCGTGCTCTTTCTTTCGCCGGTCCGGGGGATCGTGGACCAACGGCGTTGGGAACGGGATCGACTTTCAGCACGACGCACACCGGTCCTGCTTTCTTGAGCCAGTGTTTGACGTCGCGCTGCCATCCCTCACGATCGGCATAGTGGGTAACGTACTCGAACCCGCACGCCGAGAGCAGCGCCACCCAATCGATCGCGTCCCTATTCTTGCGGCTGGCCGGTGACGACGGCAACTGCTGAGCACCGGTCACTTCATACACGCCGTTGTCGAACAGAACCAGCGTGAAATTCTTTGGAGCCTGTGCGGTGATCGTGATCAGGCTGCCGAGATTCATCAACTGCGAGCCGTCGCCGTTGCAGACGATAACCCGGCGTGAAGGCTGCGCCAATGCGAGGCCCAATCCCAGTGTCGGGGCCTGTCCCATGCTGGAAGGGACGTAAACCCAGTCGAGCGGATGCCGGCTCAACGTCATCCATTCGCGGGCATTCCCCATCGTGGTGACGACGATTTCATCCGTCCGCGCGGTATGCAGAATTTTCAGGGCATCGGACAACGTCAAATCGGACATTTTTTTACTTCTAGTAGTCTATCGTTTTCAGCGACGGAGATTCACTTCACGAACGCCCTTCGGCGATCAATGCGACACCCGGTTGCTGCTTTTCCCGGCATTCGTGAAAATGGGTCCGGATTTCATCGAGCTGACCGGGTTCGAGGATCAGCCGATAATCGAGATTCCACGCCTTGAGGATCGGTTCTGTAAACGTCAGGCAGGTATCCCCCGGCAACGTCGATTGATTCAGATAGCTGCGGTAACCGATGATGGCGTACAGGGGGAGTCCGTAGTCGAATAACACATTTCGCAGCGCATCGCCCGATTCGAACAGACCCGTGCATTGAATCATCACGAGCGGAGAGGCACCCCCCAGATACAAACCGGCGGCGACGGCCCACGCCTCCCCTTCACGGCAGACGCGAACGAGCGAAATATTCTCGGAAGCCGCTAGCGCCGTCTCCCAGAGACCAAGCGTGCTGTCGGGAACCATGACGATGTGCGTGATCCCGAGCGACGCCAGGAATTCTGCGATCTCTTCACCGGTAAACATGG
>JBJXGP010000401.1:0-2709 GCA_046160425.1 Planctomycetaceae bacterium
GGGCGATCCGCGCGATCCGCTCTTGCAGCTTGCGGATTGACGGGCTGTCGCCCACCAGTTCCGAATCCTGCCGCAACTGTTCCCGGAGCGTCTGGTTTTCGGATTTGACCCGTTCCAACCCCGCCGCCAGTTGTTCGCGCTGCCGAAGCTGTTCCAGGGCGAGCGCCATCTGGTCGGCTACGGCGAGCGTGAACTCCAAATCCTCGGGATCGAGCCGATTGTCGGGATTGGTCGAGTAAAGATGAATGGCCCCGAACACGGAGTCTTCAACGCACAGCGGCGCGCAGATCACGCTCCGCGCGCTGAGTTCCCCCAGGCTGTCGCGGTTGGCCAGATGCTTGTCGGTGTCGACGTCCTTGGCCAGCAACGCCTCCCGTTCCCGCAGCACCGTTTGCGACAGGTAATCGGAGACCCGCTGGTACGAGGCTTCTTCCGTCGACTTGAACGCGGCGACGTAGAGTTGGTCGGCTTTCGGATGCAGGGCTTCGGGCTGCGGCAACAACAGAATCGCGCCGATATTCGTCGACGTCACCGAAAACAGCGTCTCCAGCACGCGCTCCGCCAGCGCCGTCGCGGTATCCGTCGATCCCATGTCCAGCGCCAACCGGTACAGCTTCGCCAACTCGCGGCTGGTCCGTTCACGATCGGCGGCGGGAACTTCATCGGCGCGAAACTTCGAGCGGCGCGTTCGATGCAGAATCTCGGGATTCACCGGCAACAAGGGAATTTCCGTCGCCGTGTCCGCGTCGCCGGCCGTCGAACCTTGCGGAGAACGCTCGTCGGGATCGAGCGTGAACAACAGCAGCGTCGAACCGATTTGAATGGCCTGGCCCGACAGCAGTTCACAGTCGTGCGTGACGTAGTCGCCGTCGACGCGGGTTCCGTTGCGGCTCTCCAAGTCGCGGAGAATCCAGCGGTCGCCCACGCGAAAAATCTCGCAATGATTGCGGCTGGAGATCTCATCGAGCAGGACGATGCGGTTCGTGGGCGAACGGCCGATCGTCGCCACCTGGCCGGCGACCATGCGGTACTTTTCCCCCGCCGCCGGCCCGGATTGAACCAGCAGGTAAGCCGCTTCGGGAGACTCGCGGGGGATGAGATGCGTTTGCGTAAGCGACATTGCACGCCAGACCGCCGCCGCCGGCAAGATCACGTTGAATGATTGGGAGAGCGAACTCCTCTAGCATACGGGATCGAGGAATCCCCTGACAAGAACCCAGCGCCCGGCGCGCCGACGGGTCGCATCTGAATTCGTCATTTACCGCCCGACGTCTCACTTGGCATTCTGATTCCGCGGGTCGTCCGCCGGATTGACGTAATTGATCGTCCACGGGCCTGAGCCGTGAAACTGCGCGATCGTCTCGCCCTTCGTCCAGACGAAGTGTTTCATGCCGGGTTCCCAGAATCCGTAGCTACCGGCCGGCATCGCCTCCGTGGATTTCTGATCGAACGTCTCGCCCATCCC
The DNA here is from genome assembly GCA_046160425.1 of Planctomycetaceae bacterium. Taxonomy (GTDB): domain Bacteria; phylum Planctomycetota; class Planctomycetia; order Planctomycetales; family Planctomycetaceae; genus JAQCEJ01. Next base: position 1,466 of record JBJXGP010000401.1, read on the forward strand.
GATGTTGAACGTGCCGGCGATGACGGTCACACGCTCCATCTTGGGATGAGTGTGGGGCGGAATGCGGTATCCGTCGGGAACTTTGACCCGGAAGACGAACGGGCCTTCCTTGGACGGATCGCCTTCCAACACCGCGATCTGCGCGCCTTTCGGCAGGGACGGCGGGCCGTCTTTCCATTTCATCTTGCCCGGGAAGTTCAGCGTGATCCCTTCGCTGTGATCGTCACCCGCCAGCGCGAACGAGAGGCAGAAACCGACTGCGGCGAAGTTGATGATGCGGCGCATGGGACAAATCCTTTGCGTGAGTGATGAAACCCCGACGGGCGTGATTTTAGCTCGTCAGGTTGTTCAAATCACACACCGGGCGGAATTTCAGATCGTTACGCCGTTTTTGAACCGTTCATCGGCCGGCGCGTCTCTCAACTGCTGGCGCTGCGATAGTGCCGCAGCGACCACTGGAATACGCCCCGGCCCAGCGCCAGCGAAATCAAGCCCGACGCCAGCGTCAGTCCGCTGAGCCAACCAGGCTCCAGCAGTTTCCCCAGCAGAACCTGCGCCGGCACCGTGACCACCAACAGAATCGGCAGCACGTAGGAGAACGCGAACCGGATCACTTCTCCCGCCGGCGAACCGCTGTAGATGCTGCTGGGATACCGCGCGAAAATCGTCACGTAGAACCAGAAATCGAGCAGACCCTGGTTCCGTCCGAATAAGATGCTGAGCGCCGCGAGCGAGATCATCAGACTGTAGAAAAAGCAGACCGCCGCCCCGATCAACAACAAATACAGCGCCGCGGTCGCGGGCGACGGGGGCGAACCTCGCTGCCAGAGGGCATACACCAAGAGACTCGCCGCGAGGGCGATCTCCGAAAGCGTCCCCAAATCCAGCTTCTCGCACGAGACCAGAAATTGCGTGTCGATCGGTTTCAAAAGCGCGAAATCGAGATTTCCCGTCCGGATCAGTTCGCTGAACTGGGCGCAGTTCGGCAGGAAGAAGACCTCGACCAGCGCGTTGATCAGCATCCCCGTCGCCATGAAGGCGAAATACTCCTCGCGGCTCCAATCGTTGATCGCCGGGACGCGGCGGTAGATGAGATCGAACAGCGTGATCTGCACCGCGAACCAGAACAGGCTGGTGATCACCGTCACCAGGAAATTTCCTTGAAATGACGATTCCCGCACCCACGCGTTGCGAAAAAATGCCGCCCACACGCGGCAGTAGAGTTTCATTGTCTGAATCATCTT
>JBJXGP010000402.1:0-5162 GCA_046160425.1 Planctomycetaceae bacterium
ATGCGATCTTCGTCACGCGGTTGTCGGCGTCGTCGCTCGATCCCGAAAACGGAGAGGTCCGATTTTCGTTTCCCTACGGCCAATCGGGACCGACCGTCAACGCCGCTTCGCCGGTCGTGCTGAGCAGCGGGCAGCTTTTCCTGACGGCGAGTTACGGAATCGGCGCAGTGCTCGCCGATTTCGACGACAAGCAAGCTCGTGAAGTGTGGACATCGGACGACGTGTTGTCGAGCCAGTATGCGACCCCCATCGAATACGAGGGGGCGATTTACGGACTCCACGGCCGGCAGGATGGCGGAACGGTCGAATTCCGTTGCTTTGATACCGCGACTCAAAAAGTGCATTGGAGCGCGCCGGCCCCCGCGTATTTGACGATGATCCTCGCCGACGACAAATTGATCGCGGTGACGGCGGGGGGTGACGTGATGCTGATCTCCCCCCATCAGGAGAAATTCGAGCTGCTCTCGAAATTCTCGCTGTTCAAAGCGGGATTTCGCGATCCGTGTCCCCTCCCGGCACTGTCGAACGGGTTTCTGTACACGCGCAGCGGAAGCGAACTCTTCTGCGTCGACCTCCGCCCGGCGAAGTGAGTGCGGCGACAGCATTCGGTTAGCCGCGATGCGCAGGGTTTCCGTAGCGGAGCGCGTCTTACGGAGGTAGCTCACCAGCCCGCTGCGTCGTGTCATCCAGTATCTCGACCGTCCCCGCTGCGCCGTCCATAGTGATGCGCATGCCGTCGTGGAGTCGGGCGGTTAACTGACCGATGCCGACGATGGTGGGGATGCCCATTTCCCGCGCGACGATGGAAGAGTGCGAGAGCGCGCTGCCACGTTCGATGAGAATGCCCGAAAACGCTGGATAAAGTCCCACCCAGCCGGGATCGGTTTTTTCCGCGACGAGAATTTCACCCCTGATCGAATCCACCTGATCGGGTGAGAGAACGATTTGCACGGTCCCGCTGATGATCCCGGGACAGCAGCCGATGCCTCGCAATGTTCCGCTCGCCGCTGTCGTTTCCTCGTGAGGCGCCGTGGTCGCGGGACGGCGGCGTTGAAACCGGTTGCGATGATAGGCCAGGCCGAACGTTTCGAAGCGGTCGTCGGGGGGCGGAACCGTTTCGCTGCGATACCGATCGTATTCCTCGCGGCGCAGTCGGACGAGTGCCCGAAGATCGGTCGTGACGGCGGTCCCTTTGATGAAGTCCCAAACCTCATCGATCGTCAGATAAAAAATATCGGACATCTCCTCAAGCACGCGCTCGCGCGCCAAATGGTGCCCAATCGAGCGGAGCATCCGCCTGAGGATGCCGTAAATTCGCGTGCGGGCGAATCGCATGTTTTCGCGATTGCGGACACCCCGCCGGGCATTCGTGAGAATTTTGCGGAAGATCCAGCGTCGCGGCAACCAGCCTCCCGTCTGTGCGATCGCCTCGAAAGCCCGCTTTTCCGCTGCCGCGCGGACGTCACGTTGCCGCTGGCGGACCGCTGCGACATCGAGTTGGGTACGATCGCTTTCCGCGAGATAATGGCGCAGCAGCCGAAAGAGTTTATCGGGACGGTCGCAGAACGATTCTTCTTCGAGTTTCAACTCCCCGACGCAGCGCATCCCGAAGCGTTCGAGGTACTCATTGATTCGCTGCTGAAATTCGGCAAAACGCTCATCGTCGGCGATCAGCGCCGGCAGATGCTCCGCCGGTTCATTGAGCAACAGTCGCATAAGTTCCGCATCGCTCCGCGCGAAGTCGGCGAGTTGGAGCAAGAGTTCTGCCGGTTCGGCGCTTTCGATATCCCCTTCGCCGCTGATCAAGCCGTTCTGCAGCGTCCCCGACGCATCGTGACACCATGTGACGCAAAGCTTCTTCAAGAGGCCGTAATTCACCATCACGAAAAAGTCATTGATGATCGGGGCCTTCCAGTTCCACAAGAGGGCCTCCTCCATCTTCGCGTACAACCGCATCAATTCATGCGGCGGCAGCGCATCGAATTCGATCTTCGACCATGCGTCGTAATGTTCGCGGAACCGGCTTTGAAATCGCGCGACGATCGACTCGATGCGGTAGAAATTCCAGAACGAGCGTCCCAGCAGCCGGAGCAATGCGGGTAACTCGACGAACCAGCGTCGCCAGAAACCGGGCGGAGGCATCTCATCGATGAACAACAACGGCTCCTTAAGCCCCATCATCGATTCCATGAACCGGCTGTTGTAGCGAAAGCCGGGAAACATCCGCACCAGGCGATACCAGTTCTTGAGATTATAAAAGACCCGGCCTCGAAACAGGCCGAGCATGTTCTCGAATTCTTCGCGATGCGCCTTCACGACGCGCGGCGGGATCCCCATCACCTCGGCGAAGCAGTGATACACGATCGCATACGCCCGCCGAATGAAGCTGAACGTCATCGGCGACGTGACGCCCGAATAACTTTCGATGATGTTGCTGTTGTCCCAGATGAGATGATTGCCGGCGGCGGGACCGTATTCCTCAACGTTCGTCACCGGCCGCGTCTGCAAGACGAATAATTTCCCGGCGCGATCGAAGGCGAATTCGATCTCTTGCGGACGTCCGCAGCTTCGTTCGATCGCCATCCCTGCGCGAGTCAGTTGACGGAGTTGTTCGTCAGCGAGCGATGATCGCAGCCGATCCGCCGGATCGATAGGCCTATGTATCAAACCGCGAGTCCGTTCGTCGAGCATGAGTTGTTCCCTCTTGTCGGCGATCGTCCGTTCGATGATATCGAGCGAATCTTTGGCGACGACAAACGCATCGGCGGGGAAGCCTTCGCTGAGCAGGGCTTCTCCCACTCCGTAGGTCGCATCGATAACGACGACGTGCGGATCTCCCGACGCCGGCGAACAGGTCAACATCACCCCCGCTTGCCGAGGGTCGATCATTGCTTGCACGATGACGGCCATTCCCATTGTCAGCGGAGCCATTGACAACGCCCGACGATAAGCAATCACCCGTTGCGCGAACGTCGAAACCCAAACTAGCTTGACCGCTTCGAGTACGTGATCGACGCCGCGAACATTGAGGACGCTTTCATAAATCCCCGCGAACGATTGATCGCTTCCATCTTCGCCGACCGCCGACGAGCGGACCGCGACGCCGCATTCATGCGGAAATCGCCGTGTATGAATTTCGCGAATCGCCTGCGCCAGATGATCGGGGAAAGGGAGTTTATCGATCCGTCGCTGCACGTCGGCGAGCGATTGCGAGAACTGTGCATCGTCAACTCTCGTCGCTGAATGGCACAGCCCGTCGAGTTGCTCGTCGATCCCGTGAGCGTGCAGAAACTCGGCGAAACTCTGTGAAGGGATGACGTAAAACGATGGGACCGGTTGCTCCATCGCAAGCAACTGCCGCAAGTGAAGCCCCTTCCCGCCGCTGATCGTTTCCGAAAAATCGGCGAGGTCATCGTCATCGGTGAGAATCAACGGGATAATATTCACGTGGCGTTCAGTTTTCCGAAAAAACGAGTCTCTCACAAAGGCACAAAGTCACGAAGAGAAATCGTGGCCGGTTCATTCGCCAATGATCCTGGAATGATCGAGTCATCAATTCAATGGATTAACTTGCATTTGCATTGATCAGCTTTGTGCCTTCGTGACTTTGTGAGAAAATATTCAGGAAGTCGTCGCATTTCGCTTACCAGTCGATCGAGATACCGTGGGTTCGGCCGAGTTCGCAGGCGAGGGCCAGGTCGAAGGCGAGGATGTAGATCCCCGCGTAGATTTCCATCCGTTTCGCCGTCGCTCGGCTCGTTTGAAACCGGTACTGAAAGAAGCCGATCATGCAGACGAGAAACAAAGCGATGAGCACGCCGTAAAACCAGCCGCTCAGTTGCAGGTGCCGGCCGATCAGCATCACCAGCCCGGTATCGATCACGCGAATCAGCAGGACGAGATACGCGGCTCCGTATGTGCCGAACAGCTTCGTGTAAGAATCAACCCCGTCAATCTCGTCGTCGGGCGAGCGGATTTTTCGCGAGACCTCCCAGTTGAACGCCACGAAAAAACCGACGAAGGCATAACCCCAGTACCATACGGGGGCCTCCCAGAAAAATCGCCCGCTCGAAAAACTGTACACGATCATCGACAACAGCGGGACGATCAGCATGTGCGTCGATGCGTAAACAAGAAAGTGCCGTTTCAGCCAGTCACGGGCGAAAAATTCCTTGAACATCAGCAGACTGAATGCAAACGCGGTCAGCCACGACACGAGCGCGGCGGGTCCGTGGATCGCCGAGCAGACGATCTCCAGCCCGATGGCGATCGCGCCGAGGATTTTCAACTCCGACAGCGAGACGATCCCGCGCTGCAACACTCGCTGCGGAAAATATCGGCAATCGTCGGCGTAGTCCTTGTGGTCGTCGAAGATCCTGAGATGCAGAAAGAAACACAAGATCGTCAAGCATCCCAGCAGCGAGCCGAGATCGTAATGCATCCGCGCGCCGGGATTGGTCAACGCGTGGGCGAGAAACTGATTCGATGAATAGAAGCTGACGATGAGCAATCCATGCGCGAGGATCGGAAAACGCTCCGCGAGATACATCGACACTCGCTGCCGGATTCTGATATCGCGAACTTCGATTTCGCTCACAATGTTCGCTCCAGAAGCGATGCCAGCCGCGCGTAGTCGATCTTGCTGTTATGCCGTCTGTCGACGGGAAGCTCATCGACAATACGGATCGCATCGAGATCGGCGAAACTCAACATCCGCAGCAAATCCTGCGTCTCGCTTTTACTCCTCGGCCCTTTGAGTTGTACCGCCAGCACCCGTTGACCGCGATGAGGTACGAGCGCCGCCCGGGCCACCGACGGCTGCTCCATCGCCGCGTATTCGACGGCGAACGGATACAGCGAACCCCGATCGTCGGCGATGCATGCCGTACAGCGTCCCATCAGCCACAATCGTCCGTGACGGTCGAAATAACCGGCGTCCCCCGTGCGATGCCAATGCGTTTCGCCGACCAGATACTTATGGATGTCGTGACCTTCGCCGTGCAGATAACCGGCGAGAACATGTTCGCCGCTGACCACGATTTCACCGATCTGTTCGCACGATAGAGAGCGGCGTTCGTGTTCCGCCTCGGTCAACGGACCGAGCGGACTTCCCCAACGATTTTCGAGAATGCGGACCTGTAGACTCGGGACCGGCTTCCCCA
>JBJXGP010000403.1:0-4411 GCA_046160425.1 Planctomycetaceae bacterium
ATGTGACGAGTCAACGACAACAACGAGCCGATGGCACACTCGGCGACGGCCGTGCTGAGCGAACCGCCGGAGTTGCAGAAGGGGATGTCGCTTCGCATGACGGGCGTCTCACGCAAGTGTACGACCGACGCTGAATTCGTCTGCACCCAGCGCAAGCGAGGGGCATCGGCAGGGTCGAACTTCGCGTCTTCAGTGTAGATCACATCCGCAGTCGCCAGGAGTTCACGCGCGGGTTGCGAAGTGTTCGCCGTCAGTTCAACGCCGGGGAAGCGTTGGTGAATCTCGGCGATTGAATGTGGTGGCAGCGGTGCGTCGTGGAGGAGATGCATCGGGTGGTCTTTGAGAGAAATTGGATTAGTGATTTGAGAGCAACGATTAATCTCGATCATTTGTACCGATTTCGACACAGATTCAACAAGCAAAGTCGCAATGCGATACAAAAAACACACCCGCGCAACCACTCCCGGTTATAGTGAGTACGGTTCACACTCGCCGTTTTCTCCTCAATCAACAAGTCCTTATCTAACGGAACATCTTGATGCATAAGGCATTTTGCTCATCGAGCGAGCCGATTTCCCGTCGAGACTTGTCGAAGTGAGGGGCGTTATGGAATACTGGACCAAGATCTTCACGCCGAGTGAAGCGTCCCGCCGTCAATTCCAACCCAATTCTCACCGAAGGTTAGCCATGTCGAATCGCCAGCCAGTGATTTTGAAGTTTTGTGTCGTCTCCGTCGCGATTATGTTTTGCGCCGCCGTCGGTTCTTTGTGGTCGTTCGGCAAGGATGACGCCAAACCTAAGAGCGAAGCCGAGAAAAAATCAGACGAAAAGGAGGCGAAAGATGACAGCGCCGACAAGGATTACTCCGGCGAGTTGCCGCGAATTCCCCCGCAGGAACCGGAGGAAGCGCTCAAGAGTTTTCACCTGCGTCCCGGCTTTCGTATCGAACTGGTGGCGAGCGAACCGTTGATCCGCGATCCGGTAGCGATCGACTTCGACGAACAGGGGCGGATGTACGTCTGCGAAATGCCCGAATACAACCAGTACGCAAATCCGAAAGGCTACATGGGCAAAGGGTCGGTCAAGCAACTGATCGATACCGACTGGGATGGCAAGTACGACGAAATGCATCTCTACGTCGCGGAAATCGATTCCCCCACTTCGGTCCTGAGTTACGACGGCGGAATCTTTGTCGGCTCGGTCCCCGATATCTGGTACTTCAAAGATACCGACGGCGACGGCGAGGCCGATATCAAGGACCGCGTCTTCACCGGTTTTTCCCGCGATCCCGCCGGTGAGGCGATGCTGAATTCGTTCCGCTGGGGACTCGACAATCACATTCACCTTTCGACGAATCTTGCGGGGGGAGACGTCAAACCGGTCGCCGATGAACAAGCGGCGGCGGTGTCGGTGCGCGGACAGGGGATGATCATCGAACCCCGCGCACGAACGTTCGAACTCACGAGCGGTGGCGGTCAGCATGGGTTGGGGATCGACGACTGGGGACAAAAATTCGTCTGCGAAAACAGCAACCCCGCACAGGTCATCACCTACGACAACCGCTATCTGCGCCGCAATCCGTATCTCTCGGCTCCCAACGCGGCGGTGAACGTGACCGACGGGAAATACACACCCGTGTTCCGCATCAGCGAAGTCGAGCCGTGGCGAAAACTCCGTACCCGATTGCGGGCCAAGGGAGTGATTCCCGGTTCGGACGAAGGGGGAAAACCCGCCGGCTTCTTCACCGGTGCGACCGGCGTGACGATCTTTCGTGGCGATGCGTATCCCAAAGAATATCAGGGCAATCTGTTCGTCGGCGAAGTCTCCGGCAATCTCGTGTACCGCGCCCGCATGGAGCAAAAGGGATTGACGAACACCGCCTATCGGGCCGATCCCGACGTCGAGTTTCTCGCTTCGACCGACAACTGGTTCCGACCGGTGCAGTTCGGACAAGGGCCTGACGGCTGCCTGTATGTGGTCGATATGTATCGGGAATTGATCGAGGGGGCCGCGTTCCTCGCACCCACGATTCTCAAGCACCTCGACGTCAGCAGCGGCATCGATCGCGGCCGGATTTATCGCATCGTTCCCGAAGAGTTCACCCGTCGCGATCGCCCGCAATTGCACAAGGCATCGACGGCGGAACTCGTCGATTATCTGTTCATTCCTGACGGTTGGACGCGTGACACGGCTTCGCGCCTGCTCTATGAACGGCAGGACCCGGCGGCGGTTGAATTGCTTCGGCGACGAGCGCTCTTCTCGGGCATTTGTGGTCCGATGTATTGGATGCATTGTCTCTATTCGCTGGAAAGCCTTGGAGGATTGCAGCCGAACGATTTGATTCCCGCGCTGAAGTTCACCACTTCGCCGTGGCTCAGGGTTCACGCCTTGAGACTTGCCGAGAAGCACGTTGAGTCATCTCCTGCACTACGTGAGGCAATGTTGCAGATGGTCGACGAGAAAGATTTACTCGTCGTCAATCAATTGGCGTATTCGCTGGGAGCGTTTCATACGCCGGCCCGCGACGCCGCGCTCGCGTCACTGGCGAAGCGTTACGCTGCGGAACCGATGATGACGCTGGCGATACTCAGTTCGTCGGTCGAAGGTTCGGGAGACATCTTCCAGACGCTCGTCGCCGATGAAGAGTTTCGCAAATCGGGAGCTGGCTCGGCGTTCTTGTCGTCGCTGGCGGGAGTGATCGGGGCGGCGAATCAGTCGAACGACGTCGCTACTGTCCTCGCGGGGATCAACGGTCTCCCCGAAACCGATGGTGTACTCGCTCAAACGCTCGTCGCTGCCTTGGCTACCGCGCAGCCGGAAGAGGCCCGCGCACAAATCACCGGCGCAAAAGGAGGCAAAGCCGCCGCCCTGGTGCAGAAGATGATTGCCCAGGCGAAAGAGCATGCGTTCGCGGAAGATCTCGAAGTGCCGAAACGCGTCTCGGCGATCAAGACGCTGGGATTGGCCTCATTCGCCGAGTTGCAGGAACCGCTCACCGGCCTTCTCGACTTGCGGCAACCGCAGCCGATTCAGTCGGCGGCGCTCGAAACGCTGGCGAAATACAATGAGCCGGCGGTCGCCGAGATTCTGCTCGAAGCGTGGCCGACGCTGAGTCCCCAATTGCGTGCGAGTGCGACCGAGACGTTGTTCTCGCGGACCGAATGGATCATGGCGTTCCTCGATGCCGTCGAAGCCGAGAAGGTTCCGCTCAGCGAAATCGATCCGGTCCGCGTGCAACTTCTCAAGCAGGACCGCAACGAAGAGATTCAATCGCGGGCCAAGTCGTTGTTCAAGGAGACCTTGAGCAAACGGCAAGACGTGGTCGCGGCCTATCAGAAGTCTCTCACGATCAAAGGTGATTTGGCGAAAGGGAAGGAAGTCTTCAAGAAAGAATGCTCGGCGTGCCACAAACTGGAAAACGTTGGGACGTCCGTCGGTGCCGATCTGTCGGCGGTCCGCAATCGCGGATTGGATGCGGTGCTGCTCAACATTCTCGACCCCAACCGCGAAGTCAAACCGCAGTACGTCAGTTACGTGCTGGTCACCGATGAAGGACTCACTCACACCGGCATGATCGCCGAAGAGACGGCGAACAGCGTCACGATCCGCCGGGCCGACGGCACGACGGTCAGCATCTTGCGAGTGCATATCGATGAACTCCGCAGCACGGGGTTGTCGTTCATGCCCGAAGGCATCGAAAAGCAACTCGACGTGAACAAGATGGCCGATCTCCTGGCGTATTTGAATTCGATCAAGTGAGTGACACCCTCTTAATCTTGTTCCCAAGCTCCGCTTGGGAACACAAGTCTTCGAAGCTCCGCTTCGTGATTGCAATTCGGATACGATGACGAGAACACGCTACAAGATCTATGAAACCGAGTACCCGTACTTCATGACCTGTACGATCAACGGCTGGCTTCCCGTGTTTACGCGACCGGAAGCGGCTCAAATTATCTTCGAGTCATGGATACATCTGCAAAATGAACACGGCTTCAAGTTGTTTACTTACGTAATACTCGAGAATCATCTGCACCTGATTGCATCGGCTCCTGAATTGAACGACGTGATGAAGCGATTCAAATCGTTTACCGCCCTGCGAATCATTGAACTGTTGAAACAGAACGGGGCGGTAACGTTGCTGAGGCAACTGCAATTACTCAAACTCTGTCATAAGACCGAAAGCGAGCATCAGGTTTGGCAGGAAGGAAATCATCCACAACAGATTCAAAGTGACGAGATGATGTGGCAGAAGATTGAATACGTGCATATGAACCCGGTAAAACGCGGATTCGTCGACGACCCGCTCGACTGGCGCTGGTCGAGCGCGAGAAATTATGCGCGGCAGCCGGGGTTGATTGACGTTATCACGGATTGGAAGTGAACATCGACCACGGGAGTTCATTACGGGTTC
>JBJXGP010000404.1:0-3211 GCA_046160425.1 Planctomycetaceae bacterium
CGGGGAGTAATCCCAGCGCGGCGATGACCTGATCAATCCCCCGCATGGCGGTGGTCCCGCCGACGTATGCAATCCGATTCGGGCGCTGCGCGTAAGGGAGCGATTCGGTCGCGACCAGTTCCCCGCGGATCGGAAAGTTCTGCACCAGGAATGTCTTCGCCGCCGGAAATCGCTTCGCAATTTTCGGCGTCGCGGCGACGACGGCGTTGCAAGAGCGAGCCATGATCGCCTCGGCGAGTTCGGCACAGCGTCCGATCATTCCCCTGAGAATACGCGGGATCCAGCGTTTCGTCTGAATCTGCCGGGGCAAGTCTTCGTGAACGTCGTAGATCACTCGCCGGCCGGCGAGCTTCAGGATCAGAGCCGCGGGAATTAATTCCGGATCGTGGAAATGATAGAGGTCGGCTTTCAGGGAAAGAGCGCGTTTCAATGTCCGATACTGGAGTTTCAACATCCGCGCCCCGCGGTGCGCGACATTGCCCGTCGCGTAATGGCGGATCCCCGCGCGCTCGATCTCCAATACCGGCTGCCCCGGCGAGATCAGCGTCACATCATACCCGCTCTGCAACAGGCTGCTGCACTCCTTGCGCAGGATGCGAACGTCGTCGGAACGATGAACGGTTGTGAGATGCACGATTTTGGCGGTCATGGCTGCTCTCTGCTGAAATCCGAGTTCTGTAACGAATCACGATGTGAGGAATCAACATTGCCATCGTAAACACGGCGGATAACAATCGGCGATTCTGCAATGCCGGATGAACGGTATACATGACGAGTAAGGCAACAATTGCCGCGGCGAAGGCAAATCCAAATTCGGAGTGCTGTCCATCTTGAGCGACCATGCCGTAGCGATACCCCATCCGTGCAAGCTGAATGTGGAAGATCAGCAGGACGAATACACCCGCCAGCCCTGCATTGACCATCGTGAACAGATACTGGCTGTCCGCAGGCCCTTCGTACATGCGGCCCAGCCCGAAGAGCCAATGCGAGAGTGAGCTTTTTTCGAGAGCGGCGAAGACCATCGGCCAGACTTTTTCGGTTCGTCCATCCTCGACGCCGGTCCCCATGATCGTTTCGATCGTGCTCTCTACTCGCCACAGAATAGATGTCCCGAATGGGGTGAACATCGTAACAACGACCAGACCCGCGACGACGCAGGCGATCTGTACCACGACGCGAATGGTCCGCGGCGATGAACCGCGCCGCATCGACAGAAATCCCATGTAGGCGACGATGCCGGCTCCCCAGGCGAGAATCGACCCGCGCGACAAGGTCAGCATGAGGGCCAGCGTCGGAACCGCCGTCAGCAACATTCCCGAGAGTCCTCGCGCCAACGGCAAGGTGAGCACCAGGCCGATCGCGAGAAAGTCTCCGGCTAGAATCGGGTGTCCGTCGAAAACCGAAGTAATGCGCCCCGCACCCCCCGTCCGCAGTTGCATACCCATCGATTTCAGATGCGCGTTGTCGGTCAATTCTCCGTAATAAGGATAGAACTGGTTGAGAACATAAGAGACGGCGTGGTTTCGCGTCAATCCGTGGTGTTCCAGGACTTGGATCAATCCGATGAAACCCGCGATAAACAATGCGATCTGCAACCAGCGCAGCGATCGCTGCAACAGAATATCGCGACGATCTTTGGACCACCAGATCACCGTATAACAGGCGAGCGTATTGAACAGAAACAGCGCCGGCCATTTCAAAAGGAACTGAAAGTTTAATTCCCCCGTGACCAGACCGCCGTATCCCGAAAGGAGCATGCTGATCACCGAGAAGCCGACGATCAGCGTCGCCCCCCGACTGTTGGTCTCCTGCCGACGGAGATGAAACAGGGAGACGAGAAACATGACCGGAAACACAAATTGATCGACGCGCAGAAATGCCCCCATCTCCACCAGCGGGGCGAACACAATACTGAGCCACATGAAAGGTAACATAATTCTCGCCGTTTCAGGCTGCGCGCTCGAGCGGAACAACCGGAATGGAATGGGGCAACGAACGATCGCTTGCGTATCTCGACATCCGATGACGATGACACATGCGACCGACGAACGACCGAATGCCTTTCGCCACGAGCGCGACGGAACAGGCATTGAACAACAGCAGCAGCACCAGCATCCGATGCGGATAAAAGCATAACCGATAGCAGACCTGCGCCGGCGACCATAACTGTGATGTAAATTTTTGAGCGTATTCGTCAAAACGCGGCTCGCCGGTCCGCGCGTACAATTCGCGTAACTGGTCGATGTGAATCATTTGATACTTCTGATTCGCCGCCGCTTGATGCAAATCGTATCGCGACCAGACGCCGGCATCGAATTCCGGCAATTTCTCTTTCACCGCATGTACTCCCGCCTCGAACAAAGGAACGAACTCCGGCTCGATGCGGCTCAGATGCCAAAGACCATTCAATGCGAAGTTGTGGCCGTTCAATACCAATGGGGGTTCGGTCGAGATCGATGCGTATTCCTCGAACCAGATTCCCCGGCCCTGCGACAAAAAGACGGCAACGCCGCCTTGAGAAATCGGCACTTCCAGAGCACGAGCCGCCTCGCATGCCGTGTCGAGATATCGATGATCCCCATTGATAAAATACGCGGCGAGTTCGACTTCGATGACATGACCTTGTGCCATGCCGGAGTACCAGGGCTGTTTCAACCCGTATGTCGGATAGTCAAAGTCATACGCCCAGACGCGAAACCACGTGTCGTTCTCCTCTGAGGAATTTCCTGTTTCCATAGGGCGGCGATCACCACTTGTGGAGAAATAGTCGGCAACCTGAAATAACCGCTTGCGATCGACGGTGGACAACATCGGAAGTTTTGACGCTTCGACGTCATCGATCACCGCGAGCGCACTATCGCGAACCGTCTGGGCAACATGCACAGGATTGTTCCCTGCGCCATGCTTGTATCGCGACATGGTGAGCAACTCACCGGATTGGGACGATGTTTGTCCGTACTGCCACAAATTTCGCAGCGGGACGATCAATTCTGACTGCCGATATTCGACGAGTGAAGTCAGATAGATGCCACCGGCGAGAATCAACATCAGCGATAAACCGCGCCGCAGGAATCGTATCCCCAGCAATGGCGAAGCGCGACCGTAGTCGATGTTGCCGCGAAACTTTTTCGAGATCATCTGGAACAACACCGCGACGTCCTGTCCGCGAGGAATCAGCAGTTCCCACCAGACCGTCGAGTTGTGACGGCAA
>JBJXGP010000405.1:0-6366 GCA_046160425.1 Planctomycetaceae bacterium
CAGCGCGGAAGGAAGATTCGCCTCCACGAGATCGCCGAGCGTGAGATATTCTCCCTTGATCATCAGGTGCGTCTTGCGAAATTGATCGGTGGGAAGTTCCTGCAATACAGGGATCGTGGGATACGCCGGACGAGTCTTCTCCAGCTCGGCGATTTTGTCTTCGAGCGGTTTCTTCTCGGTCGCCGCTTCGAGCTGTTTTTTCAACTCGGCGACTTGCGCATCGATCTGCTGATTCTGCTCGATCATCTTTTGCGTGGGTCGCGAGACGACCGGGGCCTCGGTCGGCTGATCGTTGTCCGCCGTCTGATTGAAGAAGGCATAGAACTGATAATACTCCCGCTGGGTGATCGGTTCGTACTTGTGACTGTGGCACTTCGCACAGCCGAACGTCAGTCCCATCCAGACCTGCATCGTGGTATCGACGCGATCCTTGATCGCGGCGGAGCGGTATTCTTCGTCGTCGGTCCCCCCTTCGGTGTTCGTCATGGTGTTGCGATGAAAGGCGGTCGCGATCTGCTGGTCGAGCGTGGCGTTCGGCAGCAAGTCGCCGGCGATCTGGTCGATCGTGAATTGATCGAACGGCTTGTTGTCGTTGAAAGCGGCGATCACCCAGTCGCGATAACCCCAGATCGTTCGCAGCGGATCGGAACCATATCCCGCTGAGTCGGCGTAGCGCGCGAGGTCGAGCCACATCCGCGCCCAGCGTTCGCCGTATTCGGGACTCGCGAGCAATCGATCGACCAGCCGTTCGTAGGCATCGGGGCTCTCATCGTTGACGAACGCAGCGACCTCTTCGAGCGTCGGGGGCAAGCCGGTCAGATCGAGCGTTACCCGGCGAATGAGCACATGCCGATCGGCTTCGGGCGACGGCGGCAAACCGAGTTGATCCAGTTTCGCCAGCACGAAATGATCGAGTGAATTGCGCGGCCAATCCGGTTGGCTCACAGCGGGAGGCGACAATCGCTGAGGCGGATAATAACCCCAAGGCAAGTTCGCCACGGCTGGCGCCGCCACGGTTTCAGGCCAGTCGGCACCGGCGTCGATCCAGCGTTTGATGAGTTCGATTTCCTCGGCGGAAAGCGGTTCCCCTTCGGGGGGCATCCGTTCCGATTCGTCGGCGGTCGTGAGACGGTGAATCAATTCGCTCTCGGCTGATTTCCCCGCGATGATCCCCTTCTTGCCGCTGTCTCCACCGGCGAGCGCGATCGCCTTGTGATCGAGCCGCAACCCGCTTTCCTGTTTTTCGGCCCCGTGACACGACAGGCAATGCTTCGCAAAAATCGGCTGAATCTGCTTCGCGAAGTCAACGGTTTCGTCGGCAACAGCCAGCCCCACCGAGAGCAACCCGACGCCAGCCCAACCGGCAACGAAGAACATCGAAGTTCGTAACTGAATTCGCAGCATCATGTTCGATTCCAACAGACTCTCAGATGATCAAAATCGGTCCATCGCAAAATGCGAAGAGACCACCCCTACTATAATACCGGATCGGTTGCGCGATTGGCAGTATGTTTGTTTGGGAATCCCGTATGGGACGGCATGGAAAAAGAGAGGGGTGGTAAGAAACAGTGACCGATGGCCCAACATGCCTCGCTCCCTCCCGCACGACTCTTATCCACCACTCTACCCCTCGCATTCATTTGTCACTCTCCCTCCGCTCGGTTACGATAGCGACCAATCCACTCACTACCCGCAACACCCTGGGAGAACAGCATGTCCAAACATCGCCGACGACTCGTCCCTGTCCTCACGCTCGCCGTCATTCTCGGCGTCACCGGCTGGTCGGCGGGGTGGTTTGTGCCGACGGAAACCACCGTCACCGAACTCGCTCCCGGTGTCTTCTTCCGCAAGACGCAAACGAAGCCAGAGTTCATCGGCTGCAATCAGGGGTGGGTCGAGTTCAAGGATTTCGTCCTCGTCATCGACGCCAATTTCCCCAACCAGGCCGAGAAGGTGATCGAGATCATCCGCCAGCAGACCGACAAACCGATTCGCTACGTCTTCGACACGCACTACCACGGCGATCACGCCGACGGCAACCCGGTCTTCGCCGCCGGCGGGACGGTCGTCGTCGCGTCGGAGAACAGCAAGCCGCTGTTCGAAACCAACGCCGTACAGTGGTTCGAGTCGCAGCAGAAGGAGAAGCCGGACGAATACGGCAAGCTGTCGCTGACCGCTCCGTCGCTATATTTTCCGCATCGGATGGTGATCGACGACGGGACGCAGCGGGTCGAGTTGTTGCATCTGGGCCACGCCCACACCGCCGGCGATGCCGTCGCCTGGCTCCCCAAACACGGCATCCTCTTTACGGGAGACGCCTGCGTCAACGGCCAATTCAACTACACCGGCGACGGCGACACCGCCAGTTGGATTCGCGTCCTCACCGAACTCCAGAAACTCCCGGTGAAACTCATCGCCCCCGGCCACGGCGAGACGCAAGACATCACGCTCCTCGAAACCCAGAAGCGCTATTTCGTGGAACTCCGCGCCTACATCGAACAAGCCATCGCCGACGGCAAGACCCTCGCGCAAGTCAAGGAGCAGATCGACTTCCCGTTCTATAAAGAATGGACCGGGGTGGATGTGAAAGAGAATGTCGAGAATCTGGAGTTTGTGTGGAAGGAACTGGGCGGGGAATGATGGTAGTTGGCAAACCGGATGCCAGGGTTTACTCGACGACCGATCCTGCGCGAGCAGAGCGTGAATCTACTTCACCTGACTGCATACATACTCAATAGGTGATAAACCAATTGTATGGCCGTCTTCCGTCTTGCCCGTGATTTCGCCCCCCAACAACAATCGGACCACTTCATTTGGATCTGGTATTTCCTTTGTAACTTCAATGATCAGCGCCCTTGCCAACCGATATTTGTGCAAAAAACAACGGACCGCTCGTGGTCCCCAACGGCTTGGATTTGATGTTTCTCGTTGCAATTCGAGCACGCGCTCCCAAATGATGAGTTTTTCGTCAAGAGACAGAACCATATCTGGTTCAATCGAAGTCGATGGACCTTCGGCGCCTCTCATTTTTTTCAACGATTTGTCCAAAAATGTTGCGAGGTTGGACTGCTTCTGAAATGGTACATCCTGATGTTCTCCATCGGCCTCATTTCGTTTAAGTTGCTCCATTGCGGTTTCGAGGTCTGACGGCGAAACCTTCATGTACTTAAGGAATATCTCTTGCAAGTCGTCTTCCAAGACTTTTGGAAGCCGCAGGAAAGCAAGAAATATTTTCTCCAAGTTCTCGGCAATAATCTGATTTATAAGTTCCACTTTAGGAAGAACTGGTGTTCGGTCCGGTGACACAGCATTTGTGTTTGAACTCGCGGCACTGAACGAATCGCCCCACAAGTGTTTATACTTTATTTTCAAAGCAGCCTCGACGGCTTCTTCTTCTACAAGCATCGCAATTTGCAGGCGTTGCCGAATGACAGCGTCATCGAGCAATAACATGACGGACTCAATTACTTCAAGCATTTGATGTGGTTCACATCGGTCAAGATCATCTACTACCAATAAAATTTTCTTTGGTGCCTTCATGAATACCAAGGATATGAACGGGATCCCCATCCAAAGTAAGAACCAGATAGGCGACAAAATGTAAGCTATGTACAGCCCAGATCTAAAAAGTGCGAATGAGCCGAACGCGACAGCGACAGCATAGAGTATCACCTTCAACAGCGTTATTGTTGTCAGTTTGCGTGCGCGGAGGATAAATTCTTTGGCCGATGCGAACCGCCATTGATCTTTAGGTAACCAACCTATGAGGAGTGCTTTGAGATCGTTACCGATCGTAGCTTGCAGACCCAAATGAGAGCCATGCTTTGGCATCCTTCCGTAAATCGCATGAAACGACTGGAAAAGACGTTGCAAATGAAGAAGTACAAAGATCAAATAGCAAAATCCAAAAACACCCAAGAGCTCGATACCGAATTGAATTACTCGCAATTTGTCCGTTGACGGAAACAACGAAAGTCCGAAAAATAAATGGCTCCCGATCAGGGCGCCAATTCCGTAACGGCTCAATGCTGTTCGAAATGGGATGACTAATCGCCGAAGGAATCTGCATCTCGAAGATCCATCATTCCATTCCAGCGCCGTTGTAGCGAATGTCTCGTGTAAATGTGCCCATAACTCTGGGTTGGTTCGGAACTTCCAAGCGCTGAACTTGACGATGGCGTATTGATGGCGAATAGCAAGAAACTCGCACACTTTATCCATCAAATAGGTTTTTCCACGCCCCCAATGACCAAAAAGACCAAAGCAGACATCTCCCGGCGTCTCTGAAAAGAAAGCGGCTATGACGTTCGCGTATTCATCTGCCCTCAGACATTGTTCGTCGGCTGCAGCCTCACGTGAGACATCCAGCCTGCGTCCAATTTGTGAAGCGAACTTCCGTGATTTCGGATCATCTGGCGAGTCTTCTATATCAAACAGTTGACGTTCAGCCTTACTCTGCTTCACTTTAATCGTTTTTTCTATAATTGGATCAGCACGTTTAGATTTGGCGGGGTCCGCCGTAAAAGCTGCATTGACGAGTTCTTCCAGTTCAATGCGATCTGCGTCAGTAACAACGAGCACATTTCCGTCTCGATACTTGCTCAGCCGCCCGATACCCTTCTTGGATGCGAGCCATTCAAGATGGCCCGACACGCGATCGACTGACAAACCCGTTCGTTCACTCAACTTCGCGGCTTCAACAACTGAAGCGTCGTCAGCAAGGATAGCTCGTATGATTTTTTGTCGCTCGAATTCCGCGCCTGTTTTTGGCTTGAATTCAAACGATACATTTTTGTCCGCCTCTCTGTGAAAGACTGTTCCATCGGGAATCGATACCGGCGAGTTTCCAACATACCGGCCAATCTTTACCACATAAACGCTTTTGCCGTTACTGATTTCAACAGACTCCTCTTCCGACGGAACAGGGGGAACAAGTGATTTCGCGTACTTGTCCATCCGATCATGCATTGTGCGAGATAGTCCATCGACGCGAAAACGCGATGATGTTCCATATGGTGGCATACGTTCCGCGACACCGAATACGAGGTGACCGCCCGAAGTGTTAGCGAACGCACAGGCCGTGGGTAAAATGTTGGGTGAATCGAAATCCGAGAAGAAAGCGACTGTCTCACTCTCGCCGTTTTTTATGAGATCCTGCAGTTCTTCAATTGTCATGAACGGCCCCTCGGTTTGATCCTGGTCTATTGGCGATAACAGTATACCAACCCGTCACGAGATTTCCTTGTTCGACGTGTATTCCTCCCCTGGCTATTGACGGTCGCATCTCCCAGGATGAAGACCGAAAGGCATTCCTCACCCGGCCGCTTCGCAGCCGACCTCTCCCGGAGTGCGTGGCCAACCGATTGAACTGCCTTTCATCCCCCCTCTCCCACTCACCCCCTCCCCCACTCTTCTTCAATCGGGCTGGTGAAACCCCACGCGAATTTGGTATCATAAAAACTCGCCGATGCGTCGATGAATACGTATCCCCATGAAAAGAGGACTCCCCATGAATCACCAGCGAACTCCTCTCAAACCGTGTCTCGGCACGCTTTCTCGCCGGCAGTTGTTGCGGGTCGGGTCATCGACGCTTGCCGGGCTGACATTGGCGGATCTGTTTCGGGGAGAAAGTCTGGCGTCGGAAGTCGCCATCCAGGGGAGTGCGAATTCATCGGCTTCGAACAAATCGATCATCGTCATCTGGCTCTGGGGCGGGCCGAGTCATATGGAGACGTTTGACCTCAAGCCCCAGGCCCCTCACGAGTTTCGCGGCGAGTTCGATCCCATCCCCACCAATGTGCCGGGGCTGATGATCTCCGAACAGTTGCCGCGGCTGGCTCAGCAGGCGGATAAGTGGGCCGTGATCCGCTCGCTCTCGCACGAAAGCAACGGCCACGTCAACAGCACGCACACATTGATGACCGGTTATCCGGGAGTGCCGGTCGAGATGCCTCCGTTTCAACCGGAGCATCCCGATTTCTGGTCCGTCACGCAAAAACTCGCCGGGGCTTGCCGCGAAGGTGTCCCCGCTCACGTCGGCATGCCGCGCGTGCGCTACAACGGGTCGGCGTATCTGGGGGGCGGGCTCAATCCGTTTCTCGTCAGCACCGATCCGAGCGCGGACGATTTCAAAGTCGAAAACGTCTCGCTCGCCGACGGGTCGCAGCAGCGGTTCGGCCAGCGGCTCGATCTGCTCAGCCGGTTCGACCAGTTTCGCCGCGAGGTGGACGTCACGGGGGCGATGGATTCGATGGACCGCTTTCAGCGGAACGCGACCACGCTGCTCACTACCGGCGCGGTTCACAAGGCGTTCGACATTCAGCGCGAGGATCCGAAAATTCGCGATCGATACGGCCGCTTCCAATT
>JBJXGP010000406.1:0-12453 GCA_046160425.1 Planctomycetaceae bacterium
AGCCGTAGGGTGGGTCGAGCGGCCTTAAGCCGCGCTGACCCACCTTCTTTTCGTTGTCGCAATCGAGTCGGCGTCAGACGTCGCGAGGCCCGAACCGATCACCATCGCCAACCGCGTAGCCGCGCAAGAATTCATCGGTCGTCATGGCCCGCTTCCCTTCAGGTTGAATGCGGAGGACTTCGACCTCCCCGTCGCAGGTTTTGACCGACAATCGGCGAGCATCGCAGCCGATCACGGTTCCCGGTGTCGCAGCCGATGAGGATTCAACTCCCCGCACTTCCAAAATGAGCAGCCGCAGAGGTGCTCGCCCGGCGTGATGCCAGTATGTAAACGGCTTCGGCCACGGCTGCATCGCGCGGATATGGCAATCGACGAGGCGCGATGTCTGATGCCAGTCGATCTCTCCCTGTTCCTTCTTCAGGCGGGAGGCCTTCGAAGCCTTTGACGTGTCTTGCGGTAAAGGCTGCGCACGACCGTCGGCAAGCTGTTCGATCACTTCGAGCGTCAAGGGGACGGCCAGTTCTGCCAGACGCTGCTCCAGATCGCCTGATGTCTCTTTCAGGCCGATCGGCGTCGCCACTCTGCCAAGGATCGGCCCAGCATCCAATCGCGGTTCGATTTGAAAGAGCGTGATGCCGGTTTCGGTCTCCCCTTTCCAGATCGCGTATTGAATCGGAGCCGCCCCGCGATAGGCGGGGAGCAGCGATGCATGCACGTTAATCGCACCCAGGCGGGGTATCGCGAGGAGTTCAGCGGAAAGTATCTGCCCGTACGCCGCGACGACGCACAAATCGGGTTGCAGGCCGCGCAAAGAGGCGAGTCCATCGGGCTGATTGATTTTCTCGGGCTGAAAGACGGGGGTGCCGTGTTCCTGTGCCGTTTCCTTCATCGGGTTCGCGTGATCGTGATGGCCCGCACCGGTTCGATCGGGCTGGGTGAACAACCCGACCACCTGGTGAGAGCTTTGATAGAGGCCCCGAAAGGTCGGAAGTGCGAACCGGCCGGTCCCCATCATGACAATTCGCAAAGGCTCGGTCATGCGATTCCCTGACTGTGATCACGGTTCCAGGGATTTGAGACGCTTGCGAATTTCATCATCGGAAGGAATTTTCCCCGCCTGCTGCTCGCGACGGAAACGGTCTTCGAAATCGAGAATTTTCGGATCCAGCTCCCGCCGTGGGCCTTCGCTCATCCGTTCGATGAACAAGACCCCATCGAGATGGTCATTTTCGTGCTGAACGACACGGGCGGCCATATCGGTCAGCGTGACTTGAAACGGTATCCCTTCCAGATCGTAGGCTTCGACCACGACATTTTCAGCGCGGCGGACTTGGCCGAAGACTTCAGGCAAGCTCAGGCAGCCCTCTTCGTCTTCTTCACTCCCTTTTCGTCGGACGATCTCGGGATTGATGAACACGAATTCTTCTTCGGTTTGGGCAGGATCGCACGTCAGGTTGACGACAAATACCCGCCAGGGGAGGGCGACCTGATTTGCCGCCAGACCGATTCCCCGCGCGGCGTACATCAGTTCAAACATCTGCCGGACATGATCGCGCAATTGCTGGGAAATCCCTTTGACCGATTTGGATTTCCAGGCAAGGGCCGGGTGCGGGTAGTGAACGATTTCCAAAGTCATGACCGACAAAATTTCTGGACGAAAATATACGAGGAAAAGACGAATAATGCCGTGATCCAAGTATACGGACATGCGAGAAAACGGTCGAGGATCACTCGGTGGAACTGTGGAAAATTTTGGAGATCGACCATCCGGCTCTTCCGGCGGAGATCGCTCTGAATCTGACGGCGGAATGCGTGAGTCAACGCTGTGCCAGGCCTGCCTTGACGGAGCGGCACTCGTGTCGGTGCATCCCAGGATTTCCTGTCGGGGAAAAATTCGTGGGGGGGACCGCCGAACGCGGATTCCCCCCCGTCGAATGACAACCTTATCGGACTCACTTGCCGAAGCGTCTGCTGTAAATCGACGCGTCTCGATCGAACTCTCGGTTCAAATGACCGAGGGAACCACCAAACGTGGACGCGTATGCTGAGGTTCTGATCGCCTGAGTGCGTGCTAGTACGTCGGCAACGATTCCAACGGAGCGGCGGCAGTCGCCGGATACGAATATGTGTAGGTCGGAGCGGCATAGCTCGTTTGCGGAGCCATAGGAACCCCGGCGGACATCGAGGCATCATACGGCTGAATGTATCCTTGCGGGCCCATCATGGGGGCACCATAAGCCGGCGCACCATATCCGGGCTGCATGCCGCAATTCCCTCCGGGACAACCACCCCCTGCGCCGCCCCAGTTCCAACCGAGCAGGGGACAATAGGGACCATAACAATAACAACCGGTGGTCAATGAGATCATCGCGATCCCTAAGCAGAGTCGGATACAAGATTTCATGGGCGATTCCTTTCGAACAGAGAGAGGTCTAACGGGGAGATGGGTGCTCTGTGTGGCGTATGGGAGGAACTCGTTTCCGGGTCGGAGACAAACCGTGTCTCCGCGAAACGTCAGGGTCTGTGATGTGTCGTCGGTGTTCGCACAATGCGTCGAGGTGATGAGATGATGCGTGATGCGGCAACGAGAGAAGTGAATCACGAGTCAGGATGATGTGTTGGACGGGCCGAACAATAGGAATTCTATGAAATTTCGTCAACAGGAATCAGAATTCACCTGAAGATGGGCGACATGGCAGATTGCGGGGGGACCATCCTTCCAATTCAGGCTCCACTCACCCATGCAAGTGGAGATCACGGATCGCGACGAATATCATCGATTCGAGGTCGAAAACTTCGCTGCCGCATGCCCCGGCGTGCTTTCATTCTGAGTTGACTTCACCGACGTATGCGCAATGGCGGAAAGACGTTATTCGCCGGCCGCAGGGATCCATTCGATGCCGACGCGTCTGGGTTTTTGATGACGGATAAATCTTAATTCTGCGATCGATTCGAGGCTCAATTCGCTCCCCTGCATCGCAAATTCTTACACGTCGGAAGTGGGAAAAAACCATTCGGCATGATCTGCCGATGTGCCGAACTCGCATCTCGGCACTTTTGATTTTGTAAAAATTTCTATAGACTGTCTGTCATGACCGCGACCAGCGATATTCACCATCTTCACATTCCGAGGAGCAGCACTCCATGAGACATCCGCACGATAGGCTTCGCGCATTCATTCCCATGATTCTGGCATTCGCTTACGGGGCCTTTGCCTTCGGAATTATTTCCCCAGCCCGTGGCGCCGAGTGGGAAGCAGGGGTGTCCAAGATCGTGATCACTCCCGAAGAGCCGATTTTCATGGACGGTTACGGCAGCCGCGATCATGCCGCGGAAGGAACTCTGCACGATCTCTATGCCAAAGCGGCGGCTCTCAAAAGCCCGAACGGTCATACGGTTGTGTTCGTGGGGACCGATCTTGTCGGAGTCCCCATCAAGATGGTCAAAATCGTCTCTGCCGAGATTGAGAAGCGACACGGCTTGAAACGCGATCAATTGATGTTTACCTGCTCGCATACGCACACGGGGCCGGCGCTCGATCACAATTTGAGCCACATGCTGCCGATGGTGCAGGCCGACTGGGATAAAGTGCTCGCCTATCAAGATCGCCTCAATCAGAAAATGATCGCCGTCATCGAACAGGCGCTGGCCGACCTGAAGCCGGCGCGGATCGAAACGGGAATCGGGCGAACGGGTTTCGCTTCGCCTCGCCGGCCTCCGATCGGCATCGGGCCTTACGATCATGAAGTTCCGGTGCTGAAGATCTCGACTCCCGACGGCGGACAACTGCGCGGCGTCATCTTCGGTTACGCCTGCCATTCGACGGTGTTGAGTATTTTTCAGTTTTCGGGTGACTATCCCGGCTTCGCGCAGATTTATCTCGAGGAACGGCATCCCGACGCAGTGGCGATGTTCTTCGCCGGGTGCGGAGCCGATCAAAATCCTCTGCCGCGCAGAAAGATCGAACTGGCCGAAAAATATGGCCGCATGTTGGCGCTTGCCGTTGAGGAAGTGATCCGCGAGCCGATGACGCCGATGACCGGTAACATCGCCTCGGCGTTTGAGGATATTGACCTCGAATTCGACAAGCTGCCGACGAAGGAAGAATTGCAGACCTGGACCACGTCATCGAATCGTTACGACGCAGCCCGCGGCACGTTTTTGCTGGAGCGCATCGAAAAGGAAGGGGCTCTCTCCCCGTTGTATCCGTATCCCGTGCAGGTCTGGAGCTTCGGCGATCAGTTGACTTGGGTCGCGCTCGGAGGCGAAGTCGTTGTCGATTATTCTGTCCGCCTGAAAGAGGAACTCGGACGAGGCAAGACCTGGGTCACGGGTTATGCGAGCGACGTCATGAGTTACATCCCCTCGGAGCGCGTGCTCAAAGAAGGGGGATACGAAGGAGCCAGTTCGATGATCGTTTACAACCGGCCTTCACCCTGGAAAACGGGACTGGAAGAACGCATCGTCAAAGCAGTCCACGACCTCGCGGCACAAACCCAGCCGAAAGCGAAGTAGCTCGGCGACCCAAATCGCGATGCCTTTTGCGTTACGATTCGACGACCGTCGCCACTTTTCTCGGACCGGCGGCAAAGCTGCGATCGGACCACGTGAAATTCATATCGACGGCGATTTTCGCCAGTCGGACCAGCATCTCGCGATTGACATACGGGGACGGCAAGTGCGGAGCTGCCTGCAGCGTGTTCGTGCAGTCGAAGACGGGATCGTCACGCCAGTACGAATTGTAAACCTGCATGTGTTCGTAGAAGAGTTTTTCGGGTTCCGACGGGTGATCGAATTCAGCATCCGGCCCGAGGAACATGGCACCGTAAGACCCGCAAACTTCCTCAAGAACATCGCGAAACAAACGCGTGGTGACGGGGTGCAACGGTGTCAGGTGATATGTCTTACCGTGATGCTCCGGATGGGAAATTACATACGACATCACCTCGGAAACCCAATCGACGGGGATCAGGTTTTTGGATTCATGTCCAGACAGTTTGAACTGGACGCGTTCGCCTCCCATCAGTCCCGTCTCATTCACCGAATGATCGAAGGCTTTCGTCAGCATGAAAGCAAGTTGCAATGCCGCGTAAAAGCCGTGGAACGTATTCGTAAAGCCGGTTTTTGAATCGCCGATGATGATCGCGGGACGATGCACCGTGAGACTCTTGATGTGCTCGGCGGATCGTACCATTTTCTCGGCTTGAAGTTTGCTTTTTTCATAATCGTTGCCGAGCGTTTGTCCGACGTCGACGTCCGATTCCATGATTCGACCGGTCCGTAGACCGCAGACATAAGCCGTTGATACGTGGTGTAATTTTTCGATGCCGGTGCGCTGACACAAATCCAGAATATTCTGCGCTCCTTGAACGTTTGATCGCCAAGGTTCGCTTTGCGGACTCGTGCTGATGAAGGTCAGGCTGGCCGCGCTATGAATGAGCGCTTCGCAATGTTTGGTGACCCAGTCGAGGGCTGCGGGGTTGAGCCCCAGATCGGGTTCGCAGATGTCCCCTTCGAGAATCATCGGTCGCGCCAATTCGTAACCGTGTTGCTTCTGCCAGTAATAAAGGATGGAACTGACGCGTTCCTCGACCGTTTGCCTCCGTGAAGGTCGGACCAGCACGGCCATGGGGACTCCCGCCAGACTGAGATCTTTGAGGAGATAACGACCCAACAGCCCGGTAGCGCCCGTCAGCAGATGATAACCCATCATGTGAATTCCATTCGCTCTCTACAAGTAATTTCAATCTCTTCCGGACGACTTCATTTCAACGAGAAATGGAAGCGTCATAGAGTATTCGCCCGCATCTGCGAACGATCCGTATTTTCATGCGAGTTGTGGTGTGGCGTTGTGGCAATGCGACCGTATCCAAGTGCCTCGACCTTCAAACTCAGCCCAATACCGTTGAACGATTATCGAGCCATCGCAAGGCGATCCGTCAAAAGTGAGCACCAAAGCATCATCGAACCGTGGCGGACATATGACAGATCAGTTCTCTATTTTACGGACAAATCATTATACCGGCAGTTATCCATTTTTCAACGACCATCATGCCGCGATGTATTCATTTGAACATTTCCTGGGCGGCCGAAGCCGGGCGGGGCAGGCTGGAGCGTGGTATATCGGCAGGGAAACATCGCCTTTTTCTGACAATGGGACAACTCGGCGACGGAATAACAGCATTTGTTGTAACGGATATCTCTTGGCCTTCCGGACGCTTAATTATCGGACAGGTTATTCAGAATCAATGATCTCTGACGGACATGCGCCGTAAGCCTTACCCGATCGTTAACCCAATTGTACTTTCGACTTTCGATCAGAAAAATTCGGTAAAATGTACCAAGTCTCCACGCGCGACCCTGTGCAGCATGTGATTTTCGACTCAAGTTGTCTCACACCCGTGAGCGAATTTCATCGCCCGGCACATGTCGTAAAGAGACCTGTCCCCCTCCGGCATTTTTGGCGGAATACATCAGCCGATCGGCGTCTCTGAGAAGGGCCTCTGCATCGTCGGGGGGGACGTCATATATGATGACCCCCCAACTGAACGTGATGGCATACGCAAGCGAATTCATCGCCGACCGCAAATCGGACTGAATCTGCTCGAGCGATTCCTCCGCTCGTTTGACGGCACAGTCCGGAAGAATGAGGACGAATTCATCTCCTCCCCAGCGGATCAGCCGATCGTCCGGCCGCAATGCGGATTCGATCCGCCGCGCCAACAATTTCAGGAGTTCATCCCCCGCCAGGTGTCCATGCGTGTCGTTGATCCGCTTGAATTGATCGCAATCCATCACGGCGATTGTCAGCGGTTGCCCCCGCTCCCGGCATCGTTTTATCGCCGCGGTTGCCGTGCGGAAGTATGATGTCGAATTACCCGCACCGGTAAGAGTGTCCCGTTCGGAAACTTCTGCTGCTCGTCGTGCGGCTGCTTTCCAGCCCGAAAGCAGTAACGTGCAACATCCAAAATGAATGACTGACCAGCTTGCAACACCCATCGCGACCGCAGAAGCTGAAGGATCATGCAATCCCCTGAAAATGGTGAAGAGTATCGGAATCGAGAAAGAGAGAACCCAGGCAGTAGAGTCTGAGTAAAAGGTACCGACGTAGAGGACGGCTGGAGTGAGCAGTAACAGCCAGGAGGACGGAAGAGGTAGAAACCACTCAAGCCATCCCACGCTCGCGACCGAAATGCCGATGAACGTCAGATCGACGACGATCGGCGCACGCCTTCGCAAATTGCGAAGCGATCGGTAAAGCGACACGAGCAGCGTAACGGGGAACGAACATTCCATGATGCACAGTTCCGCTTCCGAAAAGTATATCAGCCCAACGATCTTTCGATCGTTGACGGCTTACTTCTCGGTTGCGGCCGTATTGGTCTGTTCTTTCGTCGGCGATCGTTGTTCGCGCTGAATGGCTTCGTAAACTTCCTGACGATGCACGGAGATTTCGGTCGGGGCCTGAATGCCCAACCGGACCTTGTCGCCGCGGATATCGACCACGGTGATCACGATGTTATCTCCGATAATGATGCTTTCGTCGCGTTGTCTCGACAAGACTAGCATCTCTGTTACCCCTTCCTGTGTGGTTCATCAAAAATTAAATCCATTTAGATGATGGCGATACGTTCATCGTCAGGAAAATATCACGCCAACAGAGCAGAACGTCGAATTGCGATGTAAATCCAGAAACACTTGGCAAAATTTTCTGATTATGCCTGGCCTGCCGATTACGCGACCTGAACAAGTTACTGAAAGATTAAGCCTGCTGACAAACGGAGGACGTGAGTCCCCGGTCTCATGTGCCCGCAACGCGAAACCCTTCTTCCATATTGCCCATCTCTTGCAACTGAGATAATGTGTAGGGATTGATACAGGATAAAACAGGCCGCAATTTCTTATCGTTCGTTTCCGTTGAAAGGCCACGGACATGCAACTGATCACGATCGTATTGTTCTCCGCCGTCGTGTTGTTGATTGCGTATCGCGTCTACGGCACGATTCTCAGCCGCTGGCTGAAACTTCGGGCAGACGTCGCGACCCCTGCCGTCGCACTGCGCGATGAAGTCGACTTCGTCCCCATCGACGCGAAATTTCTGATGGGTCAGCATTTTTCGGCGATCGCCGCCGCCGGCCCCATTGTCGGCCCGATCCTCGCCGGGTTAACGTTCGGCTGGCTCCCCGCGTTGATCTGGATCCTACTGGGTTCGATCTTCATCGGGGGCGTTCACGACATGACGTCGCTCGTCGCATCGATCCGTCATAAAGCGCGTTCGATCGCCGAGGTCGTTCGCGATCACATGAATCGTCGCTCGTATATCCTGTTCCTGATGTTCGTCTGGCTCGCCCTCGTGTACATCATCGTCGCGTTTACCGACATTACCGCGCGGGCGTTTATCGGAAAACAAGTGCTCGATAATGGCGAAGAAATCACCGGGGGCGGTATTGCCAGTTCGTCTTTGATGTATCTCATTTTGCCGTTGATCATGGGTTGTCTGCTGCGATTCACCAAGATGGGGGTTGGTCTCGCGACGGCGATCTTTCTACCGCTCGTCGGTGTGTCAATCGTAGCGGGACAATGGATGCCATTCGACATCGGTCAGATCTTCAATTTGACCGACGCCGAAACGCTCCGCGTCTGGAACGTCAGCCTCCTGGTTTATTGCGTGATTGCCTCGGTGCTGCCGATGTGGTTGTTGTTGCAGCCTCGCGGGCATCTCGGCGGATTCTTCCTATATATCGCACTCGGGGCCGGCATGTTGGGAGTGATCTTCGGCGGCAAAGAGATCGCCTATCCCGCATTCAGAGGCTGGTCGGTCGCCGCCGCCGATGGTTCGACGCTCACGCTGTTTCCACTGATGTTCATCATGATTGCCTGCGGGGCCTGCTCGGGATTTCATTCCATCATCGCATCGGGAACGACTTCGAAACAGCTTCGCAGTGAACCCGATGCCCGCGTCATCGGCTACGGGGCCATGCTGCTCGAAGCGATGGTCGCCGTCGTGTCGCTCTGCTGCGTGATGATGCTCGCTCCGGACTCCAATCTTCTGGTAGGGCAGCCAAAGCCGAACAACATTTACGCTCAGGGGATCGGCAGCTTCATGCAAGTCTTCGGCATTCCCGCCGCGTTCGGCGTTTCGTTCGGATTGATGGCCTTTACGACCTTCATCTACGATACGCTCGATGTTTGTACGCGGTTGGGGCGATACATCCTGCAAGAACTTCTTGGCTGGCAGGGCTCGCTCGGACGCTGGTTTGCAACGGCGTTCACCGCCGGCGTGCCGATGATTTTTCTGATCTGGCAGCCGACCGGCACCGGCAAACCGGCGTGGTTGATTTTCTGGGAACTTTTCGGGGCTTCGAACCAACTCCTCGCGGCTTTGACTTTACTCGGAGTTACCGTCTGGCTGGCAAAAACGATGCAGGCCCGGTGGGTCTGGTTTGCGGTCGGCTTGCCATGCGTCTTCATGTACGTGATGAGCATGTGGGCGCTCTTCCGCATCTGTTGGCCGCTGCTGGTTTCGATCAAAAGCTTTTCCATCAGTCTGGCCCAAGGCTCGCCGACGTGGGAAGGAGCCAAAGGGAACCCCGTCCCCTGGGTCGCCAGTATATTGATCGCGCTGGGCTTGATGATGCTAGTTGAAGCGCTGCGCGTCGTCAAAGGAGGCTGGTCATCTCCCGAACCGACCGTCGATGGCAAAGTCGCCGCGACGGCGTAGTTCCCGTTCATTTTACGATAAAACCAATATTGTCGACACGTTATCACTTGCCACTCACCGCAAAAGGATCGACACCATGACATCTCAATTGCTCTCTCGCAACTTGCAACGTCGAATTGCCATTCGCATCTGGTCATTGTGGTTAATCGGTTGTACGGCGGTCTGGGGAGGACTGTGCGACAACTCTCACGCAGCCGAAAAACTCTCGGTCTTGCTGATCGATGGGCAGAATAACCACGACTGGAAAGGGACGACTCCGGTCCTCGTTAAGGCGCTCGAATCGACCGGCAAGTTCGCTGTCACGGTTGCGACCACGCCACCGGCGAAATCACCCGAAGAGGCGTGGAACGATTTTCGTCCTGACTTTTCGCAGTACGACGTCGTCATGAGCAACTACAACGGCGAACTCTGGCCCGAACCGGTGCAGAAGTCGCTCGAAAAATATGTGGGAGAAGGGGGCGGCCTCGTGATCGTCCACGCCGCCAATAATGCGTTCCCGCAATGGCCCGCCTGGAACGAAATGATCGGACTGGGTTGGCGCGGAGCCGACTTTGGTCCGCGAGTCACCGTCGACGACAAAGGCGAAGTCGTCACGACCGCCAAGGGAGAAGGTCCGGGAGCCGGTCACGGTCCGCAGCATGAATTCACGATCGTGCTCCGCGACCCCAAGCACCCCGTGATGGAAGGGATCCCCGCCGAATGGATGCACGCCAAAGACGAGCTATACCACGGCCAGCGCGGCCCGGCGGCGAACATGCACATTCTCGCGACGGCGTTCTCCGATGCGGGCAAGGGGGGAACCGGCGCCCATGAGCCGATGGTCTGGTGGATCCCCTTCGGCAAAGGGAAAGTCTTCACCACGGTCATGGGCCACGCCGACTATTCGATGAAATGCGTCGGCTTCCAGACGATCTTAGGCCGAGCCGGCGAATGGGTCGCGACGGACAAGGTGACGTTGCCGGTGCCGAAGAATTACCCGACGGCGGAGAAGACGAGTTCGGTGGAGTAACGCACGCCAGCATTTAGCCCCCCGTCATTGACGGGGGGGATTTCGGTGAGCCGCGAAGCGAAGGATTTTCGGAGGGAATCGCTAATTGTCCCATGTCAGCCTGTCATGATAACAACGATATACGTCAAACAACTCCCCAACGCACTGCACCAGATATTCAGGTAAATGCAGTGATTCGCGAGTCGATCTTGCCATAAGAATGGATGATACCTCTTCACGTGCATCAGGAGGTACATCCTTTACTTGCCGCATCAGTTCTCTCAACGGTCCCAATTCAGCAATCAAAGTCTCTCGTTCAGTTTGATCGTAGGAATACATTCCGGCAGTACGGGAGACTAATGTGATTGTCTCCGCAAGTCGGCTACTCCAATTCTTGATATTGACCTGTTGGCCCACAATTTCCACCCTAAGCCCTGTTACTTCCGCTCGCCGATGCAATACAAATTCTGATACGTGCGGATGAACAACTGGCCGTCGGAGGGGGCGATGTTGGCTTTGGTGTGTTCGCTCATTTCGTTCTTGGCGATGAGCTCATACTTGGGTTTCGCTGCCATCACGAAGATTTCTCCCTGCTGATTGCCGACGTAGAGGTGGTCGCCGGCTCGCAGCATCGAACCCCACAGGTCGCCCCCCAACCGCTCCTTCCAGACCGTTTCACCCGTCTTGACATCGATGCACTCGGCGATCCCCGGTGCATTGGCGACGTAGAGGTGTCCGTTGTAAACGACTCCCGAGCCGACGCGCTGCTGCGTCTTTTCGACAAACCACAGCCGATGTGTGTTGGTGACGTCTCCCTTGCCACCGAGGCGGACCGCAAACATCGATTTGAGAAAACCGCTGACGCCGATCAGCATGCCGTCGCCGACTGCCGTGTCGGGATAATTGCTCGGGCCGAGTCCGTCGCAGCGCCACAGTTCCTTGCCGGTGAGCGGGTCGTAACCTTTCAGTACGTTCGGCATCGAGAGGGCGAACTCATCACGATCGTCGACGCGATAAAACACCGGCGTCGACCATGAACCCCATAGAGGGTCGTTCTTTCCTTCTTCGGGCGTATCCCACACCGTCTCGCCGGTCTTCTTGTTGAGGCCGACGATGTGCGTCGGTGCGCCCGGCCCGCGATGCAAAATCAACAGGTCGCGATACAACACCGGCGTGATCGCCGTCCCGAACACGTGAGCGAGCTTGCCAAGATCGCGCTTCCAGACGAGTTTGCCGGCGAAATCGCAGGCGACAACTCCCGCCGAATCGAAGCTGGCATATACGAGTTCTCCGTCGGTCGTGGGTGAACCCGAACAGAAGGGGTTATCGCCGTGCGTCGTTTCCTTCTCGGGAAAGGGGACACTGTATCGCCAGAGTTCTTCGCCGGTATTGCGATCGAAGCAGATCAGGCTGCGTATCGCTCCGCCATCAATGGGACACGTGACGAACACGCGATCATCCCACACGATAGGGGTCGAGTTCCCTTCGCCCGGCAGCGGCGATTTCCAAGTGACGTTTTCGTTCGGTCCGAATTTGACCGGCAAGTTCGTCTCGTGCGAAACCCCGTCGCCCGCGGTTCCTCGCCACGCGGGCCAATTGTCGGCCTGAGCGTTGTGCGAGTACGAACAGAGGACCAGCACACACGCACATGCGATTCGATTCATCACGTTCCGCTCCCGCTTGTGAGATTCCGATCGATTCGACATCGACACATGCCGATCGAGTCGATCGTATCTCTGGTCGC
>JBJXGP010000407.1:0-6488 GCA_046160425.1 Planctomycetaceae bacterium
CAATTTCGAGCGAGAGTCCTTTCTCATCCGCCTCGATCTCCCCGGTATTCCGTAACGAATCGCTACAGCTTAGCAGCCCGTTGAAAAAGTGTGCCACTGTTGGCTTGCCCAGCAGTGGAGTTCATAACCGTTGGAAAAACACCGGGTGGATAAACCACCCGGCTCGTGGATCTTAGCAATTCTTACATTTTTCAATGGGCTGTTATCCCCGCATCAGTGATCCTGCGCGAGCGGCATGATGACGTAGGTGTAGGTGTCGCCGACCTTGAACACCGCCGCGCTTTGAGCGTTGATCAGGCAGAATTGGACCAGCGTTTCGGAATCGAGTACCCGCAGGAATTCGGCGAGGAAACGCGGATCGAACGTGATCTTCATCTCGTCGCCCGTGTATGAAACCGGATGTTCGATGCGCGATTCGCCGATGTCCGGCGCGCGGCTGACGAGCGTCAATGCCTCGGATGAAAACTCGAAATCGACCCCTCGGCTTTCCTGATCGGTCACGATCTGCGCCTGCCGCACAGTCGAATAAAACGGACCGGCGACCAGATCGATCGTGGCGTTGAATTCCCGGGGTATCACATCCTGATAACGCGGAAACCGTCCGTCGACCACGCGGCTGTAGAGCGTCGATTGCCCCGCCTGTACGACAACGTCATTGCCGCGCACGGCGAGTTTGACTTGTTCGTCGCCGTCCGACAAACTGCGTTCGAGCAAGTTCATCGCGCGGTGCGGAATCACGGGAGATTTCTTATCTTCGACGGTTCCTTGCGTCGAACAGGGCGACGTTACGACGGCCAGTCGTCGGCTGTCGGTCGCCGCCATCGTGACGGTGTTCGATCCCAATTCGACGAGGACGCCTCCCAGGGCATATCGCGTGCTTTCGACGTCGCAAGAGAAAATCGTGCGGCGGATCATTTCACGAAACGCCCCCGCTTCGATGAGGTGATAGTTTTCTTCAGCGAATGCCGAGACCGTGGGGAATTCGCTGGGATCCTGAATGCCGAGTTGAAACCGGCTGCGCCCACCCTTGACGATGAGCGCTTCGGGAGTCGCTTCGAGCGAGACCCGTTCATCGGGGAGTTCGCGAAGAATCGATTGCAGTCTCGATGTGTGTAACAGCACTTCGCCTGAAGAATCTGCTTCGCAGTCTTTGAGAACATAGCGGATGCTGGTTTCCAGGTCGGTCCCGATGAGGGAGATCTCCTTATCGGTCACCTGCAACTTGACGTTCTTCAGAATTTCTTTCGGCGTTCGCGCGGGGATCACACCGCTGACGATCTGCAATGCCGACGACAGCGACCCGCGATGACAATTCAGCTTCATGACGGCTACTTTCTTTGATGTACTTCCGCGATATGTCTCTTGGTATCGAGATCATTCTCATTGCGAAATTTTTAGATGGCGTTCATTCTATCCGACGTCCCCATGTTTTTCATCGGTACACAGGCGGTGAAATCTGGAGTTCTGCCGATTCGGTCAGCGACACATCAAAAGCATGATGCCTTAGGAGATGACGTTCTGAGAGCACCTGACTAACGCGTTCCTGAAGATCGATAAACAATCAACACGCAAATGCGGGATTTCGGTTTTCTCTATTCTAATTTCAATAGAAGAATCGTAGTCATAGTAGGGTCTGACGAGCTTGTCGAAAACGGTGTCGTCGCGCCGGAAGTGTATGATAGAAAAATAGTTAATTCGCCTCAAGCAACACGAACCCGGTGAGCAAAGGTGTCGATAACCTGTTGGTGTAATGGCACTTTTGTTGAGGGTTCAGACCGGATTCGCGATCCCGGACGAAGGGCTGTCGATAGCCCCCCGAAAACTCAACGTCGCTCGACAAGATCTCGACACGTTTTGCACGGCGAACGTGCGAGTTCGACGCAGAAGGTCTGAGGTTAATGCATGGAGTGAATTGACCTGACAGACATTCGCCA
Source organism: Planctomycetaceae bacterium (assembly GCA_046160425.1). Lineage (GTDB taxonomy): Bacteria > Planctomycetota > Planctomycetia > Planctomycetales > Planctomycetaceae > JAQCEJ01. The sequence continues at coordinate 1,935 of JBJXGP010000407.1, forward strand.
GAATAATGGGATTCTGAAATGAATCGGCGATGATATTTTATGATGTTTGCCTTTTGAAATCCATTGAGAGATGTTGAATGACCACACATGAAGCGACGGCCGCGGTGCCGGATGCAGAAGGCCGATTCGGTGAGTTCGGGCGTCGCTTTGTCCCCGAGACATTGATGCAGGCCCTTGAAGAACTGACGCGCGAATACGAAAAAGCGAAAAAAGACCTGTTATTCCAAGCCGAATTGGCTGGGTATCTCCGTCATTTCGTCGGTCGGCCCAGCCCGCTGTATTTCGCCGAACGTCTGACAAAACAGGCGGGGGGAGCGCAAATCTATCTCAAGCGGGAAGATCTCAACCACACGGGCGCCCATAAAATCAATAATACGATCGGTCAGACGCTGCTCACTTTGCGGATGGGCAAGAAGCGCGTGATCGCCGAAACCGGGGCAGGACAGCACGGCGTCGCGACGGCAACCGCCTGTGCGCGATTCGGTCTCGAATGCGTCGTCTATATGGGTGAAGAGGACATCCGGCGTCAGCGCATGAACGTCTTCAACATGAAGATGATGGGGGCAGAAGTTCGTCCCGTCACGACCGGTTCGCGAACGCTCCGCGATGCGATCAACGAAGCGATGCGCGACTGGATGGGCTCGGTCAAGTCGACGCATTACATCATCGGGTCGGTCGTGGGGCCGCATCCTTTCCCGATGATTGTCCGCGATTTTCAATCGGTCATCGGCCGCGAAACCCGTCAGCAATGTCTCGATGAACTGGGCCGTCTGCCCAACGAAGTGATCGCCTGTGTGGGTGGGGGGTCGAACTCCGCCGGGATGTTTTACCCCTTCATCGAAGATGCCGAAGTCGCCCTCACCGGTGTCGAACCCGGGGGGCGCGGACCGACGCCGGGCGATCATGCCAGCACCCTGTCTTACGGCAAAAAGGGTGTACTGCACGGGAGTTACAGCTACGTCTTGCAAGACCAGGACGGTCAGACGCTCGATGTGCATTCGATCTCAGCGGGGCTGGATTATCCGGGAGTCGGTCCCGAACACAGTTATTGGAAAGACTCCGGGCGCGTCGAATACGTCGCCATCAACGACGATCAGGCACTGGACACATTTCAATTGATGGCCCGGCTGGAGGGAATTCTCCCCGCCCTCGAAAGTTCCCACGCCGTCGCTCGGGCACTGCAAACTGCCGGGAAAAGGCGGAAAGATGATATCGTGGTGATCTGCCTCTCAGGCCGTGGCGATAAGGATGTCCAGGAAGTGGCTCGCCTGCTGGGAAAAGATCTGTAGGGTGGGCTGTGCCCACCATTTTTATCGATTAACGATACCATAATGATTGTTCATGAAAGTACTTAAGGATTTTTCGTGAGTGCTCCGACCCGTATTGCCCAGACGTTTTCGCAGCTTCGTTCGGAAGGAAAGATGGCCTTCATGCCCTTTCTGACGGCTGGGGATCCCGAACTCTCCGTCACACAGACGCTGCTGAGAGACTGGGGAAAGCGCGGGGTCGATCTGGTGGAAGTTGGTTTCCCGTATAGCGATCCGATCGCCGACGGAGCCGTCATTCAATCGTCATACACACGGGCCTTGGCACGGAAAATCACCATCGATCAGATTTTCTCGGCGTTGGGCGAACTCGATTCTCAAGAGATTCCCCCCTTGGTCGGCATGGTTTCGTACTCGCTGATTTTCCGATATGGTACGGAAAAATTTATCCAGGGAGCGAAAACAGCCGGGATTTCGGGCTTGATCGTCCCCGATTTCCCCGGCGACGAAGCGGGCGAGTTTTCCCGATTGGTGCAAGGTTTCGGACTCGATGCGATTCAACTCGTCGCACCGACCACGCCACCGGCCCGCGTGGCGAAAATCCTGCAAAGTGCCAGCGGCTTTTTGTACTGTATCTCGGTTGCGGGGACGACCGGGGTTCGCGATTCATTACCCGAAGAACTGTCGCAGCAGTTGTCGCAATTGGCTGCACAGACTGACCTTCCGCTCGCCGTCGGCTTCGGAATCAGCAAGCCCGAGCAGGTCGCCTTCCTGCGGGATAAAGCACAAGGAGTGATCGTCGGCTCGGCGATTGTCAGGCGATTGGAGGCCCTCGAAGGGCATCCCGAACGTCTATCGGCGGTTGTCGCCGATCTGGGAGAATTCGTCGACGGCATGGTCCGGGCGACACATCCCGCGTAAACCCGCTTTTCTCACGGCGAATTCGCGGCAGATCGTCAAACTTCTGGCTTTCATTTCGTCAGAATTCCGACTAAGATGGGGAGTTCCACATGATCCTTCATCAACCATGATAGGGTGACACTGGCGATTCGTTTGCCAAGTGGATGATGCAACAATCTGAAAACACTGGCGGACAAGCTGCCAGTGCCACCCAACGCCGACCGAAGTCCGCAGAGGAAAGTGACAATGTCCAAGACGACGCGAGAATTGAAAAAAGCAAACCACGGCCGGCGACCGGCGAACTCCAAAGCGCGCCGCCTGAAGCGCAAGCACATTCGCGGGTAACGGATGACGGCGAAAAAATTCCGTCGCGGTTAAAGCCGTCTCGATGAGGATCTTCGCGATGCGAAAGTTTCCGATTCCAAGCGAGCCCCATCTCCAATCGCATACGTCTCAACGCCGCTGGTTGTCACCGGGTGATTGGTCGCGCCGACAGTTCGTGCGCGGGCTCGGGTTCGGAGGACTCGGTATCGGCTTGCCGCAGTTGCTCGATCCCGCCGTTGTGCGCGCCGCTACTTCCACTCCGACGGCGAAGCGCTGTCTGTTTATTTTTCTGTTCGGCGGACCGGCTCAGTCCGATACGTTCGACATGAAGCCCGAGGCTCCCATCGAGTTTCGCGGCGAGTTCAACCCGATCGCGACGTCGGCTCCCGGCGTGATGTGGACCGAACATCTCCCCAAAACCGCGCGACTCGCGGAGCACATTGCCGTCGTCCGCTCGGTGACGATGACCGAAAAAAGCATCGGCGATCATCATGCCGATACGTATTACGTGCTGACGGGTCATCGCCCCGATCGTTCGTTCTTCCTGGAAGGGATCAACCGCAAGCCGCACGAGGATGACTGGCCCTGCATCAGTTCCGCCGTCGCCCGCGCGCTGGGCCATCCTCCCGAACTCCCCGGCGTGGTGCAGTTGCCCGCGCTTTCGGGTGAAGTGACCGCCTACATCAACCCCGGACAATTCAGCGGCAAGCTCGGCCCGAACTACGAACCGCTGATGGTTCGCGGCAAACTCGAAGCGCCGCGCGATCTCGCCGCCCCTGATTTTCTCTTGCCGCAAGACATCTCGACCAGCCGATTCGGCCAGCGCCGCGATCTGTTGACCCAACTCGATCGCTGGCATCGGCAGGTCGATCAAACGTCAGATACGTCATTAGGAAGCCGGGCCCCGATTCTTGCAGGCGGAGCCACGCTCACGAACTGGGTCGCCCATCAGCGAAAAGCGTTTGAACTGCTGACCTCTTCCCATGCGAAACAGGCCTTCGATATTTCGCTCGAATCCGAAGAAACCCGCGCGAGATACGGCAACGACATCAACGGGCAAAGCGTGCTGCTCGCCCGCCGACTGCTCGAAGCGGGGATACCCTCGGTCTGCGTTCACTGGATCGGCCAGCGCGTCGGCGCGGGATTGAGTTGGGATACCCACAGCGACAACTTCGGTCAACTCAAGAACGTCTTGCTCCCGGCATTCGATGCCTGTTTTTCCTCGCTACTCGAAGACCTGCAAGATCGCGGCATGCTCGAAGAGACGTTGGTCTTCGTCGTCGGAGAAATGGGAAGAACGCCAAAAGTCGGCGATCCTCGTACCGGCGGGAAAGGTCCACCGGGCCGCGATCACTGGATTCACCTGCTCCCCGCGCTCTTCGCGGGAGGAGGAATTCGCGGCGGACAGGTTTACGGGTCATCCGACGCCGTCGCCGGCTATCCCGCCGACCGCCCCGTCACCCCCTGCGATCTGGCGGCGACGGTGTATCGCGCCCTGGGGATCGACGACCACTTCACCTATCAAGACCGCCAAGGCCGCCCGTATCATCTGCTCGAAGAAGGCGAACCGCTGCCGCTGTTCGGGTGAGATGCTGTGCGGAGGACAAGAGGAAGACGTTATGCTCATCAAGGTCATCGTCGAAAAAGGTGAAGACGGTTATTTCGTCGCACACTGCCCCGCGTTGAAAAGTTGCTGGTCGCAAGGCAAGACGCGAGATGAAGCACTCAACAATATCCGCGAGGCGATCGATCTTTACCTCGAACCTGCTGTCTGATTCGGGTCGGCATAATCATACGGGGGATATTATAAAGGGGACTCGAATGGGTGCAGGTCCATATTCTGGTCATGAACAGAATCAAAATGGAGCGGTCCCCTTCCCCCCCTTTGCTCCGAACTGAGCAATAACGACGGAATAATAGACAGAAACGGCCTATCACCCTGGAGAACCGGCGACAGGTCCGTAATCGTTTGGTACACTGGAACTTTCATACGAAAACGCTTGGCAGTATAGGCCGCAAAATGGCGTCCGACAGGCGTTATGCGAGATCTTCTTAACACCGAGTT
>JBJXGP010000408.1:0-5056 GCA_046160425.1 Planctomycetaceae bacterium
TGCAGGGTAGCTGGGCGGTCTCCTTCGGCATGCCCTCCAAGTCTCCCGATTATTGGCGACGTGACGTCACCTGGACGCGCGATCGACTCGCTCGCGAAAAAATTCTTTCGGTCTCCGTTGTGGGAACGACTCAACCCGGTTGGACGATCGACGATCTCGCCGATGATTACGCCCGCTGTGCCAAATGGGCGCTCGAGAGCGGAGCCGACGTCATCGAAGCGAATTTCTCGTGTCCCAACGTCTCGACTTGCGACGGTCAATTGTATCAAGAGCCGTCCGCCGCGGCGTGCGTCGCCAGCCGAATACGACAGGCGATCGGCGAGACGCCGTTTCTTCTCAAAGTTGGCTATTTTGCCGATCTCGATCTGGCGGCGACGGTTCTTGATGCCGTCGCGCCCTATGTTTCCGGCTGGGCCAGCACCAATAGCGTGATTGCCCGCGTCCGCAATGCTCAAGGCGAGTGGGAGTTCGACGGAGCACCGCGCGGCATCTGCGGCGATGCGACTCGTTCCGCCTCAGTCGCACAGACGGCATTTCTGTCAAATGAAATCCAGTCGCGCGGGTACTCGACCCAACTCATCGGCGTGGGAGGCGTCAGCACGACACCACACGTTCGCGAATTTCTGGCAGCGGGAGCCGAAGGGGTTCATCTCGCGACGTCGGTGATGGTCGATCCCGCCGTGGGACTCGAAATCCGCCGCACATGGCAGAACGCATAATGGATGCGCGGCGCACAATGAGGAATCCGTGAAACAATATCTGGCCGAAGCCGTCGGGACATTCGCACTCGTATTCGCCGGGACGGGGGCCATCGTCATCAATGATGTCTCCGCCGGAAGCATTACACACGTCGGGATCGCACTGACGTTTGGCTTGATCGTGATGGCGATGATCTACGCCGTTGGTGACATTTCCGGAGCACACCTGAACCCCGCAGTGACGCTCGGCTTCTACTTCGCCCGGCGATTTGAGGCCCGTTCGATCCTTCCGTACCTGCTCGCACAAGGTGTCGGCGCATTTCTAGCGAGCGGATTATTACGACTGCTTTTCCTCGAACATCGCACGCTCGGTGCGACGTTGCCCGCCGGGCCGTGGTGGCAGTCGTTCATTCTCGAAGTCGTCCTGACGTTTCTGCTGATGTTCGTGATTCTGAATGTTTCATCGGGAGCGAAAGAAAAAGGGATCATGGCGGGGGCGGCGATCGGCAGCGTCGTGGCGCTCGAAGCGATGTTCGCCGGACCGATCTGTGGCGCATCGATGAACCCCATTCGCTCTCTCGCTCCCGCCATCGTCAGCGGCCAGTTACAGCATGTGTGGGTTTATGTGCTGGCTCCCCTCATCGGTGCGTTGTTAGCCGTTCCTGTTTGTCGAATATTACGATCCGACGATTGAGCGTGGACGAGCGAACTGCATTTCGTGAGGTATGAGAAATGAAGCGAGTCTTGATCCTGTGTACGGGCAACTCCTGCCGCTCGCAAATGGCGGAAGGCTTGTGGAATCGCCTCGGCACGGGAGCATGGGAGGCGTTCTCAGCCGGTTCGAAGCCGGCGGGGTATGTTCATCCGCTGGCGATCCGCGCGATGTCGGAACTACAGATCGACATCAGCCGCAACACCAGTAAACATCTCTCGGAATTTGAATCGCAGCCGTTCGATCTCGTTGTGACCGTTTGCGACAATGCGAAGGAATCGTGTCCGGTGTTTCTGGGCGCGCGAATGACGCTGCACTGGCCCTTCGACGATCCGGCCCATGCTCAGGGTTGCGACGAAGAAAAAATGGCCGAGTTCCGCCGAGTCCGCGACGAAATCAGCGACCGCATCCGCCAGTTTCTGGAAAGTGAAACGACGAGTCTGTGAGAGTCGCGACACGTCTTGTGAGCCGGATTTTTCTTGAACTTTCTTCAAGCAATCACCCTGTAGTTTTTACAATCTCGCTCCTTCGGAACAGATTTCCTCAAGGAATTGCCGTTGACGGATTTCGCTACATCTGCAAAATCTGCCGGTCAACGCCAATTCGTCTTGCAAATCTTGGTCCCCGCTGACCTGTTTCCCTTTCCCCGCACTACAGGTTGAGTCAGGTGAATATTACATTCCTCACTTTCGCATTGTGGCTCTCGTACGACTCCGGTGCCCATCACACGATCTACGCGCCTCGAGAGGCGTTCATGGCTGCGATTCGCGGCCAGAATTCCACCCCCTACGAGGAGACTCCGAATTCCGCCAGCCCGTATTATTCGGACGGAGCGACCGACCCCAACGCCGGCGCGGGTCAAGTGGTGCCGTATTCCTCACCGCCGCTGAGTCCGCTCCCCTATGGCGATCCGTTCCTCGGCGGTCAGGGAGCCATGCCGCACACCGCGCCGGGATATGGACCATTCGCATTCGGTACCAACGGGCCGCAGCCCTACCGCTTCGGCTGGACCTCGCGCTGGAATTTCGGCTATCTCCCCAAGGAAGACGCATCGGGCGCATTGGGTGACTTTGGCATCTTCGAAGCGGGGGTCGAACTCGAACATACGTCTCCGCTGCCGGACGGCTGGATTTTCTCCTCGACGCCGCAGTATGACTATCGCGGTTGGGACGGCCCCTCGGGAATCGGCCTCCCCGGCAGCGTCCATCGCATCGGCTGGGATCTGGAACTGGCCACCCCGTGCAACTCGCCGCTGAGTCTGCAACTCGGTTTCAATCCCTCGATCAACACCGATTTCGACGGCGCGCCGACGTCGGACGCCTGGAACTTCGACGGCCGCGCCATTGTGTTCTTGCGCACCAGCGAACAGTTGATGTGGGCCTTGGGAGCCGGGTATTGGGATCGCGTCGATGACATCCTCATTCCCTATGCCGGTGTCGTCTGGACTCCCAACGACCTCTGGGAATGGCGACTCGTCTTCCCCCAGCCGCGCGTCAGCGTCTTTATCGGCAACCCTCTCGGCATCGCCACATGGCTGTATGTCTCGGGTGAATATCACGTCGAATCGTATCAGGTCAATCTTCAACCGGCGTCGGTCAACGACAAAATTCAGATCGCCGACTGGAGAGCCATGCTAGGCTTGCGCAGCGACAACGGTTTCATCTCCAGCTTCATCGAAGGGGGCTGGGTCTTCTCGCGCGAAGCCGAGTTCAAGTACGCCACGCCCGGCTTCGATATCGATTCGGGGTTCATCGGTCGAGTGGGTATTCGCTACTAGCAGCCCGTTGAAAAAGTGTGCCACTGCTGGCTTGCCCAGCAGTGGAGTGAATATACGTTGGAAAAACACCGGGTGGATAAACCACCCGGCTCATGAATTTCAGCATTTGATCATTTTTCAACAGGCTGCCAGGAATGACCGTGACCGATTCCGTCGCCATCATTTTAGCCGCCGGTAAAAGCACGCGGATGAAGTCGGAACTCCCCAAAGTTCTGCATCCCGTCAGCGGCCGGCCGATGATTGAATGGGTTCTCGACGCGGTCCGCGACGCCGGGGCGAAACGCATTTGCGTCGTCATCGGCCACAAGGCGGATGTCGTTCGCTCCGCGTTATCGCATCACGCCGACGTCGAATTCGCCTTACAAACCGAGCAAAAAGGGACCGGCCACGCCGTCATGATGTGCGAACCGGTCCTGGGGAAACACCAGGGTTCGGTCCTCGTCCTCGCCGGCGATACGCCGTTGCTCCGCGCCGAATCGCTCGCCGCTTTACTCACATCGCAACAGGAATTGCCGGCGGCGTGCGTCATCGGGACGGCGATGACCGACGCCAACGAAGGCCTGGGACGCATCGTTCGCAACCCGCAAGATGAGTTTCTGCGGATCGTCGAGCAAAAGGACTGCACCCCCCAGGAAGCGGCCATCAAGGAAATCAACACCGGCTGCTTTGCCTTCGATTGCCGGCTGCTGTTCGAATCGCTCCACCAGATTCAACCGAACAACAAGCAGGGGGAATACTATCTGACGGATGCCCCCGCCGTCTTGTTGCATAACGGTCAGCGTGTCGCGGCTCTCCCTCAATTCGACATCAACGAAGCGATCGGCGTCAACACGCGGGCACAGCTCGCCGACGTCGAAGTCGTGCTGCAACGGCGGATTCAAACCCGCTGGATGAACGCCGGCGTCTCGATCGTCTCGCCGAGCCAGACCTACATCGACAGCCGGGCGACGCTGGGATTGGATTCCGTCATCTACCCCTTCACCGCCATCCTCGGCCCGGCGAACATCGGCGACCGTTGCAAAATCGGCCCCCACGCCATCATCGAAGGCCCGGTCGAGATCCCCCCTGAATCGGTGATTGGCCCTTTCGAGCATCGCCGGGGCGTTTAGCAGCCCGTGGAAAGATGGCAATCGCTGAAATTCATGAGCCGCGTGGCTTGTCCCCCCGGTCCCTTTCCAGGGGTTATGAACTTCAGCCTGGGGAAACCAGAAGCGTCTCGTTACGATCGAGTACAACTCCAACGGCAGCAGTATGCCGGCTTGCCCTTCGTGCAGGGGATACCGGCTGATGTGTTGAATTGAAAGACCCGGCGAAGTGAGATAAAGATTCGGAAATCGATTCATCCTCGGCACAATTGCTTGCGGACAACTATGTCGATCGAGCGTTTTCCTTTTTACGAGCGGAGTCGAAGATGAAACGGCCGGAGTTCGTTCAGGCGGCTAAAGACAATAGAATCAGCAGCAGGGCATACTCGCTGGATGGTTCTGTCGATGAAAATTTCTGCTTGGAAAATAGTGGAGGAATATGGCAAGTATATTACTTCGAACGAGGCATCAAGAGTGAATTTCGGAGCTTTAACACAGAGGATGCCGCGCTAGATCAACTGTTTGCAATGCTTTTGGATGATCAAAGCACTCGTGATCGCCAGTGAGCATAGCTCCGTCGGGTGGCACTGGCTCCAGCCAGTGTGTCTTTGGTATCTTTTCTGTTGGAGACTTGCTGACACCACCCAGGAATTCGCCGTGGCTCATCGGAAAGAGATCAAACACGTGGCAGGGTGGCCGGGTCGAACAAATATGTAACAACCGAGAAATCAGAAGTGTGCCACGGCTCTGTGAGCCGTGCGATGACAAGTGGAGGGACATCCTC